>JBEKKU010000062.1:0-13563 GCA_050010575.1 Thermacetogeniaceae bacterium | reverse complement strand
TTGAAAAAAATATAGCAAGTGACCCTGCTATGGCAATAAATAAACCTTTATATTGCAATTTAGATCATGCCGTCCAGGAATCGGCTGCCCGGGCCATGTTTAGTAAAGCGCTTACTTGTGGTGATCGGGGCAATCATGAGGAAGAACTCAAGGCATACGACGAACTGATAGGACTGTTCAAGGATAGCCAGGAGGAAACCGTCCAGGAATCGGTTGCCCGGGCCATGTTTAATAAGGGAGTTACGCTGAAGCAGCAGGGCAACAAAGAAGAAGCGCTCAAGGCATACGACGAGCTGATAGGACTGTTCAAGGATAGCCAGGAGGCAGCCATCCAGGAGCAGGTTGCCAAGGGCATGTTTAATAAAGCAGTAATTATTGGGAATTAGTAATCTATAAGAGCAAACAACCATCGATTATTAACGTTATCTAAGTGTGATTTCGGTGCGGAAACCCCGATTAAACCGTTGGTCATGCTGACTCCTATTGGGCGTCACCAAAGGATGAAACAGTTTTTGTTTGCTCTACTTGGTGTCTCTGCCAATCAGCCCGTGCTGCCTTAAAAGAGCCAAGACCTCTTCCCTGGAAAGGTCATACCAGTTTTTGTAGGATTCGGCTACTGCGAAATGGTCTTCGTTGCGAACGTTAAGGCAAACGATCTCATCCACGTAAGTCTCGATCATCTCTAAAGTATTAAGGGGGGCGGTAGGGACAGCAACGATAATTTTGGCCGGATCACGCTTTCTCACTATAATGGCGGCGGCCATCATGGTATAGCCGGAAGCCAGGCCGTCATCAACCAGGACGACAGTCCGGTCCTTCAGATCCGGCCAGGGCCTGTCTTCCCTGAAGAGATGGTTTCGCCTCTCTAGCTCTATCCTTACCAGCTCAGCCTCTTTCTCAATCTCTCTGGTGGTAAGCCTCAATCTATGAATCAACCCCTCGTTCAGAACCATATCCCCTTCGAAGCTTAAGGCGCCAAAACCTGCTTCCGGGTTGCCGGGTATCGGGATTTTTCTAATGATGAGAAGATCAAAGGGAAGCTGGAGATATGATTTAAGCACGAGGCCGATGGGAACCCCTCCGGAAGGTATGGCCAGGATGATCGCCTCTTGGCCGCGCAACTTTTCGAGTGCCTTTGCAAGATATACCCCTGCTTCTTCACGGTCCTGAAATACTCTCGTTTGGTTTCTGAGGCCCGGATTTTCGATAATGGATGATGTCATGGGAGATCATCCTTTCGGTTTCTATTTACCAAACTGCTATCCCTTTGTTAAGCTCAAGGTTCTTAATAAATGTCGCTATACCTGTTCTTTAGACAGGTACTGCTTGAACCAGGAGGCCGCCAGGCCCGCTACTGCTTCCAGTTTGCCCGGTTCCTCAAACAAATGTGTTGCCCCAGGGACAATTACGAGTTCCCTTTTCCCTTTCAACTTCTTGTAAGCACTCCGGTTGAGCTCAATAACGACGTCATCATAACCACCAACAATCAGTAAGGTGGGGGCTTGAACGTTTTCGAGGTCTGGTTCTGCCAGGTCGGGGCGACCGCCGCGTGAAACCACTGCGTCGATCGCTGGACCCAGCGTAGCAGCCGCTTTAAGCGCCGCCGCCGCCCCGGTGCTAGCCCCAAAATACCCAATATGGAGGCCCCTGGTTTGCGGCTGTTCTTTGAGCCATTCAGTGGCCGCAAGGAGGCGGCGGGTCAGCAGGTCTATATCGAAACGGGTTTGATAGATCCGGTCCTCCTCTTCGGTCAGCAGATCTATCAGCAGCGTTCCCAGGCCGACTGCCCGCAATTCACGAGCAACATAATTGTTTCTAGGGCTATGACGGCTACTGCCGCTGCCATGAGCAAACAGCACCATTCCTCGTCCATTTTCAGGGATGGCGAGCGCTCCTTCCAGGGTGACAGAATCCGCCTTTATATGCACTAATTTTTCAAGATTATCCCCGGCCATTTTCTAACCCTCCTGTCCAACAATCCATCATTTCTAACAGCAAGCAGAGCAGAAAATATATTTTAGAAAAGGGTTTAAGTTATAAATATAGTTGTGTTTTCAATATAGTTTTGATCCCTATTAATGTCAAGATTTATCAGAAACCGATTTATCAGAAACCGCTTCCCCCCGCTAATACTTCGGGTTGATCTTGACCGACAAAATCGAAAATATGCAAGATCCCTCTTCCTCTATCGCTGATAATCCGTTATCATTTTCTAAAATCGAATTATTAGAATAGAAGGGTGGTATCAATGGTTGAATATCCCTGAATATCGTGATGATGACCTATGTGCTGATTGCGGCGGCAAGTGCTGCATGATCTACGTGCCATCTCGCAACATGAAGCGGCAGAGACTGCATGAGGATGAAAAGCATCTCTATGGCGGTGGTCACTATTTGGAATATGGGGTGGAACCTTTATCCGAGAAGATCCACCCGCATGCCTGTGACTATCTGGGGATGAATGGATGTATCATTCCCTGGGAGAGAAGGCCATCGATCTGCAAGAGTTTCCGCTGTGGCATATGGCGCGATCTGATCTATCGGAGGTAGCTGGTTAAGACGTGCCTCCGGATGGAATAAGAGATTAGCAGTGACCGGTCTAGTTCAGGTTTTCGGGATTCAGGCCATCCAGTTTGGGACCCACGAGTCGACTATCCTTTCTGACCTGGTCTTCTCCGCAACTATATTTCCGATCTACAAAACACCCAATATCTAACAAGAATCTGGGGGTGCGGTGCTATGCATGGCGATCGGACATCCCTTTTTCCGGAAATTGACAGAGGCTAATACCAGGAGGTGGGCATGGCGTGTTAACAGAAAAGCAGCGTACACGTTATGGCCAAATAATCTATCGAAGGGTAGATGATCTGCAATCGTCAATTTACGGACAGGCAATTACATCATCTTTTGAATCATATGCCCTTTTTGCTTTTTCGAACAGTCTCAGGCACGCTTCAACAACATCAGGATCATAGAGAATCTCTTTGTTTTTCCGAATTATGTCAAGTGCCCTTTCTAATTTAAATGCTGGACGATAGGGGCGGTTTGATGCGGTAGCATCGATAACATCGGCAACCGCCAAGACCCTGGCTTCTTTTAAAATACTGTCTCCCGACAGTCCCTGTGGATACCCGGAGCCGTTCAGCCGCTCATGATGCTGCAGGATAATTTCAGCAATCGGCTGGGTAAATTCTATGGTTTTCACTATGTTATATCCTGCCTGGACATGGGCCTGAATATAGCTTCGCTCAAGCTCATTTAGCATCCCCGGTTTGCTAAGAATTTCGGCTGGAATATAGACTTTTCCGATGTCGTGGATGAGAGCTGCGGTTTTAATGGAGTGTACCTTGTCCGCCGGCATTCCAAGTTCGGAGGCTATTGCGCCGGCCAGGTTAGCAACCCTTATTTGATGCCCTGCTGTATATGGGTCCCTCAGTTCAACTACGGACGAAAGAGAATTGACAGTTTGTTCGAGGATTCTTTCCAGCCTTATGTAGCTTCTTTGCAAATCTCCCTCTGACTGTTTACGCTCGCTGATGTCGCTGATAAACGCCATGCCTGCAGGGCCATCCGGCAGGTCGAGTATGGCGATCTCGACGTAAACCGGAAAGGTTGAGCCGTCCTTCCTTAATCCGACGGTTTCAAGCAATCTGGGTGCAGCTTCTCCATGCTCTCGCCTTCTCATTCTCTCTGCACTTTCCTGCCGGCACTCCGGGGCAATGCGTTCAAGCACAGACTGATTCTGTAATTCAGATACGTCAGAAAAACCATACATTTGCAGGTATGCCTGGTTGGTTAGCATTATTATGCCATCATTGCGGCAGATAACAATGCCCACCGGAGCAGCTTCAAACAGGGATCGAAAGCGTTTTTCGCTCTGGAGCAACGCTTCTTCGGCTTTCCTGCGCTCCCGCTTCGCCACAACTTCGCGCAGCTCCCGCTTGATGGCGGGAATAAGCCTTGATAGGTTGTCTTTTAAGATATAGTCATGGGCACCTACGATCATGGATTCAGCAGCTAGATCCTCCCCAATTTTTCCAGACACAATTATGAAAGGTAGGTCGAGCCCTCTTTTTTGCATGACTTTTAGGGCATCCAGGCCACTAAAGCGGGGCATGACGTAGTCTGAGATAATCAGATCCCACTGCTGTTTCTCCAGGGCGGCGTTCATTGCCTCGGCCGTTTCAACTCTTTCATGTATCGGATCGTAGCCCCCGCGTTTCACCTCCCGGATCAACAACCCGGCTTCATACTCTGAATCCTCTATGAGCAGGATTTTCAAGGGCGTGTCCATTCAACTCACCTCGTTGAGGGCGGTGGCTCGTTTAATAGCAGTCCAATGCTTCGGCCCCATCACGGGCCACAACAATCTCGTTACCAATATTGCCTTTCTCTAGTGCACGTATGGTTAAATTTGCGTCGTCGGGATTGTCCTCAACCAGAAGTATCACTTTTCCGCCCGTGATTATCTCCCCCCGAAATTTGTCTGTCCAGCGTGAAATAGAATGTCGCCCCTTTTTCTTCGGCGCCTTCCGCCCACACCTGTCCTCCGTGCCGATGAACGATGCGCTGGACAATGGCCAGGCCAACACCGGTGCCTGGAAACTCGTCAATCGTATGCAGTCGCTGAAATGCTCCAAATAGCTTTTGAACGTACTTCATGTCGAAACCAGCTCCATCGTCGCGAACAAAGTAAGCTTTATTACCACCAATCTTTTTAACACCAAGCTCTATCTTTGCCTGGGGGTGTTTGCTGGTAAACTTCCAGGCATTATTCATCAGGTTTTCTAAAACGGATTGGAACAACTGTTTGTCTCCACGCACTTCAAGGTTGGGGGTGATGATGAAGTTCACCTGACGCTCCGGCTCACTCCTTTGCAATTCTGCAGCGATGCTTTCAGCCAATTGACTTAAGTTCACCTCTTCCAACTGCATTTCTTTACGTGACAGGCGGGAAAGATCGAGGATGTCATTGATGAGCTCTCCCATGCGTTGGCACTGTGAACGAATAATCTGGATGTTTTTCATGCCTTCATTACCAAGGATTTCAAGATAATCCTCTTCCAACACCCGGCTATATCCATCAATTATCCTGAGAGGCGAACGCAAATCGTGGGATACAGAGTAGCTGAAAGACTCTAGTTCCTTATTAATCTCCTTTAGTTCCGCTGTCCGCTGCTCCACCAGGACCTCGAGGTGCTCCCGGTATTTTTTCAGTTCCTCGTCGTCCCGTTTTCGCTCGGTGATGTTGCGGACTACCAAGATGACCTGATCCTCGAGCAAGGGGAAGAGTCGAGCTTCGAAAAATTTCGTCTCCCCCTTCAGGGTCAGGGGGTACTCCATTATAAACAAGGACCGTTTTTGTAGAACTTGTTCATTTATCTGCTGGAATTGCGGGCCTAAATACTTGAAAACATCCTGAATTCGCTTGCCGAGAAACTCCTCTACGGGCAGATACAAGTCATCAGGGGGACCTGCCAGCAACTCCAGGAATGTGCCATCTACGCTGAGCCTGAAGTAGAGATCCGGGAGGGCCTGAAAGACTGCCTGGAGTTCTGCAGCCCTCTGGCGCAGCTTCTCTTCGACCTGCTTGAGCCTTGTGACATCGATGACTGCTCCTACCAAGCCCGCAAGACGACCGGATAAATCGTTGTAGGTGGCCTTGTGGAATATGACATCATGATCTAGGCCATCTGCAGAACGGATCTTGTAGTCGTAGACCTGTACCCCGGGGTTATTGAATAAGTCCAGATCCATCTTCCTATGTTTGTTACCTTCCTCTTCCGGTAAAGCCCCAAAGGCACTTTTTCCGATTATATCTTCCTTGCTCATACCGAGCATAGAGGCGAAAGCGTTGTTGCAACCCTGGTAGATTCCCTCTAGATCTTTGTAAAAGATGGGTGCAGGGATGGCATCGATTAAGACTTGTAAAAAGTGCAGTTGTTCTCTGGTTTCTTGTTCTGCCATCTTGCGCTCGGTGATGTCACGGCCGCCAAAGATGGCGCCTACAACCGTTCCCATATCGTCAAACAAGGGCTTACCGACAATCTCTACCCAGAGGTAGCGGCCATCAGCGTGTTTAAAGCGAAACTCGATCTTCCCTCCCGAAGAAGCATTAATAGCTGCTTGAAAGGTCTGAAGGGCAGTTATTGCTTTGTTTAGATCAGCAGGATGCACGAAATTAAACACAGGCTTTCCTATTAAATCTTTAGGGTTGTATCCCACAACACTTTCATTTGAAGGGCTGGCATATTGAACAATTCCTCTTGCGTCCGTTTGACAGACCATGTCAAGCATATTATCAGCGATCCGTCGCAACTGTTCTTCGCTCTCCCTCAGGGCCGCCTCTGCGTGCTTGCGCTTGGTGATATCTAAAAAAGAGAGTACGCTCTTCTTGGTTGCAGGGATCATGGCTGCAGTTATCAGGACGCTTATAATGTTGCCGCGTCTGTCTATGAATTCTGCTTCGTATTGTCTCGGGACGTCAAGTGAACCGGACCTGCGTATTCGATGATACTCCATCATCATATCCAGATAGTCATATCCAGCGAACACACTCCAGCTCTTTTTGCCCTCAACCTCTTCAATTGAATATCCTGAGAGCCTGGCAAACTCCTGATTGGCCAGGGAAATCGTGGTGTCATCCTCGACGATCAACATCGCAGTACTGGTAGTTTCGAAAATAGTCCGGTACTCCTGTTCTGATTTGCGCAGCCTTCCCTCCATCTGAATGCGCTCGGTGATGTTCCTTACCACTACAACGACCTGATCCTCAAGCAGAGGTAGGAAGCGTGCCTCAAAGAGCTTCTTCTCTCCACCAATGGTGAGCGCATACTCAATCATAACCAGGGATCGCGTTCGCAGGGTTTGGTCGATTGCCTGCTGGAACTGCTGGGCTAACCGTCTTGAGGTATCCTGGATCCGCTTCCCGAGCAGCTCCTCTATTGGCAGGTATAAGTCAGAGAGACGTCCTGCCTGCACATCCAGGAATGTGCCATCTGCGCTGAGCCTGAAGTAGAGATCCGGAAGAGCCTGAAAGACTGCCTGCAGCTCCGAGGCGGTCTGCCGCAGCATCTTCGCTATCTGTTTGTGCACGGTAATATCTATGAATACACCTACCAGGCCTGCAAGATGCCCGGTCAGATTCTTGTAAGTGGCCTTGTGGAAGTTTACGTCATGAATCAAGCCGTCTGCAAACCGGACCTTGGAGTCGAAGACCTGTACGCCGGAATGGCTCAATAGCTCAATATCCATCCTATGGTAGATGTCAGCCAGCTCTTTCGGCCAAATATCATAGGCGGTTTTTCCGACTATGTTTTCCTTTGGCTGGTCGAGCATGATCTCATATGCTTTGTTGCAGCCCTGGTATATCTCATTCGGATCCTTGTAATAAATGGGCGTAGGAATAGCGTCTATCAGTACCTGCAAAAAGTTCAACTGCTCCCGGACTTCCTGTTCCGCCCGCTTGTGCATGGTGATGTCGCGGATGGATTCGATCGCCCCGATTACAACCCCTTCACTGCTATAAAGAGGGGAAGCCTTGCCCCATAAATAAGCATCCCTCCCTTTATATAAAGAAGGGATAGACGTCTCGGCATAGATTGCATCTCCTACCTTTTCTGTGTATAGATACTTTTGAGCAGTTTCCCTGTCTTCCATAAAGACCAGGTCAATTAGTATGGACCTGGGTTCTCCATAAAAAGGCACGGCATATGCGTAGTTGCCCTTTCCGATAATCTCCTCTTTGCGAACCCCTGTCATCTCCTCGATAGCTTTATTCCAGGCAATCACCCTTCTGCCCTTATCGATTACCAAGGTGGCATCGGGCAGGAACTCGATGATCTCCGAGAGCTGCTGATGGGCAGCACGAAGTTGATCTTCAGTCTGCCTGCGCTCAGCAATTTCCGCCCGAAGGGCCTCGTTCGCCCTGGCCAACTCCGCGGTTCGTTCCTGAACCCGCATCTCTAGTATGCTGTGAGCTCTATGCAACTCTTCTTCTGTTTTTTTGTGTCCAGTAATATCATAAGCCAAGGCAGCAACGGCCGGCTCCCCCTCCCAATCGACTGCCCTTGCATTAAGCTCGACCCAATGCTCCTGGCCATTTTTGGCGACTACCTTAAATTCATAACGCTCGGGGCCCTTGTCCCCTCGTTGCCGCAAAAAATGGTTCTCCTTCACAAGCTCCTTAAATTCGGGATGTATGTAATCCCAGAAGTCCAGCGCCATTAGCTCTTCCCTCGCGTAACCGGCAAATGTCACCGCCCCAGGGTTGATATAAACAAACTTGTTGCCCTGGGTTACATGGATGTAGGCAGGGGTGGCCTCCGCCAGCATGCGGTACTTTACTTCGCTCTTCTTTAGCTCCTCTAATGAAGATTTCGACTCGCCCAGTTGTTGGCGCAGTTCTGTGATTTCACTGATAAGCAGTTCTCTTGGCTTGTCTTCATCCTTCATTAACATTACCTCCAGCAATTAACTTTTGAGGTGTCGTTT
The DNA here is from genome assembly GCA_050010575.1 of Thermacetogeniaceae bacterium. Taxonomy (GTDB): domain Bacteria; phylum Bacillota; class DSM-12270; order Thermacetogeniales; family Thermacetogeniaceae; genus Palsa-1188. The sequence goes on along the minus strand of JBEKKU010000062.1, from coordinate 5,071 downwards.
TCATGTATTTATTTCGACGCTTATCCCCTTTTCCCCCTTATTTTCTGCATTCTCTTTGAGTATTTATTTAGCCAGGCGGTGGTTTCTATATATTGTTGGCAGGGGCATGCTCATTCAGCGACATCTTGCTCTTGCGGTCCGGCGGCCAGGACGGGGATCAGCCGCGCTGCAATGAACGAGACCAGTGGTACCGTCAGGATCACCGCGATGCTGCCGGACACGGCCTGGATCATGTAGATGCCGATCAGGTTGTTGTTGAGGAGTTGATAGTATTTTACATTCCACGAATAGATCAGGACCAGCGTGTTCAGCGCAGTCCCTGTAAAGGCGATGATCAGGGTGTTGGCCATGGTGCCCATCATATCGCGTCCCACATTCATGCCGGATCTGAACAGCTCTTGAGCGGTCAGCTTGCTGTTTCCCGCGTAGACTTCCGTTACCGCTGAGGCGATAGATATGGCTATGTCCATGATGGCGCCCAGCGAGGAGATCAGGATGGCGGCGAAGAGCAGCTCGCCGATCTTCATGTGCGTGCGTCCGGCAATCTGGATCAGCACGTCTGATTCGTTGGTGCTGTACCCTGAAAGGTGCGTGATGCTCAGGGCCACAACCAGAATGACGGCCGATATGGCCACCCCCGCCGTCGCTCCGAGAACGGCGGAGAGGGTTTTGGGGCTGAAGCCCCCGAGCAGCACTAATGTAACGCAGATGGTGACGATCAGCACTCCGACAGCCGCCAGCGCTGGCGAATAGCCGCGGTAGAGCATGGGGATGAACAGGAATACGATGCTGGCGAAGGTGAAGATGATGCCCAGCACGGATTTTAGACCCCGGCTGCCTCCGATGGCGCAGAGCACTGCAATGAACAGCAGGGCGAAGATGTAGAGGAAGGGTCCCCTGTCATAGCTGTAGATCCAGACATCGTATGCATCCTGGCTGGCGGTGTCGATGCAGACGATAACCGCGGAACCCGCCCGGGCCCTGATATTGGTCGTGTAGTTGAGATAGTTTTTTACGGTCATGACCTGTCCCTTATGCTCGCCAGTAAGGATCCTGATGTCGACCTCCTGATAGCCCACATCCAGCCCGCTGTCACTGTCTCGGGAGATCAATTCCTTCTGTATGTTGATCACTTCGGCCTTCTCATAATTGACATGAGTGCCGGCGCCCTGGCTGAAAAGATGATAGATCGGAGTATTTCTGTAAAACATGAAGATTAGAATCAGATAGATGATCAGCACCGCTGTCGCCGCTAGCGGGCGCCCGGCCGCACCGTTTATCAGGTTCTTTCTGGTTAGTCCCGACATTTTAAACTCCTTAGCAGTGAGATACGTACTGTTGACCGGTTGCCTATAATTTAAAAATATTGGCGCATGTAAGAGATTTACATGCGCCGGACCTATTGTATCCTTGCGTTCTTGAACAAAGCTCGGACTTTTTATTTAGTTATTGAATATTGATCGATGGCGGATACATTGTCGGTACGGTAGGTGACGATGGAGAATTTGTTGTCATCGACGGTCACGTAGGAGAAGGTCGGCACGTCCTGCTGCCATCTGAAGGCGCTGTATGCCTGCTCGGCAACGGTGAAGGCATAGAATTTGCTGCCGCTGCCGGAGTCGAGGGTGAGATAGAGGGTGCCGGTGGGATTCACAACACTGCCCTTGGCGATCGTCTGGTTTTTCTGCGGCAAACCACCGAGCATCTGGAACGACCTGGTGTAAGAGTGATCATGACCCTGGAGTACGACGTCTATCTTATACTTGTCAAACACGGCCGGATAACTGAGTCTTCTGTATTGAATTTCAGCGTCATTGACGTGGCTGGCCTCGCTGTACACTGAATGGTGGAAGGAGACGATCCTCCATTTGGCCTTCGGGTTTGCGGCGATGGCCTGCCCGATGAAGACGTCATGGGTGGCAATGCTTTCGGTATTGCTGTTGATCACCATGAACAGGGCGTTGCCGTAGGTGAACCAGTAGTCCCCGTCGTTGCCCCATTGGGAGGCGCCGTATTGGGTGGACTGATTGGGCAGGTTGTAGTGATAGCCATAATACGGGCCCATGGAGAAGTCATGGTTGCCGTCTATGGTCGCGACTGGAAGGCTGGTCAACTGCGAAGGGCTGAAATAGGCGCTGTATTCCTGGTCCTGCGTTTGCTGGGAAGATGTATTGTTGACCTCATCGCCGAGGGAGATCAGGAAGCTGACGTTTGGAAATTTGCTGGCTGCTTTCTCCACCGTATCCTGCCAGCCGGCCTGGTCGTAGGTAAGGGTTTTTGCCCCGAATGATTTGGCGCCGAGCTGAGGGTCGCCTGTGGCGAGGAAGCTGTAGCTGCGGGGATCCCTGGTATTGAACGTGTAAGTGCTGCTCCAGCCGGCATCGGTGCCGTCGCCGACGCGGTATACATATGCTGTCGAATTATCAAGGCCGCTGACTGTTACCTTGCTCTGATAAAATCCGCCGAATACGGTGCCTGCCGTGGAAACGGTGGGGATTTCGGATGGTGCTGCGGAAACAAAAGATTCGATGCTCGCTCCATAAAACGTTTTTGCCTTAGCCGCCGGAAAAGCAGGGCCTTCTGCGTCTGAAGCCTTGGCGATCTGTACCTCCGGGATGGGCGTGTCGGCATCTGTGCCGACCAGGAGTTTTTGGGTGGCCCAAGAAAAATTGAGCTGCGACGGGTCGCTGCCGGGGGTGATGTTCAGGTTATTAAGATTGTAGGGAGCATTGACGATAGCGGTAGCTGTATTGGTGGTGGTATTGGCGTTGGCGCCAATCGGTGTGCCGGCGCTGGCGGCAATGATCGTTATTGCGGCTGCAATTAGAATTATCACTGGCAGCATCAGTAACAGGTAATGAAATCGTCTCGGGTTGCTGGCCATAAGTTACCCTCCTGAATTAATTCATGATTTTTATGGTGCTGTTTTTCATGCTGTTACCTGCAATACTTAATGATGTTTTTTAGCGACGGAGAAACGTGCCAATGATCCCTCCCTGCCTCTGATTGAGAGATCGGGACCTGCTCCAATATGTCCGGTCTCTAAGAACAGCATAAGTTCCGGATATTAAGACCGGGTAAAGCTTGTATTAGGTTTCTGTTAATTTATGGGACAAAGAGGAGTGATCGGCGATCCAACATGGACTCCTTCTATTTTTTTATTTGCCCACTTGACATACCTTAAAATCAGTTATAAATTTATGCTAAGATGTATACACATGTACACAAGTTGAAAATGAGGAGGGCGACATGTTAGTCGTAGGTGAACTGATCAACACCAGCCGAAAGGCAATTCGCGAAGCTGTAGAAAAGAGGGACGCTGACTATATACAAAAAATAGCCAAGCTGCAAGAAGAGAGCGGCGCTGACTATTTAGATATCAACTGTGGAACCATGGTCAGCGAAGAGGTCGCCATTATGGAATGGTTGGTCAATACTGTCCAGGAGGCTACGGCCCTTCCTCTATGCATTGACAGTCCCAGCGCAGAAGCGCTGGAAGCAGGTTTGAGCCTGGTCAAATCTCCTTTTCCCCTGATCAATTCCATCAGTGCCGAAGAGAAGAGGTTTGAGAGCGTGCTGCCGTTGATTAAAAAATATCAGGCCAGAATTGTGGCTCTCTGTATCGAAGATGCCGGTATGCCTGTCACTGCAGAGGACAGGCTGCGAATTGCCAGGGATCTGGTTGTCAGGTTGCAGGAACAGGGTATTTCCCAGAATGAGATCTATCTGGACCCCCTGATCAAACCGATCAGTACGGGAGACAAATATGGCTGGGAAGTACTGCAGAGCATCAGGCTGGTCAAGGACGCATTCCCTGAAGTCCATTTTATATGCGGGTTGAGCAACGTATCCTACAGCTTGCCTAACAGGGCGCTGATCAACAGGCTGTTCATGGTGCAGACCATGGCCTACGGCATGGATGGTTACATTTTGGATCCTACCAATAGAGAAATGATGGGCGCTCTGTATGTTTCCCGGGCACTAGTCGGGCAGGATAAATATTGCGCCAGGTACCTGAAAGAGTATCGTAAGGGGCTGTACTTATCTCCCGTCTGAGAGGTGGGATAGGAGCCTGAGTGGCGTCGGCCATCGGATAAAATCAAATCTAGAGGAGGAGAAGTAAGTGATGTATGATGAGATTGTTACAGCATTGAGTGAACTGGATGAGGACACGGTATTGGATGGGGTCAAGGATCTGTTCAACAAAGGGGTTCCGGCCATCGATATTTTAGCTGCTTTGCAAAGAGGAATGGAGGCAGTCGGCCAGAAGTTCGAAACCAAGGAATACTTTCTCTCCGAACTGATCATGTCCGCTGATATCTTCAAGAGTGCCACCGATATCCTGGGCGATGCCTTTACGGCAGATAGCTCCGAGAAACTGGGCACGGTGGTGATCGGTACCGTCAAGGACGATGTTCATGATATCGGTAAGAATATCGTGGCCACAATTCTGGGTTGCAACGGGTTTAAGGTGATTGACCTGGGCGTGGATGTCCCTCATGAGAAATTTGTGGAAGCCATTAAAGAGCATCACCCACAGATTGTCGGGCTTTCCTGCCTATTGACTTCGGCCTTCGATAGTATGCGGGATACCGTCGCTGCCATTGAGGCGGCGGGATTGAGAGACAGCTGTAAAATTCTGATCGGCGGCGGCCCGACCGATGAGAAGGTCCGCGAGTATGTTAAGGCTGATCAGGTCTGCAGGAGCGCGCAGGAAGCAGTAGAGGCGTGCAAGAAAATTGTGGGGGTGAACTAGATGACTAACGCCGAGTTGCTTGCGGAGAAAAAGGCCAGACTTGCCAAGGTCATTGCCCTGGAAAAACCCGATCGAACCCCGGTAATCCTGATGGAGGACTCCTTCTGCGCTGTTCATATGGGAGTCAAGCTGTCCGATTTCTGCTCCAGCCTGAAAAGAGAAAACGAGGTTATGGTGAGTTCGATCAAAGCCATGGGGCCGGATGTGGACGGAGTTACGGCGCCTTATGGCGCCGGCAACCTGTTCCCCATGGTATTTGGCACAAAGGTCAAGCTCCCCGGAAAAGAGCTGCCCGATGACACCCTGTGGCAGCTT
>JBEKKU010000061.1:0-14456 GCA_050010575.1 Thermacetogeniaceae bacterium | reverse complement strand
TATTGAAGCCAACATCTTTCACATCGGCAACAAGCCAATCCGCGGCTGTATTGCCTGCCGTAAATGTGCAGAAAGCGGCTATTGCGTCTTCAAGGACGATCCGGTCAACGAATGCATTGACCTTGCTAAAAAAGCGGACGGCATTGTGATCGGCTCCCCCGTTTATTACGCTGCGCCAAGTGGTTCCTTTTGTGCATTTTTAGAGCGGATGTTCTTTATGAAAAATGCAGCGTATGCCTATAAACCATCTGCTGCTATTGTCAGTTGCCGCCGCGGCGGAGCGAGCGCGGCATTCGACCGCCTTAATAAATACTTTACGATTTCCAGCATGCCGATTGTTTCCTCGCAATATTGGAATGCCGTTCACGGTAACACGCCGGAAGAGGTAAGGCAAGATTTAGAGGGATTGCAGATCATGCGGACCTTGGGGAATAATATGGCATGGTTGCTCAAATGTATTGAAGCAGCGAAAAATACGGTTCCTTATCCAGAACAAGAGGAATGGACGCCAACCAATTTTATCAGATAATCTTAAAAGGTAACTACCCAGGCTAGTAAGTCAAAGTGAGGAGTTAATTATATGAGTTTCGCCTACAGCACTACGATCACAGTACCAAGTGGTGTTATGGAGATCCAGGAAATATCGATGGATGATACGATACTAGCTTCTGCAATTTATCCCGTCGAGAAAATATTCTGGAATCCAGAAGTAGTGAGTTACAGTGCGGGTTGCGTAATCAGTTCAGAATGTCCTATGATATTCATGGTTTTTAGTGATGACCAAGAGCGTCAGATAATTTGCTCGACAGATCAAGTATTCATGCTGACAAACGGCAAGCTTATTCGCGCCGAGGAACTGAAGCCAGGTGACTCATTAGCGAACAGGGACGCCAGACCCGTCATGCTAAACACCGTTTCAGAGGGCCTGTATAATGGGGGAATCCGCGATATTGCCGTAGAGCCAGGTTACAGTCAGGAAGGTTCCTTGATCTTAGCCAACGGCGTGATTGTCGGTGATTATTCCTTACAATTACGGTTTGATCAACTTCCTGATAACTTGAAAGTAGGGAAGAGTGGTTGCCGCTGATTCTCCACCGGTGTAAGCACAGGTACACCTACGTGATATACCTTTCTGGCGTGACTACACAGCCCGGTAGTTCGACTACCTGGCGCCTCTCGATGGATTCTGATTCTCCGACTGCTGCACCCTGGCGGCAAGAAGATTCACCTGAAGCAGCAATCCTTCGACCAGAGCATACACCGCATCGGCTCCCTGATCGTAGATGACCTGGAATTATTCACGTGTCACTTTGAGATTGTCCACGAGGCGCACCTTCCTAAAAAAATACCCATTTCATAGGAAATTCGCGCCTTGTTAATGAATTTCTCCTTGGCTTAGAAGATTTTTTGAAATAATTTTTGCCCTCAGCTCTGACTAATAAGTGTCGATCTGTAGCCGGTTTTTATAGAACAAGATCGCGTGGCTGAGCAGTTACTAAAAATTACTGACTAACTCAAAATCGTGTCACTAAAAGTATTTAACTTCTTGAGGCTGAAGGGTTGGTGAGATGAAAAAGAACGGCAAAGTGTTAGTGTTGATGTTGGCGGTTGTTATTGCTATGAGTTTCTGTATGCCGGCATTGGCACAGGCCGGCAGCCTTGACCTTACGACTAATTTTAAGCCGGTTGTCGGAAATCAGGTGGGCGGCACTTGTGGCGCGTGGGCACTTTGTTATGCTCTTGATATCCAGAAACACGAAAACTTCAATCCATACTGCTTGCTCTGCGAAGCGGGAAGCCTATATGGACCAAACAAGCTAAACGGAGTAAATGGAGTATTGCTCGGAGAAGGGGCATATGTTCTTCAGCTAGATGGGTGCGATACGACTGAAGACATGCCATTGCAAACAATGGCAGATATTTCTTCTCTAGCGCCCCCGACGGCTGCTCAATTGATGAACGCTGAGAATTACAGAATAAAAGGATTCTCGTTTTTAACAAAGAACATTAGCACCGATACGTTTAAACAGGCGCTGAATAATGGTCAGCCTATAGTGGCTGGCATAGACGATCTATCATCGTCAACAGGGGTAACCACCCCAGGCTGGCTAGCGGCAAATTTATCAGTGAAAAACGATTATTACCCAGATCCTGATTTTTCAACGCCAGGCTATCATGCTTTCTGTATAGTTGGGGATGACGATTCACATCCAACTCCGGACGGACCAGGAGCGTTCAGGGTTATCAACTCTTGGGGGACGGGTTGGGGTGACAACGGATATGGCTGGATAAGCTATAGTTGCATAAAAGAAGTGTACTCGGCAGTAGTACTCGACACCACTGGGTTGTCGTCTGTGGGTGGAACCGCCGGCGTATTGCCTCCGGGTGGAACCACCACTGCTATTTTGCAGGTAGGTGATAGCAGCTACACGGTGAACGGCGTTGTTTATAACACCGATGTGGCCCCGTACATCAAAGATGGTCGAACATTCCTGCCACTGCGCTGTGCCACCGATGCTGCCGGAATTCCAGACTCCGATATTTCGTGGGATCCCATAACGCAAGAGGTCACCGTCAGCAATGGTGATGGTGAAGTACAGTTCACGATAGGCAGCCAGACCATGTTTATCAATGGAGCGGCGACCACAATTGATGCTGTTCCTGCGATCACTAATGGCCGAACCTGCCTGCCGGTTGCCTGGGTGGCGCAGATGCTCGGCGCCAGCATCGCCTGGGACGGCACGACACATGCGGTGACGTTCACCTTCTGACTAAAAAAATCCAAGCCCTGCGCCGCGCACATGGTAAAAACGTTTACTACAACCATGGCAGAAAAATAATCAGAAATCTTGTGACAGGTAGGGATAATGCCTCTACCATACATTCACCTTAAAAATGATGATAAGACGAGCAAAGTGGAGGTAGTAGATGCAGTGGAATGAAGAGATCGATGGATTTTTGGTAGAGCCATTTTAGCCGGTAGAGGCAACGCCTCTACTCTTAGTTGCATGTTATGAGAGCATTGTAGGCGCTGTATGCTCTATGGGCGTGGCTAGGGTGCTTATGCGGTTTTTGGAGTGTTCATACTGCTGTTGATATATTCGTCAGCAGTATGGTAGAATAACAAGGTGCAACGGAGCGCTGGAATAAAGGGAGATGGCGAAACACTTTATTCGTGTCCCGTTGAACATAGCAAGGAAAACACACCGCGGGGTGGAGCAGTTGGTAGCTCGTCGGGCTCATAACCCGAAGGTTGCCGGTTCGAGTCCGGTCCCCGCAACCACGCCCACATAGCTCAGTAGGTAGAGCGTCGCCTTGGTAAGGCGGAGGTCTCCGGTTCGAGCCCGGATGTGGGCTCCAGAAGAAAAGCAAACACCGCAAGCGATTGCGGTGTTTTTATTCATATTTATATCGCATCTGGTTTTTTACTTCGTCAGTGGCAGCGGTCCAGCAGCCTGCCCTTAGCCACTACTGTTCCATTTGTTTGGCCAGGAAGCCTGGAGTTAAACCCCGCAAGCGCTTACGGGATTATTTTATTGGGGGGTAGAAGGCCTCACATCGGTAAAGAAGCATCTAAGATATCTTCCGAAAAAGAACCGGCTATCAGAGAGGAATGCGGGAAGTAGAAAAAGCTATATTGACGCTGACCTGGATGGTTTGCTGTTACATTACAATAATGAGACCCCCTGGAAGGAGGGTCTCGCCTAATGGTTTCTGAAGTGTTTAGTAAATATTCTTTTTTGTTTGCCTGCTTGTTCGTTACTGGTCAGTTTGGTCTTAGGTTTATCAAGTAAAGGGCAGCAAATATTGCTTATCATATCAGAGCATTTGGTACAAAACCGGCCGCCTGAGATGGGCGCTCCGCAGTGTTTGCATTTTAACACATTGATATCCCGTTTCTCCAGGATCACGTTCAACCTTTCATCGTGCAATATTCTAAGCATTCTTCTCATGGGTATGCCTGTTTTTATGTTAATCTCACGGACATTTGCATGGCCATTAATCAATAGATAATCCTTGATTGTTTTAAAATCTGCCTCTCTTTGTTCAATACAATTCGGACATAAGTTTTTATATTTGATGATAAACATTCGTCCACATTCAGGGCAGTTGCGAAGGTCCATGGCAACCCCTTCCGTGTATGTTTTATAAGATAATAACAAAAATTTCATGAACTGAAATAGGACTTATGTTTTAAGTTTTCATATACACAGAAAAATAATATTTTAGATACGGCGCCGCGCCTATAGAATGTAGTAACTCGGTAGCCAATAATATCGCCGCGTTGTTACGGGATGTTGGCGAAGAGCTAGGGAGTAGCGGTTTGACTGATGACTTATTCTGCTTTGTCTCTGTTGAGCGTTAAAAAACTATCACAGTCTAAGGTGAGCATTGGAGACAGGGCTGTCGAGATTGCCCCCTGTTTATTTCCTGCTTAATCAGGAGCAAGAAAAATAAGTTGCCGGTATGCTCTTTCAGATTCACTGCCGGTGAGAAGTTAGACTTTTGCTTCCGGATGGTCGGCGAGTGCCCCTGGCGGTAGGAAATCCGGCACATCGAGGCGTGCCACACCGATCCGGTTGTCGGCCATCCCATAATAAACGTCGAAGCGGTCTGGTGTGCCCAGATCGAGACGTTGGTCGATGCCGGTGGGAAACACGACGTTGGCGACGGTCCCCCGGCGTTCTTGCGGCAACGATGGCGTCAGCACCGGCTTCGGAGAACGATAGCAGATAAGGCGCGGATGCGTCTTCGAGAGCACCATCACCCCGGCCGAGTAACACAGATAGCAGCCTTCGCTGCTCGACTCCGCTACTTCGCTCACGCCGTGGTAAATGATCAGCCAGCCGTGCCGGGTCATGATGGGCGGAGTGCCTCCGCCAATTTTGAGCCGCTCCCAGGACGATACCGGACTCGCCAGCCGGTGATGAGAGGTGAACTGGCCGAGGCGATATGGTCCGCTGTCCTCCAGGGCCGTGTGGCAGTATGAAATCCAGATGCTTTCCCGATGCAGATCCGCCGTACGGAAGGCGGGGTAGTGTGCGGTTTCCTCCGGACGAGTCCCGGGAAAGAGCGGCCGGTGGAGCATGGCCAGTGCCGGTTGCCCAATTGGATTGTTAATCGCGATGGGGAAGATGCCGGCGTCTTTGTTGTCCACGCCGTCAAACTCGATGTCATCGTGCGGGCTGAAGGTGGCGAGTCCCAGACGCTGCCAGTGGAATAGGTCCTTTGACAGTGCCAGGGCGATCCGTGGGCCTTGGGGCGAAAATGCCGTGTAAGTCATTATATAGCGCTGAAACGGTTCGAAGAAAGTGATGCGCGGATCCTCACAGCCGCCGCCGTCCGGCCGTAGCTCATAATCCGCTTCCGGCTCCAGCGCAATGCCTATTCGCTCGACACCGGCCGGGTCGCCGGCCTCATTGAACCGCACTCGGGCAATCCCGATGCGCGAATAATTGCCCCGCCCCACGAGCCGCGGAAATAGATATAGTTCACCATCAGGGCCACGAACGGCAGCCGGATTCAGGATGCCTTCGGCCTCCAGGGGATTGCCCGGCTCCGGCTCCATCACCAGCCCCAGGCGCTGCAACTGAAATCCAGTCATCGACACTCCTCCTCACCAAGTCTTGCATGCTGAACGCCATCCAAACAAGCGATGATTGCCTCAATAACCCGTTTTGTCTCATCGGGACCGCTGACTTGGATGAACATCATAAAGCGGGTTTCCGGCCAAAACTTGAGCTATATAACATTCTAGCCGGCCCGTTGCCATATGCCATATGCCAGTGCTATGCGCCTATTTATTAAAGTATATATCTAGAGGGTTATCGTGAAAAATATAGAAAGTAAAGTTTTAAATAATTTTCTTTCGCTCTTGCTATTCCATCATCATGCATTGGAAAATACTTTCATCTTTCTGACAATCGCCTTCACCCCAGATCTTTTTTAATTCCTATGCCATACACGGCCAAAACTGAATTTCCCGGCGCGGCCTGCGGCAGAATCCACTGAGAGGAGATAAGGATGTAATAATGGCTTATTTTAAGACGGGAGAGCCTTTTTGGAGCATGGGGGCTGCGGAAGTGATGGAGCGCCTCCAGGCGTCTTCGGATGGCCTCGCTGCTGCCGAAGCAGCCAAAAGGGCTGCAGCTTACGGGCCCAATCTGCTCCGCCCGACTAAAAAGAAGGGCGTGCTGCTGGAATTATTGGGGCAGTTTAAAAGCCCGCTCATCATATTGTTGCTGTTTGCAGCCGGGCTTTCCTACTTCCTGGGAGAGGCCACCGATACCGGTATCATCCTGGTCATTGTTTTCTTTAGCGGCCTGTTGAGTTTCTGGCAGGAGCACCACGCCACCAGCGCCATGGCCAAACTGCTGGATATGGTGCAGGCCAGAACCAACGTCTTGCGCGAGGGCCATCCGGTGGATATTCTGCTGGAAGAGGTCGTTCCCGGCGATGTGGTTCTGCTGGCCGGCGGGGGCGTCATTCCAGCGGATTGTCTCTTGCTGGAGCATAAGGATCTCTTTGTTGACGAGGCAGCCCTTACCGGCGAGAGCTATCCGGTGGAAAAAGAGGCGGGTGTGCTGCCGGCAGATACGCCCCTGGCCCGAAGATTGAACGCACTGTTTATGGGAACGCACGTGATCAGCGGTACCGGCAAAGCAATAGTTGTCCAGACCGGGAAGACCACCGCTTTTGGCCAGATCTCCGAGAGCCTGCAAGCAAAACCCTCCGAAACCGAGTTTGAGCGGGGCATCCGGCATTTCGGCTACCTGTTGCTGGAGGTAACGCTGATCCTGGTGATTGCCGTCTTTGCTATTAATGTTTACTTCCACCGTCCAGTGCTTGATTCTTTCCTTTTCTCTCTGGCCCTGGCTGTGGGCTTGACGCCGCAACTGCTGCCAGCCATCATCTCCGTCAACCTGGCCCAGGGCGCCCGCCAGATGGCCACCAAGAAGGTCATTGTCAAACGCCTGGCCGCGATCGAAGATTTCGGCAGCATGGATGTTCTGTGTTCGGACAAGACCGGTACTTTGACCGAAGGTTTGGTGCAACTTAACTCAGCCCTGGGCGTTGACGGACAAGAATGGGACAAGGTTGCCCTGTTTGCTTATTTAAATGCCTTTTTTCAGGTCGGCTATCAGAATCCGATCGACGGCGCCCTAACAGCGCAACCTCGCAACGTGTCCGATTTCGAGAAGCTGGACGAGATTCCCTACGACTTTATTCGAAAGCGCCTCAGTATCTTGGTGGCCCAGGCTGGGCGGCAGTTATTGATCACCAAGGGCGCCTTTGACCAGGTGCTATCCGTATGCAGCAATGTCGAGTTCCCTGATGGGACCGTGCGGCCCTTGGCCGATCTGGAAACGCAAGTGAGGGCGCTTTACACAGAGCAGAGCAAGGCCGGTTTTCGCACTCTCGGGGTGGCCTATAAAGATTTTTCAAGCGGGCGGATCATTAAAAAAGAGGACGAGACGGAAATGACTTTTCTTGGCGTGCTCCTCTTATTTGACCCGCCAAAATCTGATGCGATCGCCGCCATTCAAGAGCTAAACCATCTCGGGGTCAATTTGAAGATGATCACCGGCGACAGCCAGTTCACGGCGCTTCATGTCTGGCGGCAGATCGGGCTGCCGGCGCCGCGGGTGCTTACCGGGGCAGAGCTGCGCCAAATATCCAGCGCAGCGCTGCCCCTGCGCGCTGCAGAAACGGAGATCTTCGCAGAGGTGGAACCCAACCAGAAGGAGCGCCTGATCCTAGCCATCCGGCAGGCTGGTCACGTAGTCGGTTTTATGGGAGATGGCATCAATGATGGCCCGGCACTGCACGCGGCCGATGTTGGCATCTCGGTGAACACTGCGGTGGACGTGGCCAAGGAAGCCGCTTCCATCGTGCTCCTGGAAAAGGGTCTGGATGTGCTGGCGGCCGGTGTCCATGAGGGACGCCGCACCTTCGCCAACACTCTCAAGTACGTGTTTATGGCCACCAGCGCCAACTTCGGCAATATGTTCAGCATGGCCGGCGCCTCTCTGTTCTTGCCATTTTTGCCCCTGTTGCCGACGCAGATTCTGCTGACCAACCTGCTTACCGATCTGCCAGAGATGACGATTGCCTCAGACGCAGTGGACCGTGAGTTGGTTGAGCGCCCGCAGCGCTGGAACATCGGGTTTATCCGGAGGTTTATGGTGACCTTCGGGCTACTCAGTTCTATTTTCGATTACCTGACCTTTGGCGTTCTTCTATTAGGACTGCATGCCACGACCAACCAGTTTCGGACCGGCTGGTTTTTAGAATCGGTAGTTTCAGCATCATTAATTGTCCTGGTGGTCCGCACGCGGCACTTGTTTTACCGGAGCAGGCCGGGCATCTACCTGGGCATCGCCACGGGAGTGGTGATTTTGTTGACCCTGCTTCTTCCCTACGGCCCATTGGCGCAGATATTCGAATTTACCCACCTGCCGCCCTTGTTCCTGGCAGCCCTGGTTGTGATTCTCGTTCTTTATGTAGCAGGGGCCGAGGCGGCAAAGAAGCTGTTCTATAGACGGTTACACATGTTGTAACGGACTGGGGCAACTGAAATTTCCAGCGGTAAAGGAGTCAAAATTTCTTAATAGGATTTTATTAGGATTTAATTCGGTCCGGGGCTTTGGCGCATTGCTCAAAAATGCTAGGTCACCGGCAGCAGGTGGTGGAATACGGCCAGCACTCCGGAGGCGACCTGGATACTTGGATTGGGCCCGGCGATGACGTTGGATAAAGTGCATGGCCAATGACCGTCCAGAACAGCGTTGTGCAGCGGGTACCGGAATCCCTGCAGGGTGACTCCCTCAGCCCTATCCCCCAACACGATCAAAGAAACCGTATCCCCTGCCTGGCCGGGCAGAACCAACCGGTCACGTACCAGATAGATGGTGATCCGGGGATGCTCGAAACGGATAGCTATTCCCTGTTCGGCTAGCCTGGCTGCGCTGAAGAGGTTGGAGAATGTATGGTCAAGGCGGTCCCCCGTTCCGCCCCAGATGACGATCTCCCCGGCGCCTTCCTTCTGAGCCAGCTCCAGGGCCAATTGGGTGTCGGTGTAGTCCTTTTCCGCCGGATAGATGTAAAATACGGCGCCCAACTTTTCCAGCGCATCCCGATCAGCCTGGTTCAGGGAGTCCAGGTCTCCGATTACCCAGTGCGGGACAATGTCCAGCCTGATTGCCTGGCTTGCTCCGCCGTCAACGCCGATCACCCGGTCAAACCGTTCCTTCTGTCCCCGGTACCAGTCCAGGCTGCCGTAGTCTCCATTGGTCATGATCAGGAATTTCAATTGTTGAAAACCTCCTGCCCGGCATGCATGATTGTCAGATCCGCCCGTAGAGGATGCCTGGCTGATGCTTGCCTGCTCTCAGGCTGGGCCGGCCGGCCTGCAGGGAGGCCAGGAACTGTCTGGTGCCCTCGACCAGATCAAAATTTAGGGATTCGGCAAGGGGCGTCCAGATAGCCTCGCTGGCATCTGAACCGGCAATCAACTCTCCTGCCAGATAATCAGCCAAAAAATCGATCAGCACATAATGGTACTGCACCCGGCCATCCTGGTCGCGGAAAATGGCATCAAAGACTCCGGCAATAGGTCCAACCTGAATGGATATGCCACACTCCTCCAGGATCTCTCTCTCCAAGGCGGCAGGCAGCTCTTCACCCAGTTCCACGGCGCCCCCCGGTAAACTCCAGAGGCCCTGGTGGGGAGGCATGCCCCGGCGCACGAGCAGCAGTTCATCCTCTCGCAGCACAACACCGCCCACCCCGATCAAGGGTCGTTTGGGATAGGCTCTTTTGCTTCTGGTTTCTCTTTGCATTTTGTACTCCTGAGTTGACTGGTGACGCACAGCATTTAATAGAACGGCTGCGATTATCGCCAGTATATCATAAAATAGCTGCCGTTCCATTGCCCATAGTTGATCAGGCAAGCGCCTGCGTGCGCCGATAAAGTACCGGCGTGTGCCAGAATATGTTGCTGGCGATGCGGCAGGAATGAGTCTAAATATGTCGAATTGGTGCATCAGCCAATATACGTGGATTACAAAATTATTCATGAATTATTTTAAATTGGTATGTTTTTTGCATGTTATTAGTAGCATTCAGGTTAAGTAGGGTTGCTGAAATAGCGCTTTCTAAGAGAGAACAGGGCGTTCCACGCAGGTTAAGTACCTCTGAAGGGATAGGGGGGGGGTAGCTAGTATGCCATTAAGCTCAAAAAAGCTTCAAGGGGTTGCAGTGTCCTGGGAGAAGTTTGTTGCGGACGGCAAGCTCGAGCCTGGAGTTGTGCGCTCGCCGATAGCCGAATCGTGGCAGAGGTGCATGGAAACCAGGGTCAAGCCGGACAAGGGCATGTGCAACAGGTTTTTGGAGCAGGACGAGCTTCTGGATCTGCAGGAAAAGCAGCGGGACCTGATCAGTATTGCCAGACCGTTCATGACCCACCTCTACGAATATTTCAAGGGCTCCGGCTATATTGTGATGCTGTGCGACGATCAGGGATATATCATGGAAGCCTTCGGCGATGAAGATACCCTGAAAAAAGCCGATCGAGGGCTGAACTTTGTTACGGGAGCATGCTGGACGGAGGAGGAGGTGGGCACGAACGCCATCGGTACCGCCCTGTCGCTGAAGCGGCCGATCCAGGTCAGCGCCTCCGAACATTACTGCCTGTCGCACCACGCCTGGACCTGTTCCGCAACCCCCATTTTTGATCCTGACGGCCAGTTGGTAGGAATTCTCGATGTGTCGGGCCCTTCGGACCGGGTGCATCCCCACACGCTGGGCATGGTGGTGGCGGCTGTGGATGCGATCAGGGAACAGATGCTGATGAGGCAGAAAAACCGGGAACTGACTCTGGCCCTCAGCAACATGAACAGCATCATCTATACCATATCCGACGGCCTGATCACCTTCGACGGGCTCGGTATCATCAAGCAGTTCAATCCGGCTGCGGAACAGATCATCGGCCGCAGGAACAGCGAGGTTGTGGGCGCATCCTTCAAGGATATTCTCGGCTTGCACTCCGGTCTCATCAATAAAATACTCTTGAACCATGACTCTTTCAACGATGTGGAGGTAATACTGGACAATACGACCGGCCGGGTCCACTGTCTGGCCTCCGCCAAGCCGATCATCGACGACCAGGGTATTTTTAACGGAGGCCTGATGCTGGTTCGCCCCATTCAGCGGGTACAGAAGCTGGTCAACCGTTTCAGTGGGGCCGAGGCCAAATTCCGCTTCGAGGATATTATCGGGTGCAGCGCAGAGCTCAAAGAGACGATTCATGTGGCCTCGCTGGCCTCCTCCTCCACATCCAATATGCTGCTGCAGGGGGAGAGCGGCACCGGTAAGGAGCTTTTTGCCCAGGCCATTCACAACAGCAGTCCCCGCTCGAAGGGCCCCTTTGTGGCTATAAACTGCGGCGCCATCCCGCGGGAACTGATCGCCAGCGAACTGTTCGGATATGAGGATGGTGCTTTCACCGGGGCAAAACGGGGAGGCAGACCGGGCAAGTTTGAACTCGCCTCCGAAGGCACCCTGTTTCTTGACGAGATCGGGGACATGCCCCTGGAACAGCAGGTGGCGCTTTTAAGAGTACTGCAGGATAAAAAAGTGACCCGCATCGGGAGCGATAAGACGGTTCCCGTCGATGTCCGGGTGATCTGCGCCACCAACAAGAACCTGTCCAGGGAAGTAGAGAAGGGCAATTTCCGCCAGGACCTCTTTTACCGGGTGAATGTGATCACGATCAGCATTCCGCCGCTGCGGGAACGGCCCGCAGACATCCCGGTGCTGTTTCGCTACTATCTCGAACGGACCTGCAAGGAATGCGGAAAGCAGATCGCCAGCGTCGACTCCGAGGTTGTGGAATGCCTCAGCCGGTATCGCTGGCCGGGCAACGTGCGGGAACTGCAAAACGTGGTGGAGAGAATGATCAGCGTTGCCGAACAAGACCAGATCGCCATCGACTGTCTTCCTATAGAGATCAGCGGCTTCCTGCCGGCTTCGGAAGGAGAGCCCACCTCTGCTTTCTCTCAGGCAGTCAAGATCGCCGAAGAAAGAGAGAAGCGCAAAAGACAGCACTCGGAAAAGGAGCACCAGCAGATCCTCAGCCTGCTTGCACTCCATGGCGGCAACCTGAGCCGGGTGGCCAAGGAACTTGGTTATTCGCGCACCACCCTTTACAGAAAAATCAAGCTGCTGGGTATCGAGTATTAACAGGCGTCAAACCCTTATCCCCGGATAAATCAACGCCCCCAACCAAGGGGGCGGTTTGTTTCCCGGCCGATCATGGCAGCGGCACTTTTTAGCGGCGCTGTAACAGAGCCGTACGTGTATGTGACAGCAGGTGAACATCACAATTACAGTTTGAACACATTTTAGCCTTGGCCTGTTCATCGGAATGGGACGGCGTAAGGTCGCAACATTCTGGCACGCATATTGCTTCTTAAACTTTTATGTATTACCTCCCTTTCTTAACATAATGGGTGGGCTGCCCACCAGGGGTTTGTCGGCACCCGGTGGGCAGATGCTGCCCGGTAAGGGGGCGGCGCCGAGCGAAGTTGCCTGATGGCTCTTTTGGTTGCGGTGGATCGAGGGCTTGTGAAGTTGATATGGTAAGATGTATTGTATAAGCAGGCAGATACACGGTTACTACAGATGAACGACAACTGAATACTGCAAAACGGGGAGCTGAACTTGCTTCAGCTGAGAAAGAACTCGGTTCTGACCCGCTGAACCTGATCTGGGTAATGCCAGCGTAGGGATCCGGAGCTGCTGATCACTAATGGTCGGCATGCCCATAAGCGTCGCTTACGCCTTTACCCTTCCGGTAAAGGCCTATTTATTTTACGTGATTCGATATGACCAGAGAGGTATTTTTCAACAATTTTTTAGAAATGCTGGGAGGAGTGAATAGCTTGAACTGCAACGTCAGCCTCCAGATCATTCCCAACGTGCCGGATACAGACCTGTATCCCCTGGTCGACAGGGTGATCGCCATGATCCGGGGCTCCGGGGTGAAGCACGTTGTAGGCCCCATGGAGACGACGATGGAGGGGGAACTGCACGCCCTGCTGGGAATCGTGGAGAGAGCCCAGGAACTCTGTTTTCAGTGCGGGGCAACCCGGGTCCTGGCGGTGGTCAAGATCGATTGCGGGGTTGGCGGGGTTACTATAGACGAAAAAATTGCCAAATATCGCTGAACCGGAAGCCCGAAAATTCTGTGGTGAGCATGAAGCATCTAGCGAGGCCGGTTGCGCCGGAACATTAAAATATTCGAACAAGGAGATCAGGATGAAAAACCTGTTGACCATCGCCGGCTCCGATTCCTGTGGAGGAGCGGGCATCCAGGCAGACCTCAAAACCTTCAGCGCCCTCGGCGCCTACGGCATGAGCGTGATTACCGCCGTGACTGCCCAGAATACCCGCGGCGTCTTTAGCGTCAGGGATCTGGATACCGATATCGTCAGGGATCAGATCGACTGTCTGTTCGAGGATATCCGGATCGACGCCGTCAAGATCGGTATGGTGTCCAATGTTGACATCATCAAGACTATTGGCGAGCGCCTGAGCCACCACGGCGCCACCAGGATCGTGGTCGACCCGGTAATGGTCTCCAAGAGCGGCTGCCACCTGTTGAACCCGCAGGCAGAGGCCGAACTCGTCCGGGTGCTGTTTCCCCTGGCGGCGGTGGTCACCCCCAACCTGTTCGAGACGGGAGTGATCACCGGTAAATCCATCGACTCTGTCGACCAGATGAAACAGGCGGCCATGGAGATCTGCGACCTGGGCGCCAGAGCCGTGGTTGTCAAGGGCGGCCACCTGGAGGGGGATGCGGTCGACGTGGTCTATGACGGTAGGGAGTTTCATTATGTGACCTCGAAGCGGATCGAGACGAAGAACACCCACGGCACGGGATGCACCTACTCCTCGGCGATCGCCGTGTATCTGGCCAAAGGGTATCTGCTTCTGGATGCGGTCAGGATGGCCAAGTCATACATCACCGGGGCAATCGAGCACGCCCTGGACATCGGCCAGGGAGCCGGTCCCACCGGGCATTTCTACGACCTGTACCAGAAGGCGGGTGTCTCCTATGAGTGAGGCTAAAAGAACCGGCGGATTCAGCCTGTTCGCCCTGTGGTTCGGGGCGGCCCCGGTCGCATGAATTGTGGAACGTGTCCGGACTGGCGGCGTCTACCTGCTGCGGCGGTTTTTAACAAACTATCTGTCCTTAAGGAGGAGAGAGACATGCTTGACCAAATTGTGCAAGTCCTGAAAGACGTGAGAACCAGAACACCGCTGGTGCAGGCGATCACCAACTATGTCACCATCAACGACTGTGCCAATATCCTGATCTGCTTCGGGGCGTCACCGGCCATGTGCGAGGCGGCTGAAGAGGTGGAGGAGTTTGCCGGCGTGATCTCGTCCCT
>JBEKKU010000060.1:0-14578 GCA_050010575.1 Thermacetogeniaceae bacterium | reverse complement strand
TGCTGACCGTGGAGGCGTTCGGGGACAGGGCGATGATCTTGCCCGTGAAGCTCTGGTTGGGATAGGTATCCACGGTGAAGGTCACCGATTGGCCGACGCTCACCTTGCTGATGTCTGCCTCGTTGATCTCGGCGTCGATCTGCAGGTCTTTCGAGGTCATGATGATCTCGAACTGGGTGGCTGTAGATGTGCTCGAGGAAGACGCCCCACCCCCGGTCCACATGCCGGGGTTGCCGGTGATGGTGGAGATGTAGCCGTCGAACGGAGCGGTGATCTGGGCGTTGTCCAGGTTGTTCTGGGCCGATGTCACCTGGGCCTGGGCGTTCTTGACCTGGGCGGCGGCGGCGATCACGTCGGCGTTGCTCTGGGTCTGCGCCAGGGTGAGGGCGGCAGTCTTGTACTGGTAGTCCGCGGTATTCAGGTCCGACTGGGAGATCGCCCCGACTGCCAGCAGCTGCTGGTCGCTGTCGAGGGTGGCCTTGGCGTTATCGGCGTTGGCCTGGGCCTGGGCGATCTGCTGGGGCTTGGTGGCCACCAGTTTGTCGTAGCTGGCCTGGGCGCTTTCTAAATTGGCCTCGGCCTGATCCAGGGAGGACTGCAGGTCGCTGGTCTGCTCCAGGGCCAGGGCCTGTCCGGCCTTGACCGTGTCCCCCAGCTTGACGTAGCAGGCCTGAACGTAGCCCGACGACTTGAAGGTGAGGGCGACGCTCTGGACCGCTACGATGTTGCCGGAGGCGCTGATGGTCACCTGCACGTCACCGTAGGCTGCCTTGGTGGTGGTATAGCCACTGCTCTTCTTAGTGGAGGCCAGGTAGCGCCAGCCAAAGAAGCCGGCGACCAGCACCACCAGCACCGTGACGATCAATACCTTGCGGTTCTTGACCAGTTTGCCGGGGAAGCCCTTGATGAGGGACCAGGTTTTGGCAAAAGCGGTTTTAAGGGTTTGCAACATCATTTTTCCTCTCCCAACGTTCATTGGCTGTGCCTATCCCGAACAACAATCATCCTGTATCAGAAGGCGATCATCACGGACTGTCCAGAATTAACTCGCACATCGTTATGTCTCCTCGTTTACGATTGCCAGTCATTATAGTAGTACAGTTTGCTTAAATAAACCTTAAGAGAATATTTTTAAGAAAAATACCTTTATTGTGGAGGAAATGGGTGACAAGCAGTTAAAGTTGACTTGTCCAATGCCTGAATTAACACCGGAGCAACAGGCAGGATAAGGGAATATAGCCGATCATTACTATTGGAATCTGGCAGGGATACTGTCAGTTAATGTTGAAATAGCCATCTAGATGAAAATCTAGAAGGGACTGTACGGTGATTATTATGGCAACTTATATTAATAAGAAAGTTGCCTGTAGTTTATTCAGTAGACACCTGCTACGGGCAACTCTTTCCGTTTTATGCTGTTTAAGCCTGGTGGGTATTATCCGCTATATTACCTGCGGTGTTGCCTACGCCGGCGAGATCAGAGACATTGCAGATCACTGGGCGGCTGCAGATATACAGAAGGCCATCTCCACAGGATATGTGAAGGGCTATCCCGATGGTACGTTCAGGCCGGACGCCGGAGTGACCAGGGCAGAGCTGGTGGCGATGATGGACAGCGCCTTTCAGGTAACGGCTGCACAGAGCAAAAATGCCTTTAAAGATGTGCGCAGCGGGGAGTGGTTTGCCCAGGATGTTGATTCGGCGCTGGCATCCGGTTATATAAGCGGCTACCCGGATGGCACATTCCGGCCGCAGGAGGCGGTCAGCCGGCAGGAAGCCGCCTGCATGCTGGCAAAACTCCTGCAACTGGACGGGCAGGAGGGCCTCGGTTTTTCTGATGCCTCGCAGATCGATAGCTGGGCCAGGCCTTCGGTGTCCGGATTAGTTTACAGGGCGATTATAACTGGCTATCCTGAGGGCGCCTTCAGGCCTGAAAGAGTCATCAGCCGCGCTGAAGCAGTGGCGGTGATCAACAGGGCTGTGCTTTCGCAATCGCTTACCCCGGTCACCAGCCAGTTGCAGGTTGCCAAAGATACCGTCAACGTGCGCCCGGGACCCGGCCTGGATGAATCGCCGATCGGTCAGGTGCATTTTGGCGACGTTCTTCAAGCGGAGGCAAAGAGCGGCAACGATTGGTACCAGATCGTTTGGCAAGGAGGAACTGGCTGGATCGCCGGCGGGTGCGTGCAGATTTACCAACCGGCGCAGGCATCGCCACCATCAGGCGCGGTGTCGGGCGAGGGGGCAAAACAACTGGCTGGGCTGCCATCGAAGGATGATACAGTTGACGGCAAGACCTTCTATGGGCTGGATGTTTCTCAATATCCGGGTGATGATCTGATGCAGGCATGGTGGAACAACTCCCCGTTTTATTACACAGGATTTTATCTGGGCCCTACCTGGGAGCATCCGGATACGAGCTGGATGGACAAGAGGCAAGTGCTGGTCAACCAGGGCTGGGGATTCATGCCGATCTACGTTGGACTTCAGGCGGGCAGCTCTAGTTTGAACGCTGCAGCGGGAACATCCGATGCCGATGATGCTATTCAGCTTGCTGCCAGCGCTGGTTTTCCCGGCCAAACCACCATCTTTCTTGATACTGAGACCTCGTTCCCATTAGCCGGCAACTATCTGGCTTACATAAATGCCTGGGTTAATGAAGTTGAGAACAAGAACGCCCCGGGCAACCCCGGCTACCAGGCAGGAATCTACTGCTACGTAGATAACGCCGCCCAGATCAAGAACGCTCTTTCTGGCGATGTCGATTTTTGGGTGGCCAGTTGGCTGGCGCATGGAACCGCATATGATCTTTCTCAGTCTTCAGCAATTGGTCCTGCGGATAGCGGTGTATCATTCGCCAAGGAATGGCAATTTGTGGGAGACAGCAGTGTGGCCTACGGAGGAGATCCTGTAACAGTCGATCTGAGCGCTTCCATCTATCCGGACCCTTCAATGCCATCCAGAAAAGCCGTTCAGAAAAGTCCTTGATCAAGAAGCGCTGATGATAACGGGATCTGTGATGATCTAAGTTCGGGGTTGGCGTCCCCGGAGATTGATCTCTGATCGATATAGAGCATGGCAGGAAATCTGTGCGCGGGTTTCCTGCCATGCTGTTTTGATTATTTCCCCCGAGTTCCCTGTTGACGCCAGGCGGCGGTGTTGCCGGAGCCGCCGATGTGGTAACATATGCCATTTGACGACATATTATATCCAAATGTTGCTTACTGCTGCTGAATGCTAAGAAGGGATTTCACCGGCTTGCTTGTCCTTTCGGTGATCGGGATGATGGCTAAGAAGAGGCATTGTCATTTCATGAACGGGCACGATGAATACAAATGTATTGCCGGCGAGTTTTTCAGGGGGGCGCCACAATGCTATCGCTGCTGGTATGAGGATGGCAGAGAGGACTGCTACATGCCCTCGTTCTTTCTTCGGTGCCCGGTCTGTGGCAGTGCCCGCAACCACGGAGAATTGATCTGTTATACCTGCCAGTTTGTGGTTTTATTCCTCTATCAGTATATTGTCATTGACCAAAAACCCGAATAGTGATTGTTAGCCGCTCGTTCCTGGGCCTATCTTTTTGAGCCGGGCAGGAACCGCCCCAGCAAATACTTAACGTAAAGGACTGGTATTGCCTGTTTAAGATGCCTGATGCGCTGCGGAGAGAGCTGTGAAGTAGGGCAGCGCCTTGTCATAATCCTTGGCCGAGTTGTCCAGTTGCATCCTTCGGTAATCGCCCTGGGTCAGCAGGGCGTCATAAAACTCGAAAATAGAGCTTGCCAGGTAGAGGGAGTTCTGTTGAGCATTCCCCAGTGCCTGCTGGTACCCTGGGTCGACCTGGAAGAGGGATATCCTCCCTCTGACGGCGGCTATTATTTTGTAGAGAGACTCCACGCGGGGGATAAACCTACTATCCCGGTCCTGTTGCTTGTCCGCCGAGTATTCCCGGCGGATTGCCGTATACTCGCTCATCACGTCGAAGAAAGTGTCGTTCAGTTGCTTGATGGCGGCAATTTGTACTCGCTCGGGGGGCAGCCTGGACCCTGCCGGTGTTTCCGCCGGTACGCCGGCTTTTGCATGAAGCCCCGATGTGACTCTACCCAGGGCGGCGTATCCGATCGCCAACCCCAAGATCAGGAAAATTACTGCCGCCAGTTTTATCCTCACCCCCATCTCCCCCTTCTCTGATAATATATTCGGGGGAAAAAGCCTTATCCTTATTATTTCAGGGTTCCTTGCCGGCGGGAGAGAATTGTTCGGCTGCTTCTTAGCCCAGGTATAGTCTGGCCAGCTGGAAAAAGAAACTGGTGAAGCAGCGCAGGCTATTGATGTCGATCCGTTCGTCGGCGCCATGGATCGTCAGCCGGATGGCCGGAGGAAAGTCTGGGGCCAGCACCTCCGCCCCATAGCACAGGAAGCCGGCCTGGCGCAGGAAACGGGAGTCGGTGGCCCCGGTCGAGAGCATTGGCAGGCAGGTTAACCGCAGTTTCCCGCAGGCGCTGCTGCAAACCTGACCGATCGCCTGCTCCATGATCCGGTAATAGGGGGTATCCGAGGTGGTGAAGGAGGACGGGTGGAAGGTGGGCATGTCGATCTCGATCCGGTTGCCGGCGCACTGCTGCAACTGGCCGAGGGCGTAGTCCCGGTCCTGCCCGGGCAGTACCCGGATGTCGGCTGATACCTCGCAGATGTCCGGCACCACATTGGTCTTGATGCCGCCCTTGATCATATTCGGGGAGATAGTCATGCGGGTCATACTCTCCAGTGAAGCGGCAAAACCCCGATCATCCCAGGTGGCCAGGAAGCGGTCCAGGTTCTGGGAGTTCAATGGTTCCTGCCAGCCCCTGCGGTCCGCCAGGGTTTTCAGCAACCGGCGCACCTCCGGGATTAACACCACTTCCGGGCGGTAACGCCCGATCCGGTCCAGTACCCGGGCCATGGTGAGGATGGCGTTCGACCCCAGGCTGGGTAACGAGCCGTGGGCAGTGCGTCCCCGGGCGCGGAGAGTGCTCCAAGCCAGCCCCTTCTCACCGGTCTGGATGAAGTAGAAGACATCATTTCCTAACCGTAGCGGCTCCTCGGCCCCCTCGTTGACCACGAAATCGGCTCCGATCCGCGAGCGATGGTGCCGGATCAGGTACTGGATGCCGTTCCGGCCACCCCTCTCCTCATCAGCGACGGCAGCAAAGATTAGCTTCCCGCGCAGGGGTGTGTTCCGGTGCAGCTGGGCCAGGGCCAGCATTGCTGCGGCCTCCGCCGCCACTATACCCTTACAGTCCAGGGCGCCCCGGCCGCGCACACAGCCCTGTTGGATATCCCCGGCGAAAGGCTCGAAGCTCCAGCCGTTGCCAGGTGGAACCACGTCCAGGTGTGACAGAAACAGCAGGCGTGGCGCCGCGGGGTCGTCGGAGCCCAGCTGGGCTAAGAAATTGCCCCGGCCCTGGGCGCTCTCCAGGATCTCACAGTCGATGCCAGCCTGGCTGAACAGCCCGTGCAAGAATTGCGCTGCTGCGGTTTCGTTGCCGGGCGGATTGGTGGTGTTGATCCTGATCAGTGAGGATAGAATTGTCTCCGGATTCATATTCCCGGTCATTACTGATAGCATGCGCATAAAGCTGTCTGGCATCTGCCTCGCCTCCTATTCTCCAAACAAGCTTTCTTCAAACAGGCTTACTTTCCTGCCGTCATTACTGCCAGTACGGCAATATCACTTCGATGTCTGGATCAGGGAAGAGGGAGAGTCCGAACCGTATTCGTTGTATAATTACTATAGTATTAGTAAAAGGGAGGTCTGGCTTCTCCCGGAAACTATCCAGAGCGTCAGGACGCGTCAGAGCAAGCGTTTGAGGGAACCGGCTGTTGCCGTGTCCAGTTGGAATTGGAGGTGCTCAGCATGAAGATGAAACATGTCTACCAGTTGACCGACGAGTTGTCCGTGGGCTCTGAACTTCAGCTCCAGCGCTGGCGCGATTTGTTGGGACTGGTCGGACAGCAGTATCAGGCAAAAGGAACCGGGAGCTTGCAGTCAATATCCCGGGAGCGTATACAGGGCCTGATGGCTGAAATTGACGAAACCGCCCGGGAACTGGCTGCCCTGCGCGGCGAGTTAGAGCAGTCCCTGCACCTGAAACAGTTCGAGCTACACCGGTTACGGTACCTGCACCAGACGCCGTCTGCGGCCAGGCTGGAGGCTATCTGGCGGGACCAGTCAACAGTCATGGAGGACCTCTGCAGGCTCTGGGACGGCGACCGGAATTGGCTGGAAGGCCACCTACAGCAGATCCGGGTATTGCTCCAGGAGGCGAGAGTCACCTAGGTTGCTTGTCGGCAGAGCGCGACCAATGTCATAAAAACGCAGTGTAACAGTTAAAAACATGACACTATATGGGTATATCTGACAAATTATTTTTCATCCACATTATAATCCACATAAAATTATCGGCTGAGACAGGGTTATGAACAGATTTATACACATTATCCACAAGAAATCAATCATTATGGTCTTTCAACAAAACTTTTTTCGACATCCCAATTTTGAACAGGTCAGCACTATTTTTTATGCGGAGGCTATTGAAGTCGGTGGCTCAAGATCCCCTAACGACAGCATTTACGTCCCGTATGTCCGGCTCTGGCCCGGTAATAATTTGACAGTGTTTAGCGCTTGTGCTAACATAATAGCACCTGTAAGGCTATTTGCTAATAGTTCCAGGATGTGGTGCAGATACGGGGATCAACCATCCGGGGGGCAAGTAAAGGAAATGCAGGGCAAGGTTATCTGGTTCAATAAGGAGAAGGGCTATGTGGTTAAGCTTTCGAAACCTTCTGGATTTGTTAATGCAAAGAACAGAACCTCCCTATCAGGGGGTTCTCTTGTCTTTGCTGCGGTGATCTGTGTGCTGCAAGGATTTATTCCTGCAAAAGGGAATATTAATAAACACCATTACCGAGGGGGAGTGTCCTGATGAAAATCACCATTCGGGGAAAGAACATGGAGATCACCGAGGGGTTAAGGGATTACACCGAGAAGAAGCTGGGCAAGTTGACCCGCTACTTGGAACAGATTCCGGAAGCACAGGTAACGGCCTTAACTAGGCGGGGGAGCTACATTGTGGAGGTCACAATTCCCCTGAATAGCTTTATCCTGCGAGCTGAGGAGATGAGCAGCGAAAACCTGTACGCCGCCGTCGATCTGGTGGTTGAAAAGCTGGAGAAACAGATTCAGAAACACCGCACCAGGCTCTATCGCCGGTTCCGGAACCAAGGGCTGAAGAACCTGATCACGGTGATGGGCGAGGAGAACGTGGTGGAGGCGCCTAGCGTGGTGCGTACCAAGCGGTTCGCCATCAAACCGATGCCGGTGGAGGAGGCCATCTTGCAGATGAGCCTACTGGGGCATGACTTTTACGTTTTCAGCAATGCCGAGACAGACCAGGTCAACGTGCTTTATCGTCGCAAGGACGGGAACTACGGGCTGATCGAGCAGGAGTTCTAGGCGGCATATTTGGTACCGGTTAAAAGGTGGAAGAAGGGGGCACTCAGCCCCCTTCTTCCAATACCTGTGCTCCCTACGCCGTGGGGTTTTCGGGCGCCAGTCGCCAGGGTGGGGCAGGGCTGCCGTTCCTTGTCAGAAAAAGGGGGAGGTGCTACAATTAAAAAGGCTTAAAGGTGTTAAAATGCCTGTTGCTGGAAGAGGGTGAGGGGATGTTTGATGCCCTGCGCAACCTGTTCGACGATAACGCCCGCGAGGTCAAGCGGCTACAGCGAACGGTTGATATCATAAATAAGTATGAACCCGAAATCAGATCCCTGAGCGATGATGAACTGCGTGCCAAGACCCAGGAGTTCCAGGAGCGCCTGACGGATGGCGAGACAATGGAGGATATCCTGCCGGAGGCCTTTGCGGTGGTCAGGGAGGCCTGCTGGCGTGTGGTGGGCATGAGGCCCTTCGATGTCCAGCTGATGGGTGGCATCGTGCTCCACCAGGGCCGGATCGCTGAAATGAAGACCGGCGAAGGCAAGACCCTGGTGGCTACTCTGCCTGCCTACCTGAACGCTCTGACCGGCCTAGGGGTTAACATCGTGACGGTGAACGACTACCTGGCCCGCCGGGACAGCGAGTGGATGGGCGGCATCTACCGTTTTCTGGGCTTGAAAGTCGGCCTGATTGTCCACGGGCTGGAGCCTCCGGAGCGCCTGGAGGCTTACGGGTCCGATATTACCTACGGCACCAACAACGAGTTCGGCTTTGACTATTTAAGAGATAATATGGTGATGCGGGCGGAGGATATGGTACAACGGGAGTTGAACTACGCCATCGTCGACGAGGTGGACAGCATCCTCATCGACGAGGCCCGTACGCCTCTGATCATCTCCGGCCAGGCAGAGAAACCGACCGAGTTGTACAAGCGGATCGCCCAGGTCGTCCCCCGGCTGCAACTTGAAACAGACTACCAGGTGGATGAGAAGCTGCATACTGTCGCCCTGACCGAGGATGGCACCCACAAGGTGGAGCAGTTGCTGTCGGTGAACAACCTCTCGGATGAGACCAACCTGGAGCTGGCCCACCACGTCTATGCCGGCCTGCGGGCTCACGCCCTAATGAAGCGTGACCGGGATTACGTGGTCAAGGACGGCAAGGTGATCATCGTCGACGAGTTCACCGGACGGTTGATGTTCGGCCGGCGCTACAGCGAGGGGCTGCACCAGGCGATCGAGGCCAAGGAAGGGGTAAGCATCGAGCGGGAATCCCAGACCCTGGCCACCATCACCTTTCAGAACTATTTCCGCATGTACACGAAACTGGCCGGCATGACCGGTACCGCCGCCACTGAAGAGGATGAGTTCCGAAAAATCTACGGTCTGGATGTGGTGGTGATCCCCACCAACAAGGCGATGATCCGCTGTGACGCCCCGGACGTGATCTACCGCACCGAACAGGGTAAGTTCAAGGCGGTGGTCGAGGAGGTCGCCGAGGTACACCAGGCCGGTCAGCCGGTGTTGGTGGGCACCATCTCCATCGAGAAATCGGAAGTGTTGAGCGGCATGCTCAAGCGCCGCGGTATTCCTCACCAGGTGCTGAATGCCAAGTTCCATGAGCAGGAGGCGAAGATCATCGCCCAGGCCGGACGGCTGGGAACGGCCACCCTCGCCACCAATATGGCCGGCCGTGGTACTGACATCATCCTGGGAGGCAACCCGGAATACCTGGCCCGTGAAGAATTGTTGCGCCAGGGTTATGAATCCGAGATTGTAGCCGAGGCAGCGGAGCACAGCATTCCCTCGACCCCGGAGGTGGCCGGCGCCCGGGAGTCATACCGGCGGTTGGTGGAGCAGTTTCGGAAGGAGACCGAGGCGGAGCATGAAAAAGTAGTGTCCCTGGGCGGATTGCGCATCATCGGCACCGAGCGCCACGAGAGCCGGCGGATCGACAACCAGTTGCGTGGCCGTTCCGGACGCCAGGGAGACCCCGGCCTGTCCCGGTTCTACGTTTCCCTGGAGGATGACCTGATGCGCCTGTTTGGCGCCGATAGTATCGCCGGGATCATGGACCGGCTGGGCATGGACGACTCCGTCCCGATCGAACACAATCTGGTCTCCCGTTCGATCGAGAATGCCCAGAAAAAGGTGGAAAACCGCAACTTCGATACCCGCAAGCAGGTGCTGGACTACGACGACGTCATGAACCAGCAGCGGGAAGTGATCTATGGTCAGCGGCGCCGGGTGCTGCGGGGCGAGTCGCTGCACGAGACCCTGGAAGAGATGATCGGCAGCGTGATCGCGACGGCAGTTACCCGCTTCACCACCGAAGGCAAATATCCGGAAGACTGGGACCTGGATGGCCTGATCGCATACGGAGAGCAAACTTTCCTGCCCCAGGAGACACTGACCGTGGAGGAGCTGCAGTCCCTGGGGAGCCGGGAGGCGATCCAGGAACGGCTGTCAGAGGAGGCCGAGTCCTTCTGGCAGGCGCGGGAAGAGGAGTTTGGTGGCAGCGACGCCCTACGCAATTTTGAACGCTTCATCCTGTTGCGGGTGGTCGACGAGAAGTGGATGGAGCATCTTGATGCCATGGACCAGTTGCGCCAGGGGATCGGCCTGCGAGGCTACGGCCAGAAAGACCCCCTGGTGGAGTATAAGTTCGAGGCCTACAACATGTTCCAGGAGATGATCGCCAGCGTCCAGGAGGATGTGGTGCGCTTTCTGTTCAAGCTGCGACTAGTGCAAGAACAGCCAACTGTGCAGCCAACGGTACGATTGCGCCAAGTAGTGGAGAACCGGGGGGATGATGAGGCTCCGGCCCAGCCCGTCAGGGTCAAGCAGGCTGTTGGCAGAAACGATCCCTGCCCTTGTGGGAGCGGGAAAAAATATAAACGCTGCTGTGGAAAAAATGCTTAAGCAGGAACTTCGGCCTACTGTGACAAACTATTATTAATAGTATAGGAAGGTAAAGCCTTCCACCTGTCTAAAATTGGGTACCGGAAACGGAGGCCGTAGAGTGATCCGGTTCGATCGTGTCCTGGCCGGATACAATATTCCTGCGGATGTTTCCCGCGGTTCAGAATCGCAGCGGGAGTTTTTTTATCGGATCCTGTTAGGGGTCTTCAGCCCACGGATCATCCCTTTTTTAGACCGGTTGCTGGAGGTTGGGGAACTTTTTGGGCTGGCCGGCGTGGTATCCGTGGGGGAGAACCAGCTGCACCACGTGCTGCGCATGCTTGAACTGGCTGCCCAACTGCCGGACGACCTTCTGGCAGAGTTGCAGATCGAAAGCCAGGACCTGGTAAACTCCGTTATCTTTCATGATCTGGGCAAGGGCAGCGAAATTGACGACAGTCTTTTCGACCCGTTAGGGGTGTCCAAAATCGAGGCGCCTGCCCTGCTGCGCCAATATTATGGCCTGATTTGGGCGGAGTGGTTCACCCCCCTGCACGATCACGTGCTCCGCAGTTATGAGATCGCTGCACGGTATAAGCAGCCGGCCCCGGTGCTGGAGGCGGTGGCCCTGCACCATCATGTCAAGATCGGGCCAAAAGCCCTCGAATTAGTGGGGCATGTGCTTTCTCTGACTGGGGTAGTGCAGCTTGATGTCTACAACCACCATCCGGAACAGTACACCGCCCGGGGTAGTCATCTAGCCCAGTTGGTGGCGTTGCTCGACCAGCTATGCGCCATCGAAAAAAAGTTTCGGCTGCGGCTTAACACCGATCTGCAGTCGGATCAGGTAGAAGCGGATGTGGTGCGGGACCTGGTAATCGGTATCACCGGCATGGATGATCCGCGGCTACGGGCCATTGATATTACCCTGACCGGGAATGAGTCGGTGATCCTGCTAGACCTGCAGGCCTTTGGCAGATTCGTCAAACTGCACACAGAATTTGAGGTTCAGAGCGTCAAGATCTCCATTCTGCAGATAATCCGGTCGCTGGTGCGGGTCAACCGGGATCGTCAGGAGCACGATCTGGTAGCCCTGATCGGCGGCGATGAATACGCCATTGTGACCAGGGTGCGTGATCAGGAGCAGTTGCTGGAGATGATCAGGCGGATCGCTTTGGCTGTCAAGGCCAGGACCGAGTTCGATCTGCGTTTTGGCATAGGCGCTGGCGGGACTATCGCGGAGAACTTTCATCAGGCTCGGGTGCAGGCGGAAATTAATAAAAAATGTCATTTTTTAACGGAGTAACCCTATATCGCAGGAGGAAGAGTGAAGCAGATGATACTGGCTGAATTGAAAAGAGAGATCGAAAGATCGCAAAAAAGGCTTGAGGAATTGAGGGTTTCCCTTTGACGTCGCTCAGAAGCAAGAGCGCCTGAGCAAGATCGACACACAGTCAAGCGATCCCGATTTCTGGGCTGACCCGGCTCAAGCCGGGCGTGTGCTCCAGGAAGCGGCCCAACTAAAGGAAGACGTCGATCTCTACCACCAGTTGGAGCAGGATTTTGAGAACGTGTCATTGCTGTGGGAGTTGTACGGGGAATCTGAGGACGCCGGGCTGGGGTCGGAGCTGGAGGGCGAGAGCAAGAAGTTGACTGCGGCCCTCGACCGCTGGGAACAGCAGAATCTCTACAACGGCCCCTATGACCGCCGGAATGCTTTGATTTCCCTGCATGCGGGGGCTGGCGGCACCGAGGCCCAGGACTGGGTAGAGATGCTGTTCCGGATGTATGGACGTTGGGCCCAGGAGCACAACTATAAGGTGGAGGTGCTTGACTTGTTGCCCGGAGATGAGGCCGGGATCAAGAGCATCACCGCCTTGGTTGCGGGCGCCATGGCCTATGGCCACCTGAAGGCGGAGCGGGGTGTGCACCGGCTGGTAAGGATCTCCCCATTTGATGCCTCCGGGCGGCGCCATACTTCCTTTGCCTCAGTGGATGTGATTCCGGAGGTGGAGGATGATGCGGAGGTGGAGATTGACCCGGAGGATCTGCGAGTGGACACCTTCCGGGCTAGCGGGCACGGAGGCCAGCACGTCAACAAGACCGACTCCGCGGTGCGTATTACCCACCTGCCCACCAATACCGTGGTGCAGTGCCAGTCCGAGCGTTCCCAACTGTCCAACCGCCTCTGGGCGATGAAGATGCTGCGCTCCCGATTATATGAACTGAAGGTGCGGGAGCAGGAGCAAAAGATGGCCACACTGCGGGGCGAGCAGCGCGAGATCGCCTGGGGCAACCAGATTCGTTCTTACACCTTCGAGCCCTACACCCTGGTCAAGGACCACCGCACCGGCGTGGAGATCGGCAATGTGCAGGCGGTCATGGATGGGGCGATCGACCCCTTCATCGAGGCCTACCTGCGGTATGCCCACGCCCGCGCCCGCGCCCGCTAAAGCGGGCACCCGGCGGGCACCCGGCGGGCAACCGGACTGTTGACCAGCGGATAGAATGAATGAACGCCCTCGAAGACTTTTCGAGGGTTTTTTTGTGCCTATCGCGGATGTAAAGGGGTGAAATTGCAGGTTTTATGCCAAACTAACCGGGAAGGGGTGTCAAGCGGTGCTACAGCGCAGGATCAAACAGTTGTTGCCGAAAAGAATGTTGCTAGCCTGGTTGGGTATCACCATAGGCTCGCTGTTTATCGCCCTGGCCCTGGACATGTTTCTCGTGCCCAACCGGATCGCTGCGGGCGGGGTTACCGGCCTGGCGACTATCTTTTTCTATGTGCTGAAGATCCCCATCAGCTGGACGATCATGGTCCTGAACGTCATCTTGCTGTTGCTGTCCTACCGTGAGCTGGGCTTGCGGCTGGTGATCCGCAGTCTCTATGGGGCGGCGGCCACCGCGGTGTTCGTGGGCCTGCTGCAGCGCTGGACGCCCATCCCCACCCATGACCTCCTGCTGTCGTCAATCTACGGTGGCATTATCGCCGGCCTGGGCACCGGGATCGTCCTGCGGTCCGGGGGCACCACCGGTGGCACCGATCTGGTGGCCCGTTTGGTGCACAAGTACCTGCCCATAACGATGGGCCAGGCCTTGCTAGGGACGGATTCGATGGTGATCACCATGGCCGGCATCTTCTTCAGCGCCGAACTGGCCCTCTATGCCCTCCTGGGGCTGATGGCCACCAGCAAGGTAATCGATCTGGTGCAGGAAGGCCTCAGTTTTGCGAAAGCGGCCTTTATTATCACCAGCCATCATGAGGAGGTGGCCCGGGCGATTTTCCGGGAATTGGGCCGGGGAGTGACTGCCCTCACCGGACAGGGGATGTATACGGGCGAGCGACGCCCGGTGTTGATCAGCGTTGTTGCCAAGACTGAGGAGAGCCGCCTCAAGGCGGTAGTTTACAGGGAAGACGCTGAGGCGTTCGTGTTCATCACTGATGCCCATGAAGTGCTCGGGGAGGGGTTCAAGAGTTACCGCTGAGGCGCTGTACGGCCGCTCGCCTGCCTCGTTGAATCCGCAGAAATAAACCTGACGTCTAACACCAGAACCGTCCCCGTGTTTTACCCGTGCTAGGGGAATAATTCTCTTATATACAAAGGACGTGCTTTATGTAAAAA
Organism: Thermacetogeniaceae bacterium; assembly: GCA_050010575.1. Taxonomy (GTDB): domain Bacteria; phylum Bacillota; class DSM-12270; order Thermacetogeniales; family Thermacetogeniaceae; genus Palsa-1188. The sequence goes on along the minus strand of JBEKKU010000060.1, from coordinate 581 downwards.
TTATATTAAGTTACAGATCATTTGCTGTTCATATAGCTTGTTGGAAACGGATTTTCAAGGTGTTGGGGATGGTGATCTGATGGTGATTTCTCTGGAAGAGATTGTGCGCGAGGTAAATGACCTGCCTACAATGCCCGGCATTGCGGTTCAGGTGATCAGGCTGACCGAAGATCCTTATTCAACCGTGAAGCAGCTAAACGAAGTAATCTGTCAGGATCAATCAATGACGGCAAAAGTGTTGCGTCTGTCCAACTCTGCCTATTATGGATATTCCCGCCGTATCGCCACCATCGTCGAGGCGATTGGGGTCCTGGGTTTTAGCACGATCCGCGACCTGGTTGTAGCAGCGTCCGTGAATAACGTTTTAAATAGGGAAGTGCAAGGCTATCAGATAGCCAGGGGCGAGATATGGCGACACTCCGTTACCTGCGCCATGACTGCCCGCGCCATCGCCCGGCACGTTCGCTTCCCGGCAGCCGATCGGGCCTTTATTGCCGGATTAATGCACGACATCGGCAAGGTGATTCTAAATATTTACATGGTCGATTTCTACGGTGAGATCATCAAGCGGACGCGTCAGG
>JBEKKU010000059.1:0-14713 GCA_050010575.1 Thermacetogeniaceae bacterium | reverse complement strand
CTCCGATCAGCAACAGGCGCAGACTGGCGTAACGACATCATCGCAATCTGTACAACAACAGCCTGGCGCTAATGGACAACCTGCCGGAAATTCACAGACGATGCAGGCGGATATGAAGAAGGCGCTTTCGGGGCTGGTCTCCAAGGGTACTATCACACAGGCCCAGGCGGACAAAGTGATTCAGCTGTTTGCAAATAACAAGCCTGGTCAAGGAGGGCAAATGGGTCAGGGGGGACAAAACTCACTCGATCAGTTGGTGACCAGCGGTACATTGACCCAGGACCAGTTAAAGGCAGTTCAGCAAGTGCTCCCGCAGCCCCAGGGCCCCGGACCCGCTCAAAAGAACAATCAATAAGGCATTGGCAGTGGCCGGATCCGGACCGGCAGCCAATAACTGCAAGAGGCATATCCAACACGGAGGATATGCCTCTTTTTATTTGAGTGAGCCGTAATGGCATTGATCCGGGCCGCGCCGGGGGCAGGAGAAAAATGGTTTGGCATATTTTAACCATTTATTTTTTTAAGGGAGAATTAAGGAAAGGGGAGTATCGTTTTATTGTACAAGACCGGATGTGGTTGGGACTGCCCTGGAGGCGGGGAAACATGTCCGGTGAAGGGGGAAATATCGCAGTGAGATTCAGGCAGGCCCGGCGGTTCGATCTAGTATTGGGATGTATTGCCCTGCTATCGGCTTTCTTGAATATCTTCGGCATCTGGAAGGATCAGTTCGCCAACTCCTACTACACTGCCGCCGTCACCAGCATGCTGCATAGTTGGCATAACTTTTTCTTCGCCTCTTTCGATCCGGCCGGATACATCACGATCGACAAGCCGCCGGTCGCCTTCTGGGTGCAGACGGCGTTCGCCTATCTGTTCGGGGTTCACGGATGGAGCGTGGTGCTACCGCAGGCGCTGGCCGGCGTCGGTTCCGTCCTGTTGATCTATTACCTGGTCAAACCGGCTTTTGGCAAGACGGCTGCCCGGTTGGCGAGCCTGGTGATGGCCTGCTCTCCGATCGCCGTCGCCGTGAGCCGCACGAATAATATTGACAGCCTGTTGGTCTTCACGCTGCTGCTGGCGACCTGGATGTTGTTCCGGGCAATCAGTACCCAGAAGCCGCTCTGGGTGCTGGGGGCCTTCGCGGTGATCGGCGTCGGCTTCAATATGAAGATGTTCCAGGCCTACATGGTAGTGCCGGCATTTTACCTGTTCTACCTGCTGGCTTTTAAAGGTGACTGGAGAAAAAAGCTGGCCACCCTGGCGGCGGCGACGGTAGTACTGGTGGTAGTGACTTTTTCCTGGGCCGCGATAGTCGATGCCATTCCGCAGGCCAACAGGCCTTATATTGGAGGCAGCCGGACGAACTCCGTCCTGGAGCTGGCCCTGCAGTATAACGGCATCTCCCGCCTCGAAGGCATGGGAGGTCCGGGAGGGGGCGGAGCGCCCGGGCAGCCGCAGATGCAACGGAACGGCGAGGGGAGTGTATCCAGCAAGCTCACCGAGAGTTCTAATGCCAATGACAATGGACGACCGAGACAGCTGCCCGGCCCTGGTGGTAATGGCGCCCAGCAGCAAATGCCTCCCTCTGGCGGCAACGGCAGTCAGGGTTTTGGACCCAGTGTTGGCGGCAACGGTCCTCAGGCGCCCGGGGGCGACGGTCAGGCTTCTCAGGGACGAGGGCGGGGCGGCGGCATGTTCGGCACCGGTTACCCGGGTCCGCTGCGCCTGTTCCAGAGCGAACTCTCCGGGCAGATCAGCTGGCTGTTGCCTCTCGTCGGCTTTGCCTGCCTTGTCCTGCTGGCCGATATTCGCCGTCGCCGGGCGCTGACGGCCAAGCAGCGGGAGACCCTGTTCTGGCTGGGGTGGCTGCTGCCGGGGATGGTGTTTTTCAGCGTGGCCGGCTTCTACCATCAATATTACCTGATCATGCTGGCGCCCCCGATTGCGGCGCTGGCCGGAGCCGGATGGGTCGAACTTTACAACCTGTACCGCGAACAACGGGGGTGGAACACGTGGCTGCTGCCGGTTGCCCTGCTGGCCGCCACGGCCTTCGAACTGTATATTTTGCAGCCTTACCAGAAGCAGATCGGCACGGGATGGTCGATCGCCATCGGGACTGCGGGCGCGGCCATCGCCCTGGGACTGGTCCTGGGGATCGCCGCCCGGAAGATCAGGCCGTTTTCACCATTAATAACTAAAATACTGGCGGGGGCCGGGATGCTGGTGCTGCTGGCGGCGCCGCTGTACTGGTCCGCCACCCTGCTCCTGTATGGCGACAACAGCAGCATGCCGGCGGCCGGGCCTGGCGATAAGATGACCTTCAACCTGGGGCCGGGAGGCGGTGGCGCCAGGGGTTCCAATACCGATGCTCAGCTGCTCGCCTATGTGACCAGGAACAATACGGGGGAGCCCTGCCTCTTTGCCACCACCGATTCCCAAACAGCCCAATCTTACATCATCGCGGGCAGATCGGTGATTGCCCTGGGCGGATTCTCGGGCGGCGACAACACGCTGGTGAAGTTGGAGCAGATGGTGAAGGATAAGCAGATCAAGTTTTTCCTGATTTCTCCGGGCGCCGGGCTCGGCGGTGGAGGCAGGGATGGCAACAATGAGGTGGCCAGTTGGATCCGGGCGCACAGCACGGAGGTTCCCGCAGCAGAATGGCAATCGGGCTCTGACCAGGATGGTGCGACGGGTATGGGGGGCGCCCAGGCATTATACAAAATCAACGAGTAACAGCCGGGTGGGTTGAGGCCCGGTCATGAACGCCAACCCGCTCAGACAAATCTGGTTACTTGGAGGGATCACCAGGTGGATAACCGGGAACTTCTCTATTCGGTCATCGTTCCGTTATATAATGAAGAATCTGTGATCCAGGAGACTTACAACAGATTGAAGAGGGTCATGGAGGCGACGAGGGGATCTTACGAACTGATCTTCGTGAATGACGGAAGCAGGGATCGGACGCTGGAAATAGCGAGGGCGATACGCAGCCGGGACAACAGGGTAAAGCTGCTGAGCTTTTCCAGAAATTTTGGGCATCAGGTCGCCATCACCGCCGGCATGGACTATTCCAGCGGGAAGGCGGTGGTGGTCATAGACGCTGACCTGCAAGACCCGCCGGAAGTCATTTTGAAGATGATTGAAAAATGGAAGCAGGGCTATGAGGTGGTTTATGGCAGGAGGCTGGCCAGAAGGGGCGAGACCTGCTTCAAGAAAATTAGTGCCCAGCTGTTCTACAGAACCCTGAAAAACATGGCCGATGTCGATCTCCCCGTCGATGCCGGAGACTTCAGATTGATCGACAGGCGGGTCTGCGATGCCCTGAAATCGATCCCCGAGCGCAATCGCTATGTCAGGGGACTGATCGGCTGGCTGGGTTTCAAGCAGACAGGCGTGGATTTTATCAGGGAGAAAAGATTCGCCGGAGAGACCAAGTACCCGCCCCAGAAAATGGTCAGGTTTGCCGCCGATGCCGTCACCTCATTTTCGTACAAACCCTTGTCAATGGCCACCTATGCGGGGGCGATCGTTTCTGTCTCCAGCCTGGCCTACCTGATCTTCCTCCTGTTGGAAAAGTTGTTTAACCGGCCTGCCGCCCCCGGTTGGGCTTTGATGGTCGCCCTGAGCCTGTTGTTGAATGGGCTCATGTTCATCTGCCTCGGCATCATCGGGGAGTATGTCGGCCGCATCTACGACGAGGCTAAAGGGAGACCGCTGTATATCATTAGCGAAAAAGAGGGGTTTGACAATGCCTGGAGCCATAATCTTCACTGCCAATGATAAGATTGGCCATTTATACGAGAGACATAGGTCCATGGTCCGTTTTGTGATTGTCGGATGCATTAACACCGGCATCGACTTTCTGGTCTTTTCCGCTCTGCATATCTTTTTCGGTTTCGATCAATACAGCTGCCAGGTGGCGGGATATAGCGCCGGCATTATCAATAGCTTTGTCATGAATAAACTGTGGACGTTTGATCGGCCAAAATCAAATCTTAATACCGCTGTCCAGTTTATCGAGTTTGTCGGCGTTAACCTGGTCTCCCTCGGTGTTTCCTTGGTGGGACTGAACCTGCTCGGTGCTCAGGCCAATTTAAATATTTACCTATCCAAGATGATCGTGACCGTTTTCGTCCAGTTGCTCAACTATACAGCTTACAAACAGGTTGTCTTCCAACAATGAGCAAAGGCTCACGGGAAACTGAAAAGTGCTGGAAAGGAAAATGCCAATGATCCTAAAAAAACATCTGCTTAGAGCAAGCCTGCTGTTGATTGTAGTGGCGGCGGGGTTTTTATGCGCCTATGCAGTCTGGAAGGTTCCTGGCAGTACCGCCCCGGTTCAAAGTCAGGGCAGTCAGGTCAGGCCACAAAATTCCTTTCCAGGAGCAAGCAGCCGTTTGGCTGATCGGCCGGGCCAGATGCCCGGGGGGCAGTTGGCCAGCCCTGGTCCAGCCCGGCAGCCGATGCCTTTCCGTGCAGGGATGCCGGGAGGAGCCGCGAGCACGGGCGCCGGTTACGCCTCCCAGTTGATCGCCTATGCTCTCCTATTTGCAATTCTGTTTGTGGCAGTCTTTCTTCTTTATCGCTACAAAAGGTGGAAAATCAACCCTGGCGATGCGGCGATCCTGATCTTGACCCTGCTCTGCGCGGGGTTGCTGCTGAGGATTGCCGCTGCCACATTGATCGCCGGCCATCCGTTCGATATCAATACCTTCAAGAGTTGGGCCACCGCTGCCGCCAACAATCTCCCCACCTTTTATGCCAACCCCAGACCGAGTGATTATCCGCCCTTATACATCTACGTTCTCTTTGTGATCGGTAAAATTGCCAGCATTCCCGCCATCAGTCCCTATGGCACACTGTTGCTGAAACTGCCGTCCATAGCGGCGGATATCGCCACCTCCTACCTCATTTACAGGCTGGCCAAAAAATATCTTACCCTCGAAACGAGCACGATCCTAGCCGCTTTTTATATCTTCAACCCGGCGGTTTTGATCAACTCCACCATTTGGGGGCAGGTAGATTCCTTCTTCACGCTGATCGTGCTGTCTGCGGTAGTCATGCTGGCAGAGCATAAGATCGGTTGGGCGGCGGCCCTTTTTGCGGCGGCCGTGATGATGAAACCGCAGGGAATCATCTTTCTGCCCGTGCTTTTCTTTGAGTTGATCAGGCAAAAAAGCCTGATCAACTGGTTAAAAGTGATCTTGTCCGCCTTGAGCACGGCCGCGGTCATCATCCTGCCCTTCTCTCTGAACAGAGGCGTGCTCTGGATTTTCCAGCTCTTTGCCACTGCCGTCTCCGAATACCCCTATGCCTCTGTCAACGCCTTCAATTTTTTCGGTCTGCTCGGGGCGAACTATACCAGGGATGCCACCACCCTGTTTGTGCTCAGCTATCATAGCTGGGGGCTGATTTTTATCGTCACGATCACGGCATTGGCCTGGTTTATTTACATTAAAGGGAATAACAGCGCCTTTGCTGCGGCAGCGGCGCTGCTGCTGATCGCGGGAGTGTTCACTTTTGCCACCGGGATGCATGAAAGATACCTGTTTCCTGCCGTCGCCCTGTCGATGCTGGCTTTTATCTACCTCAGGGATAGCAGGCTGCTGCTGTTACCCCTTGGATTTAGCGCTACCGTCTATATCAATACTCATTACGTGCTCGTTGCAACAATGAAAGGGATCAACGCCATGCCCTATAATCCTGTGCTGATCATTACTGCAACTTTAAATCTGTTGTTGTTTGCCTACCTGGCAAAGGTCTTATTAGAGATTGCCAACGTTGCATCATTGACCCGATCAAAAGGAGACTGAAAGTTACTGAAACGTAGCTGTAATGGATATGTAATATATCTGTAACGTATCTGTAACGTATCTGGTACATTTTGATACAATCTTTGATCCGCTAAAAGGGGACTGAAAGGCGATCTGGGCGTGGATTAAAATGTTGGCATGATTCTTGCATGTAATATATATGGTGCACATGCACCTCCCTTAAAATAGGTTGGGCGTACCTGCCCACCAATTCCCTCTTCCGCCGTCAGACCTAGCAGAATCTGGCGGTCATTTTTTTGTGCGCAAAACGAAACTAATTATTATCAAGGGCTTTGATCTCCTGCCAGTGATCCGCCCCAGCTGAAGGCCCTGAGTTTACGATGGCAGTCTCGCGCCCAAATCAGATATTTTGGCATCTATTCCGAAACGCGGAAATGACGGAAGCCGAGAGGTGTACCTGGACAGCCAAAGGATAGACGAGGAAGAAAGACGATCTTCAACCGGTTTCGAAAGGTGATTGCAGGGGAATCGTTTTCACTGTAATGGTATAATATGATTGATTTTAAACGGAGTATGGTTCGAAGAAATATCAGGTAGCTGATCTGGCTGGATCTGTAGAGCTGGCCAAGAGCATGGAAACTCTCTGCCACCGCTTGCAGGGAAGCCTCGGGGGCGGCAAAGGAAACAAGCGAAGTAATCATGAATAACAGATAAAGGGTGGTCTTATGCAGGTATCCAGGAACGACCTCTGCCCCTGCAACAGCGGCAAGAAGTATAAGAAATGTTGCCAAGAGCCGGTCGAGAAATTCACGGGCAGGCTTTTGCAGGCCATGGGAACAACCACGTACACGGCTGCCGGTTTGGAGATAGCGCGCACCCTGGGCCTGTGGTGCGGCTTGCAGTTGCAAGACGCGGGGGCGCCTCCCGACCCGGCCCTGCTCGGCAGGCTGTTGCCGGAGGCATGGGCTGTCAAGGAGCGGGATTCCACCTTATCCAGCCAGTTTAAAAGCCTCCTGCTCGGTAAAGAACATCTGATGAAGTTGCGCCTGCCGGTCAATTTATTAGTAGGCGTCAATCTCCAGACAACGCCTGCCGGACATGAGGGCTTGCTGGCGCATATCAACAGCAGCCTGCCCCCGGGTTTCTACGACTATGCGGTATACCTGATGGCCCTGTCTCTGCGCAGCGATTCCTACTCCGAGGAGGAGTTGAAAAGCCTGCTGATCGGCTTCAGTTGGGCGCTGCTCGATCAGGAGACCCGCCGGGGGCTGGTGGCGTATGTGTTGGATGCCACCCTGACGGAGCTGGCGGCGGCCCAGCAGGAACTGGCGCAGCTCGATCTGGGCAATCCGGACGCTCCCGGCCCGGACGTGAACGAGAAGATGCGCCAGTTCTTTGCCAGCCATCCTTCCTATGACAGCTTTGTTTCTGCCCGGATCCTGGCGGAGATCGAGCCGGCCTACCAGGCGGTCACCGAGGCGGGGATTTTGAAGATCCCGTTCCATGCCCTGGCCGCAGGCTGTTATGCCCTGTGCCTGAGCGCCCTGGACACTCTGGCGGAGATGTTTGAGCAGCAGCAGCCGCAGGGTTTGGCAGGCGGTCAATTGCATCAGGCTCTCCGAGGCGCCCTCTGGGGTCAGGAGGAATATATCCACTTCATCCCGCTGCTGCGAGAGGCGATTGCCAAGTGGCCGGAGGCCGGGCGGCCGGAGGAGTTGGCCAAGCCCGTGCATGAACTCGAGCAGTTGCTGAGCGGTTTTTTCCTGTCGGCCCAGTTCAATATCATCGAAAATCTCTATCTGCACTGCCTCATCGATATGGTCAAAAACGTCTCCCAGAGCCTGCCTGGTGTTGATACCCCCCTGAGCGGTTTTCTCGATCTGTGCAATTCCGAGGTGATGGAGTTGTATATCCAATACCTGGAGCGGCAGAACCAGGCGGAAGAGGCCGTCCATGTGAGGCAGCAGTATCAGTCCTGGGCACCCAGGATCAACAGGAAATATGCGACGCTGATCGATATCCTGCCTACGGGCCTGTCATCGCAGGACTTGCTGGATGCCGTTCTGAGGTAAACGCCGGGCATCCGGCGCCGCCTTTAATATCGTGTAACGATAATTGGTAAGGCGCCTGGCACCGGCCGCCAGTGGCCAGAGGGCAGGACGCATCCAGCTTTGTGGAGGGCTAATTCTACATGGAGCACGGGAGATTCTATTTCATCACCGGCGGAGGGCGCAGCGGTAAGAGCAGCTACGCCGAGCAGTTAGCGGTGGCCCTGGAACGGCCGGTGACCTACGTGGCCACTGCCGAGGCCGGGGACGCGGAGATGGTGGAGCGGATCGCCAGGCATCGCCAGCGGCGTCCGGCGTCGTGGGTGACCGTGGAGGAGCCCCTGGCGGTGGCGCCGCTGCTGGAACAGATCGGGCAACAGGACCAGACGATCGTCATCGACTGCCTGACCCTGCTGATCACTAACCTCATCTACCAGGACTGGCCGGCTTCGGCAGCAGGCGGCAACCCCGGGGATGGCGCAGAGGTCTTGCCTCCCAGCGTCACCGACCGGATCGAGGAGGCCGTGATGTCTGAGATGCGGCGCCTGGCCGAGGCTGCCTCCAGCAGCCATGCCCAGGTGATCCTGGTCTCCAACGAGGTGGGCCTGGGGCTGGTTCCAGCCAGCCCGGAGGGGCGCCTGTTCCGGGACCTGGCCGGCTGGGCAAACCAGATGATGGCCGCCCGGGCTGACCGCGCCCTGTTAATAGTCTCCGGCCTGGCCCTTGACCTGAAAGCCCTGCATTGCGACCCCCAGCAAACCATCTTCGGCTAATCCGGGGGCCTGTCAAATCTCTTTCACCATGAGGACTGAGATGTATTTAGGAACGCTGACAGTTCTGTTTCTAGCCGTTCTCCTGGATATCCTGATCGGAGATCCCAGGGTTGCCTGGCACCCGGTCGCCCTGATCGGCAGGCTGATCGCCGCCTGGGAGGGCTTGCTCTATCCCCGGACGGGGACGCCGGCGGCGCAGCACCGGGACGCCCGGCTAGTCTGGCGCGGCTTTGTGCTGGTACTGGGCACAGTGCTGCCGGTCTGGCTGCTGGTCTACCTGTGCCTGACCTGGCTGCACAGGCTGCAGCTCCCTCCCGGATATCCCCGCCTGTGGGCTTACGTATACTTGGTGGTGAGCACCCTCTTTCTCTGGAGCACCGTCTCCATCCGCAGCCTGGGACGGGCTGCCGGGGAGATCCTCGACCTGCTGCGCCGGGGCGACCTGATCGCAGCCCGGCGCCAGTTGGGCTACATCGTCGGCCGGGACACCGAGCGGCTGGACACAGCGGAGATCACCCGGGCGACAGTGGAGACCGTGGCCGAAAACATCTCCGACGGCGTGATCGCCCCGCTGTTTTATTTCTTACTGGGCGGGCCCGCACTGGCCTGCGCCTATCGGGCGATCAATACCCTGGATTCCATGGTCGGCTACCGGAACGAGCGCTATCGCGATTTCGGGATGGTGGCCGCCCGGCTGGACGACGTGGCCAATTGGCTGCCGGCCCGCCTGACCGCCCTGCTGCTGGTGGGCAGTGCCCTGCTGCTCGGCCTGGACTGGCGCCGGTCCTGGCGTCTGGCCTGGCGGGATGGGCCCAAGCATCCCAGCCCCAACAGCGGCTACCCGGAGGCTGCGGTAGCCGGGGCCCTGGGGGTGCAGTTGGGCGGACTGAACTACTATCAGGGCGTGCCCTCCCTGCGGGCGCGGCTGGGCGACCCCCAGCAGAGCCTGGAGCCTGCGCACATCAGGGTGACGATCCGCCTGCTCTATGGCGCGGCCGCCCTCTTTCTGGCCCTGTCTGCCGCCGCCTGGATGCTGTGGCCGGTGATGGCGGGGCGATGATGGTTTGAACATGCGATTGTCTGTCAATGGGGAGTGGTTGTAGATGCGATTCTTTCGGCCTTTTCTATGCGCCCTGGCCTTTCTGACCCGGATTCCGGTGCCCGGCAGGTGGTGTAATTTCGACCACCAGGACTGGCACGACAGCAGTTGCTGGTTTCCCCTGGTCGGGTTGCTGCTGGGGGCCATCCTCGGCGGTCTGTGGTTCCTGCTGCGGCAGCACCTGGCTGCCCCGGTGCTGGCCGCCCTGCTCCTGGCCATCCAGGTCTTTCTGACCGGTGGTCTGCACCTGGACGGACTGATGGACACTATCGACGGGGTGTATGGCGGACGAGACCGGGAGGAGCGCCTGGCTTTCATGAAGGACAGTCACGTGGGAGCCTTCGGGGTGATCGCCGCAGTCCTGGTTCTGATCCTCAAGTACAGTCTGTACACCCAACTAAGCTTCCATCTGCTGCCCTACCTGATCATTGCTCCCGTGCTGGGGAGGCAGTCTCAGGTCTGGGCCCAGGTGATGTTTCCCTATGCCCGCCAGCAGGGCGTGGGCTCACTATTCTCCATCTATGGGGATTACCGGAAGCTGATGATCACCACTGGGATCTCTTTATTTCTGCTGGTGGCTCTGTTAAAATTAACCGGAGTCGGCATCTTCATGGCGGCCGGCCTGTTCTTCTACCTCATTGCCGGTTGGCTCTCCCGACTACTCGACGGATTGACCGGGGATACCTATGGCGCCCTGTGTGAACTGACAGAGGTGGTCGTGTTGCTGATCGGAGTTCTGTTGGCCGGATTTCTGTCAGGGGGCCGTTGGGTATGATCCTGCAAGGCACCGCTCTGGTGCCCGGCACTTGCGGAGAGCTGGTGCAGGGCACCATGTCAGGCAAAAACTTTCTGATCACCTGCCCGGTGAACTGGTACAGCAGGGTGACGGTCAAGATCAGCGGACACCGGATCCTGTTTCCAGCAGACCGCATCAAGACCGCCCAGGCGGTGCGCAAGGCCCTCGACCGGGAGGATTGCCCCGGCCGGGGGGCGGTCATCGACGTCGCCTCCAGCCTGCCTATCGGCAAAGGGATGGGCAGCAGTACTGCTGACCTGTCTGCCGCCTGCTTTGCGGTGGCTGCCGCTCTGGGCCGGAGGTTGTCCCCGGAGGCGGTAGCGGAGATCGCTCTTTCTATCGAGCCCTCGGACGCCACCTTCTCCCGGGGGATCGTCCTGTTCGACCATGTCGAAGGACAGATCCACGAACAGTTGGGAGAACCGATCCCGATCGGCTTGCTGGCGTTGGACTTCGGCGGGGCGGTGGATACAGTGGAATTTCACCAGCGCCAGGACCTGGCCGAGCTGAACGCAGCCAATGAAACTGCCGTCAGCCGCGCCCTGGAACTGGTGCGGGATGGCCTCCGGCGCCAGGACCCGGCCCGGCTGGGCGAAGGGGCCACCATGAGCGCCCTGGCCAACCAGCGAGTCTTGCCCAAGCCCAGGCTGGAGGCGATCATCGACTACGCCATGGCGCAGGGTGCTTATGGGGTCAACGTGGCGCACAGCGGCACCGTGGCCGGAGTGTTGCTGCCCCTTGGCCGGGAAGCCGAGGAGCGGCTGATCCGGGACTTTTGCAGGCGATTTCCGGAGATCGAGAAATTTTATTCCCTGCGCCTCACCGGGGGTGGACCCCGTTACCTGGGTGAGGTCAGGGCGGGAAGGGAAGTTTACTGTGGAAAAGCACCGGCACGGGGGAGACATTGTCTCGGCTGCAGCCAGGTTCGGCATTGACCCCGGAGCTTTCGTGGATTTCAGCGTCAACACCAATCCCCTGGGGCCGCCGCCGGAAATAGCCGGGTTGCTGCGGGACGCTGCCTCTCTGGCGGCTGTTTATCCGGAGCCGGACAGCGGCGCCCTGCGGGAGGCCGCCGGCGCTTACTACGGCGTGGCCCCGGAACAGATCATCGCCGCCAACGGGGCGGTGGAGCTGATCTACCTGTTGGCGCAGGTTCAGCGCCCCCGCACTGTCCTGATCCCCGGGCCGACCTTCGAGGAGTACGAGATCGCCTGCCGCCTCTGGGGCGCCACGATCAAGCACCTCTATCTCTCGCCCGGGCAGGGGTTTCTGCCGCGCCTGCCCCACCTCGTTCGGGCGGCCCGGGGGACCGATCTGGTCTGGATCTGCAATCCCAATAACCCCACCGGCGCCAGGCTGCCGGCAGGGATTCTGAAGCCGTTCCTATCGTATTGCCGGGAGCAGGGGATCTTCCTGGTCATCGACGAGTCCTTCTTATTGTTTGATCCCGATTGGAGGCAGTTGACCTGTATCCCGGAGGCCGTGACCGGCGGCGGCATCCTGGTGATCCAGTCGCTCACCAAATTCTTCGGGGTGCCCGGGCTGCGCGTCGGGTGCGGCATCGGGAGCCGGGATGTCATCGCCGGGCTGGCTCGCTGCCAGCCGCCCTGGCAGGTCAACGGCCTGGCTCAGGCTGCCGCCAGAGCATCATTCGCGGCCGGTGAGTATGCCCGGCAGACACGCCTCCTGGTGGCGCAGGAACGTGATTTCCTGGCGACATCGCTGGGGGAGCTGCGGCTGGTCAGGCAGGTCTATCCCTCGGCGGCCAATTTTCTGCTGCTGGAGCTCAGGCCGCCGGCCACCGCCCCGGCCGTGTGGAAGCAACTGGCGCAGCGGGGAGTGCTGGTGCGGGACTGTAGCAATTTTGGCTGGCTGGGAGACCGCTTCGTCCGGGTGGCGGTCAAGGACCATGATCAAAACACCCTGCTGCTGAAACAGCTTGCACTGCTGGACGAGGCATCTGCAGACGGGGCAGAGGCCTAGAAAAAGATCGACCGGCGGCAGAAATACGGCAGGAATTATGGAATTGGCAGCGAAATGCAAAGATATTGAAGAATATTAACAGCCAGTTCTTTTATAACTTAAAAATCAGTTTGCCAGGGAATAGGTGGCCCGGTTCGCCGGGCTGAAAAGGGAAGTCCGAACCCCGGCGCTCAATCAACCCCCGGGCCGCTACGGTCGATGCCAGGCAGGCGCAACGTTCTAGTTGACATAACGCACAGGCAGGGCGGGGGATAGCGATAGGAAAGCGTATTGAGCGCTGGCCAAAAGGCGCGGTCCCGCCACTGTGAGGGGGAGCCTCCTGCATGACCACCCGAGCTGTCGCCCATCATGATGGGTGTTCGGGGAAGGGCAGGGCAGGCGAAGAACCCAAGCCAGGAAACCTGCCTGTTCCTGTCGCACCGGTACCCTACGCGCGATAGGGGGGTGGGTTTTATGAGCCTGTTAGCAGCCTCTGCCCCCTTGTGGCCGGGGTTGTTTTATTTTCCGGGCCGGCCAAACGGAACCATCACTGACTGCAGCTTAAGACAACACTCCGCTGGCGGACAAGGAGAGTGCGTTCCATAAATGTCTAACAGGTGGCAGCATTACAAGAAGTTTCTGCTGATCGGGGTTTTGCTCGGCTACTTCATACTCAACCCCTTGGCGCCCGCTTACGCCATGCACATCATGGAGGGGTTCCTGCCCCTCAAGTGGTGTCTGTTCTGGGCGGTGCTGACCATGCCCTTCCTGGTGCTGGGGATGCGCTCCATCGGCAGGACGGTCCGGGAGCATCCGGAGATGAAGATGCTGCTGGGGTTGGCCGGGGCCTTCACCTTTGTCCTCTCCGCCCTGAAGATGCCCTCGGTGACCGGCAGTTGCTCACACCCCACCGGGGTGGGCCTGGGGACGGTGCTATTCGGCCCCACCGCCATGACCGTGCTGGGATTTATCGTGCTGATCTTCCAGGCGCTGCTCCTGGCTCATGGCGGGATCACCACGCTCGGGGCGAACACCTTTTCCATGGCGGTGGTGGGGCCGCTGGTGGCCTGGGGGTTCTACCGGGCCTGCGTCAGGCTGAAAACGCCCCTGTGGGTGGGCGTGTTCCTGGGCGCCCTGTTCGGTGACCTGTGCACCTACGTGACCACCGCCACGCAGTTGGCCCTGGCCTTTCCCTCGCCGGTGGGAGGGTTTACGGCGTCGCTCGTCAAGTTCATGGCCATCTATGCAATCACCCAGGTGCCCCTGGCTGTCAGCGAGGGCCTGCTGACCGTGGTCATCTTCAACCTGCTCACCGTTCACAACAGAAGAGAGCTGGAAGAGCTGACGGTGCTGGCCAGGCCGGAGAAGCCTGCCGAGGAGGGACGTATCTGATGCGGAAGATGAACATCCTGCTCATTCTGGCCGTCATTCTGTTGATCGCCCTGCCACTGGGATTATACGGAAAAACCGCTGATTTCAGCGGTTCGGACGACCAGGGCACCACGGCTATCACCCAGGTGCAGCCCGGTTATAAACCCTGGTTCAAACCGCTCTGGCAGCCCAGCGGTGAGGTCGAATCCTTTTTCTTCGCCCTGGAGGCTGCCATCGGCGCCGGCTTTATCGGTTATTTCCTGGGCGTGTCGAAAGCCAAAAAAGAGAAATAATATGTGCGGGGAGGGACACGGTTGCTTAAGATAGACCAGTACGCCTATATCAACCGGTTGTCGCAGGTGCATCCGGCGGAGAAGATCCTGTTGGCCCTGGCCACCATGATCATCTGCCTGGTATTCACGTCCCCTGCGCTCTACCTGGCGGTGATCCTGCTCATGACCGCGGTCACCGTGGTCATAGCGCAGATACCCGGCCGGTTTTTCCTCAAGCTGATGCTGGCGCCCGTGGCTTTTCTGGCCTTGAGCGTTTTGACCGTGGCCTTCGTGGTGGCCGCTCCCGGGTATCCGGTGCTGTGGGGAGTACAGATCGGCGGCTGCGTGATCGGGGTGACCACTGCCGGGCTGATTCAGGCCGGCACATTGTTCCTGCGGGCGATGGGGGCGGTCTCCTGCCTCTATTTTCTCTCCCTGACCACCCCCATGGTGGAGCTGTTCTCGACCCTGCGAGCCCTCAGACTGCCGCCCCTGTTCGTGGAGCTGATGTCCCTGATCTACCGCTATATCTTCGTGCTCCTGGAGACCACCGACCGGATCTACACCGCCCAGGCTACCCGCTTCGGTTACGCCACCTTGCGGACATCCTACGCC
>JBEKKU010000058.1:0-14800 GCA_050010575.1 Thermacetogeniaceae bacterium | reverse complement strand
CTGAGTTGGTATTGACCGATGCTCAAAAACTGTGTGCGGCTGCCCGTTTTTGCCATCCGGGCGGGGGCGTGTGGCAATTGACTCAAAGATCCGACGATCCCGGGGCGAAAAAACAGGCGGTCCAGGAAGCCTGCGATTGTCCTTCCGGAAGGTTGGTTATTGCGGACAGAAAAACCGGTCAGGTAATTGAGCCCGATCTCGAGCCCTCCATCAGCCTGATCGAAGACCCGCAGAAAAAGGCAAGCGGGCCGATCTGGCTCAAGGGCAACATTCCTCTGGAGTCATCCTACGGGACTAGCTATGAAACCAGGAACCGGGTCACGCTATGCCGCTGCGGCGGATCCTACAACAAGCCGTTTTGCGATGGGACTCACTGTTTAAATGGCTTCGATGATGGGGATGAGAGTATTCATAGCTAGAGAATGACCGAGTATAGAATCTTGAGCTCGGTTTTAATCAAATAAAAGAGGGAGAAAAATGATGACTGAACTGAATCAGGTTTACAAGTGCAACGTGTGTGGCAATATGGTGGTGGTGGTGCATGCTGACCAAGGAAAACTAGTCTGTTGTGGGCAACCGATGGAGCTGCTGGTTGAAAAGACCGAGGATGCCGGCAAGGAGAAGCACGTTCCCGTAATCGTCACGGCGGATGGAGAAACCGTTGTCAAGGTTGGCAGCATGCCTCATCCAATGGAGGAAAAACACTACATCGAGTGGGTCGAGGTGACTGTTAACGGAGTTACAGAGCGAGAATTTTTAAAGCCGGGCGCAGTGCCTGAAGCCAAGTTCTGTTCCTGCGGCGAAGTTTCCCAGGCGAGAATCTTTTGCAATATTCATGGCCTCTGGAAATCCTCCTAAAATAATGCAGCAACAGTTGGCATGTTCTTTGCTTCCTGAAGTCGAAAATAGATGAAGTGGAGGAGTAGAAATGGCAGACACCGGCCGTGATGTTAGAGTATTGGGTTTTGCCGGTAGCTTGCGCAAGGATTCTTATAATCGGGCAGCTTTGCGGGTGGCCCAGGAATTGCTGCCTCCGGGCATGACACTGGAGATCTTCGATCTGGCTCCAATTCCTTTGTTTAGTGAGGATGTGGAGAGGGAGGGGGTTCCGGTGGCGGTGCAAGAGTTCAAAGAGCGTATTGCTGCTGCCGACGCCCTGCTGATCGCCACCCCGGAATACAATTATTCCACCCCGGGAGTGCTTAAAAACGCCATTGACTGGGCCTCGCGCCCGCCTGGCCAGTCTCCCCTGATTGGCAAGCCGCTGGCCATCATGGGGGCATCCACCGGTTATTTCGGATCGGCCCGGGCGCAGTATCACCTGCGCCAGGTCTGTGTTATTTTGAACATGCATCCCGTTAACAGCCCCGAGGTCTTGATCTCAGGAGCGGCCTCCAAGTTTGATGAAACGGGGAAATTAACAGACGGGATGTTCCGGGATGGTATCAGCAAACTCTTAAAGGCGCTACAGGAGTGGACTATCAGGCTGCAAAGGGCTTGACGCAGGGCAGATTAGTCCCCGTCTTTGCCTATAACAAGACTGGGACAGCTCTTAAACGCAGGTACGCCAAGGTTGAGTTGGATGCCGATGAGTATGCCAGAAGGTAAAAAGATTTGGAAGATTAAGGAGTTCAGATGTGTCTCCAGGAGGAATGCATTATGAAACCGATTGAAATCAAACCAAATGTCTACTGGGTTGGCGGTATCGACTGGAACCTGCGTTACTTTCACGGCTACCAGACACCCCGCGGCTCAACCTATAACGCCTACTTGATTCTTGATGAAAAGATTGTTCTGGTCGATACAGTCAAGCATTACCTGGCCGATGAGATGCTGAGCCGGATCGGCGATCTGATCGACCCGAGCCGGATCGATTACCTGCTGGTTAATCATGTAGAAATGGATCACTCCGGCAGCATGCCCGCTGTAATGAAAGCAGTTCCCAAAGCCAAAATCATCACTTCCCCCAAAGCCAAAAAGGGGCTGGAGCGCCACTATAAGCAGGATTGGGAATATATTCTGGTCAACTCCGGTGATGAGTTTAACATCGGTTCCCGCACCCTGAAATTCGTGCACACCCCCATGGTGCACTGGCCTGACAACATGGTCACCTATCTCCCGGAGCAGAAGTTGCTGCTTTCCAACGACGCCTTCGGACAGCATATCGCCAGTGCCGCCCGCTACGATGACGAGATCGGTTGGGACATCGTCCGTGAGGAAGCAGCCAAGTATTACGCCAACATAGTCTTCCCTTACGGCGAGCAGGTGCAGAAGGCTTTGGAGGCGGTTTCCCAGCTGGATATAGATATGGTTGGTCCAAGCCATGGTGTTGTCTGGCGCAGTTACTTGCCCCAGATTATTGAGTGCTACCGCAGATGGGCAGCCAACGAGTCCGTTGCCAAGGCATTGATCGTCTATGACACTATGTGGGGATCTACCCAGAAGATAGCCCTGGCTCTGCAGTCCGGACTGGAGGAAGCAGGTATTCCGGTAACGATGAGGTTTTTGCAGACCAGCCACATCTCCGAAATAGTCCCGGATCTGCTGGAATCCAAACTGGTGCTGTTGGGAACTCCCACGCTCAACAACGGCATGCTTCCGACCATGGGCGCCTTTCTCACCTATATCAAAGGTCTACGTCCGAAGAAAAGGATCGGCTTTGCCTTCGGATCCTATGGCTGGGGCGGGCAGGGAGCCAGGGAAGTGGCTGATGTTCTCAAGGAGATGGGCTGGGAACTCCCTGAAGAAACCGCCAATTTACTTTATGTACCGGAAGAGAACGAACTGGAAGCAATAAAGGTAGTGGGCGCCAGGCTTGGCAAACTGATTTTATCCGATAGCTACCACCACTAATACCCCAGGCAGCACAATAACATGCTGCGGCCCTGTCCGTTGATCGATATCATCCAAGTTTTGCTGTCTGTTCCATTAAATCACGATCCAGGTAAAAGCACCCAGAGTACCGGTTTTTTCGGCATCCTGGGATTGTCTGAAGGCTACCCCACTGACTGTGAGGGATTAAATGATGAATAAATCCTTGAGGGTTCTGTTAGTAGAGGATTCAGAGTACGATGCCAAACTCCTGATCCATGAACTGGAGCAGGGAGGCTACGATCCTTTTCATGAACTGGTCGAGACCTATGAAGCGATGGCAAGCGCCCTGGAAAAACAGGAATGGGATCTGATCATCGCCGATTACGTCATGCCGCATTTTGGCGGGTTGGAAGCTCTCAAGCTGATGAAAGACAGAGGCCTCGACCTTCCCTTCATCATTGTGTCCGGGAAGATCGGTGAGGATGTGGCGGTGTCAGCCATGAAAGCGGGCGCCCACGACTACCTGCTCAAAGATAACCTGACCAGGCTCAATCTGGCCATCGAGCGGGAACTGCGCGAGGTTGTAGTGCGCCAGGAACGCAAGCAGGCAGAAGAAGCGCTATCCCAAAAAGCTGCGGAACTCCAGGCAGTTTTTCAGGCCATTCCGGATCTCTATTTCAGATTAAAAGCAGATGGCACCTTCCAGGAATTACTGGCGGGGGACTCTGCTGATTTATACCTGCCCATAGTGAACTTGCTCGGAAAGCGCGTTCAGGATGTTTCCAAAAGAATAGGCCAGCAATTTCAGCAGGCGATTGATCGGGTCCTACAAACACGATCACTGGTAATGATCGAATACAACCTGAGCATCAACGGAGAAAGAAAATTCTTCGAAGCGCGTTTCCTACCGTTGCTCGACGATCAGGTTATCGCGGTTATACACAACATCACTGAGCACAAGCAATTAGAGGAGCACCTAAGATATTTATGCTTCCATGATATCTTGACGGGAATCTACAACCGGTCTTTCTTCGAGGAAGAACGCAAGCGTCTGAATACGAAAAGGCAGTTGCCATTAAGTATAATTATGGGTGATGTCAATGGATTGAAGCTGGTCAACGACACCCTTGGCCATCTGGCGGGGGACGAACTACTGATCCATGCCGCTAACATCCTTAAGGAGAACTGCCGCAAGGAAGATATAATCTGTCGCTGGGGAGGCGATGAATTTGCGGTTCTGCTACCTCAAACGGATCAAGACAATGCCGAGAGGATCTGCAACCAGCTGAGAGAAGCCTGCAAGAAAACAGAAAAAGAATCAATGCCCGTCAGTTTTGCCTGGGGGGTTGCTACAAGAGAGCGTATTGATCAAGAGTTCGATCTTGTTCTCCGGGATGCTGAAGGCTTGATGTACCAGGATAAGCTGCAGAATAGCAGAAACACCCGTCTCTCCACGGTCTCTTTCAAAGATCCTTAGCCAGGGAATATGCAGAGACTTTGGAGCATGGTAAATGAAGCGATATCGCGAAAATCACTAAATACAGGAATTGATTTTGATTTTAGCGAATTACTTCTATTTGGATAACACCAGAAAGGAGGAAACAAGCCGGATGGATGACCCAGAAAATCGTAAACACGAGGCTATGGTACATCTCGATGAAGCAAAAGGCTTAACAGATCACTTTTTAACCGCGGTAATGAATACAATGCCCGCCGGTGTTTCCATTGCCACCGATGTCACCTGCACGAATATCCGGCATAATCCTGTGGCGGCCGATTTTCTGAGAATCCATCCCTGGGATAGCCTGTCCCATTCGGGGATCAACCCTCCGGCGCTCAAGCTCTACCATCAAGGCAAGGAATTGACGCCCGAAGAGATGCCTATGCAGTTGGCTGCCTGGAAAGGTATCGAGGTCAAGGATTTTGAAATGGAGTTTGTTTGGGACGACGGGACCCATAAGACCTCATTATGGAATGCCGTTCCCCTGTTTGACGATCTGGGCGGCATCACCGGAGCGGTGGCAACCTTTAAAGATATAACAGAACAGAAACAGATAGAAGCTGAGCATAAACAGGCAGAGAAGGAGCTCCAGGAGAGTAAAGAGAGGCTCTCTGCCTTGTATTTTTCTATGACCGAGGGGCTTGCCCTTCACGAAATCATTTATGACAAGACCGGAAAACCGATCGATT
The DNA here is from genome assembly GCA_050010575.1 of Thermacetogeniaceae bacterium. Lineage (GTDB taxonomy): Bacteria > Bacillota > DSM-12270 > Thermacetogeniales > Thermacetogeniaceae > Palsa-1188. Next base: position 9,796 of record JBEKKU010000058.1, on the reverse strand, counting down.
ATCTAATAATGGATGTAAATCCTGCATATGAGCGGATTATGGACCTGAAGAAAGATTGGGCTGTGGGCAAAAAGGCTTCCGAGCTGTACGGTACCGGGGAGGCGCCCTATCTGGATACTTATGCAAAAGTAGCTTCCACCGGAGATCCGGCATCGTTCGAGACCTATTTTCCGCCGATGAAAAAGCATTTTAGCATATCCGCCTTTTCCCCCCAAAAAGGAAGATTTGCAACAGTATGCAGAGACATGACCGTAAAAAAGCGAGCAGAGGATGAGCATGAAAACCAGCTCAGGTTGATCGTAGACTCCCTGCCTTCTTGTGTCTCATATCTAGATTCACAGTTGCGCTACGTGTTCGTTAATAAGGCTTATGAGGCCTGGTTTGGCCATCCAATGCAAGATCTGCTGGGCAAATATACCTGGGAAGTGATCGGCGAAGAGGCCTACCACGAAGTACAGGGATATATGGAGACAGCTTTATCCGGAGAAAGGGTAGCATTCGAGCTGGAGTTGCCTTATAAAGATGGCGGGACACGTTTCATCTATGGTCTTTATGTTCCCGATATCGATGAGCATGGAATAGTGAAAGGCTTCATTGGACTAACCAACGACATGGCCGAGTTTAAAGAAATGGAACGAAAGATTGCTGAAGCCCTGGAATTCAACCAGAGAATACTGGAATCATCGCCGCAAGGCATCAACACTTTTGATTCCTCAGGGCAATGTGTTTTTGCAAACGATGCGAGCGCAGAGATCTGCGGGGGAACGAAAGAGCAGATCCTGCAGCAGAATTTTAACCTTCTCGAATCGTGGAAGCAAACGGGATTGTTAGACATGGCCAAGCGAGTGCTGGAAACTGGGATTACAGAACGTAAACAGATACACATCAAAACCATCTTCGGAAAAGAGCTCTGGTTAGATCACAGGCTAGGCAGGTTTAACTCCGGCGGAGAGCCGCACCTGCTACTCGTGTTTGATGACGTCACTGAGCGCAGGCAGGCAGAAGAAGAGATCAGAAAACTTAACATGGATCTCATTCGCCGCGCTGAAGAACTTACCCATATCAACAAGGAGTTGGAATCCTTCAGCTACTCTGTCTCGCACGACCTGCGCTCCCCCCTGCGGAGCATCAACGGGTTCAGCAATATTATCCTTAATAGATACCAGGACAAGCTGGACGAGACAGGCAAGGAATACCTGCAGATCATCCGCTCCGAGTGCAATCGCATGGGCAACCTGATTGATGGCCTGCTCAATCTCTCCCGGATGTCCCGCAAAGAGCTAAACCGCGAAGAGGTCGATATGAGCGCTATGGCTGAAAACCTGGCGACGGAGTTGCACGGCAGAGTGCCGGAAAGACAGGTAGACTTCATCATCGCCCCCGGAATTAAAGCATATGGAGACAAGGTGCTACTGCAGTCGGTTCTAGAAAACCTGATCAATAATGCCTGGAAATTTACTGGTAAACACCCGCAAGCCACAATAGAGTTCGGCAGTACCGGTCACGAGGGAAAACAGGTCTTTTTCGTTCGTGATGACGGGGCCGGATTTGACATGAAATACACCGATAAGCTGTTTGGCACCTTCCAGCGCCTGCATGCAGTGGACGAGTTTCCCGGGAACGGCATCGGATTGGCGATTATCCAGCGCATCATTCACCGTCACGGCGGACAGGTCTGGGCGGAGGGCGCTATCGAAAAAGGCGCTACCTTCTATTTCACTTTGGAATAATTATAGAAGAAACAGATCTCCTATAACGAGGAGATAGATGATGAAAAAGCCTGTAAATTAAAAAATCAAGGAGGTGATCTGAGGAAGCTGAAATGATCCTATATGATCGATCTTCTTTGGCGTTGTTGACACTGGGAGTTTGAATGAAAAACAGCTTTAGCGGTAAAAATAATAGGGAGGTGTTATCAATGTCCTGCGGAAAAGATCAATGTGCGGACGTCAAGAAAGTTGATGAGGATCTCAAGAAAAAACAGGAATGGGAGAAGAAGAACCCTGGGTGCTCACCGGCTATTGACAAAGAGTGCCCTCATGGCCACGAAGCCCCAAAGAAATAACGCTTTTGCTCGACGAAACGCAGTGCCCCGGTCTTTTGTTGGCCGGGGCACTATTATTTTATGTTCTTTAAGGATATGGGGGTGTTCTGGCTACGGCAGCAGCGCTTTAAGACTGACCGCGGTTCTCTGGCCGGCTACGATCTGTCCGATGAAATAGGCTGGCTTACCGGCCGCTCCCTTGACGATCTTATTGTTCTGCCAGCTGAGGTGAAAATGCTGGGTCAACCTGTCGGCGTCCTCCGGAGTCAGCAGGTACCAGGCTTTTGCCCCCTGCTGTAGAATGATGTGGCCCCACTGGTTGAAGTCCTGAGCGGACAATGTCACCCTGTTTTTGTTGAACAGGTTGGCCAGGCTGGTTTTTAATTTCCCGGCCAGGGCTGCCGGGATGGTAGCGGGCTTCTGGCCTACGATCATTTTGCTCGTCAAGCCTTCCAGGGCAAGCATCTGTGACAGGGCGCCGGACTGAGCGGCTCCGGCATCGACCAGCACCGGCCACTGGGCGTCATCCCTGGTGGCCAGTTCCTGCGCAGTTTCGAAGGCGGCTGAGTTGTCATTGCCTGACTCCACCTGTGCGGCTGCATAAACGTAGAAGTTCTGCAGGGGTAACATGAAGAACAGGAGCAGGGCGGCGACCGCGATCATGCTCACCCCGACGCGGCGTGCCCAGGCCGGATGCATCGGTGACTCCCAGAAGGGTAGCGCTATCAGCTTGCCCAACCAGTCATTGAACCCGATGGCGATGGTCACGAAGCAGGGCGGGAACAAACAAGCGATGTATTGTGAGGATACCATGAAGCTGAAATTATGGTCGAACACCGGCATCAGCAGCAGCGCCGAGATCAGGACTGCCGGCAGGAGCGGGCCGCCGCGCCGCCTCCAGAGTTGAACTGTGCCATTAAGCAAACCGGCCGCTAGGGTGATTATTACAACGATACCGATCCACCAGGGTAGGCCGTGGTTGGGTGGCAGGCTCGCCAGAGACCGGCCCAACTCGTTGAGCATGCTCCACAGGTCGCTGATGAACAGCCGGGGCGAGGGGTGGCCGGCGAAGGCATAGCCTTGGCGGTGCACCCAGGTCCACGAATCCAGTGGAATGACGATGTTGTTGATAATCATGTTGCTGTAGCCGATCAGAAAAGCTCCCGTGGCAGACCAGAAACGGACGTCTCTGGAGAAAGAGCGCCACCCCAGTGAGCACAGAAAGTAGATAAAAACGCCGGGCAGCAGCGCCAGCGCCGAGGAATGAGTCTGCAAGGCCAGCGCCCACATCAGGCCGGCAACGGCGAACCAACCGGGCCTGCTCTGGCCGGCGGCCTTCACAGAGACCAGTATGGCCAGGGCTACAAAAAAGGGGGTGGTGTCGTTGGACCAGGCCATGTGGGTGACCAGGATGTGGGTGGCGTTGCCGGCCAACAGCAGGGCGGCTGTGGCGGCGACGAGCCGGGGGGCCCACTGTCTGGCGATCCAGTAGGTGAGCACCACTGTGGCGGCGCTGAGAATGGCCACGAACAGCCTGGGCAGAAAGATGTTTGACCCGAACAGGGTGAACAGTCCGGCCAGCAGGTAGTTATAGAGAGTGCCGATATCGTGAGCGGCGTTGTGGAGTGGCCAGACCTGGCCCAAGGCAATCTTATACCCGATCAGCACTTCGCCCCACTCATCGCTAAAGTTGGGCACATCGTAGAGATAGGGTAGCCGGACTCCCAGGGCCAGAATAAACAGAATGATACTGACAGCCCAATCAGAAAAGCCGGTGCCAGGTTGAGGCGCTGGCAGGGTACTCTTCCATAATTGATAGCGGAATTGCAATAGACTGAACAGGGCCTGGATGGCGTGCTTCACATGTACGGAGGAACCTTTCTGGTGAGTGTATTGCACGGGCACTTCGGCAATCTGTAAATGGTGCTCCTGGGCTGCCGCCAGTATTTCCACATCAAAGGCAAAATTGGTGCACCGGGTCTGCGGTAGGATCACCTGGAGCGCTTCCGGGGTGAACCCCTTGAACCCGCACTGGGTGTCCGTCACCCTGGTCAGCCTTGGCAGGGAGATGATCTGTTGGGAAAGGGCGCTGATCATTCTGCGGTGCAGCGGTTGATGCGTGTACCGACTGCAGCCAACGGCTATATCGGCCCCCTGTTCCAGGGCTGTTTGCAGATCGGATAGTTGGTCGAGGGGAAAGGCCAGGTCGGTGTCGGTGAAGAACACCTGTTTTCCCCTGGCGATACTCAGGCCATAGCGCACGGCCCCACCCTTGCCCCAGTTCTGCCGGAAACGGTAGTGGGAAAGGTAGGGCATCTGCCCGTAGAACTCCTGAACAGAACTGGATGGCTGGTCGGTGCTCCCGTCATCGACGATGATCACCTCCAGGCTCAACCGCCTCTGCTGCTGCCAGGCAACCATTTCTACGAGTGATTGTCTGATGCTCATAGCTTCATCGAAGATGGGGATCACGAGAGTGATTTCCGGCTGCTCATTTATGCTGGTCCTGTGCAGGCATTCCGCGTCCTGGGCCAGGGCTTGGATATCGCCAGATCGGGCAAAGACGATGTTCTGATACCCGAGGTAGCTCCAGACCGTTCCCAGCGATCCGGCAAAAAAGCTCTCTGCATTCAACCACAGCCTGTTTCCGGAAAAAGCCGCCAGGAGATGCTGAAGCCCATAAAAGCACAGGCTGTTGATGATCAGGGCGATCAGAGCGATCAGAGAATACAACAAGATCTGCTCCCGAGTACTACTGTCGCACCCGCTATGCCGATGCTCGGCTGCGAACGTCCATCTCCGGTTGAGCAGGTAGCTCTGAACATTGGCGATCAAAAACCCGATGGCGCTGTATCCCACGATTGGCAGTGGCTGCTGGGTAGGGAACAGACTGAGCAGAATGTTGAACACCAGGAAGTAGGTCAAGGTGTTAGCAATGCCCACCAGGGCGTAAAAGCACAGCTTCCGGTTTTTTTGGAGACATGGCTGAATGCAATCCTGGAGCAGCTTGGCGCTCATGTTGCAGCCCTCCGGCATTTGTTACGCTTAACTTAGCACATCAAATATGTAATTTCCATTAATTAATGATAAAAAATAGGTGCCATTCATATAAAGTTGCCTTAGCGGGGGATGGTATATTCTGCCGGAGAGATTTAGAGAATTGAATGCCGATGGAGGACGCTTCGCGGAATTGCTGGGGGATCATGCTTCTAGTTCATAGATCTTGTAGTGCTTGTATTCAGCATCTCCCCACCTGATTCCGAAGCCCTTTGATTTGATGTTGCTGTCCAGAATCCATCCGGTTTCACACCAGTCGTACTGGCCCCTGGTCAACTCCAGGCATTTCTTGAACAGCGCCAGAATCGCTCCCGTGCCCTGGTATTCCGGAAGCACTCCGATCTCCGTGATAATAAACCTGTCGATAGCCCGGCCGTAGAACCGGTATTTTCTGATGGTCTCCGGGCTCAGGACTTCCCCGGGCTTCAGCAATTGGTTGTAGTCCGGGAACCAGAGCAGGTACCCGGCAGGTGCGCCGTCCCGCTCCAGAATCAGCAGGTTCTGGCCGGACAGAAGGGACCGGTAGCTGCTGAACATCTGGTAATTCATCTCTGGGGAACCAAGCGCAAAAAAGGGCTGACCGGTGAAACAGCGGTTTTTTAGATCGGTATAGATACCGGTTTCTTGCCCGAGGCGGCGCCAGGAGGCGGTCCTGCAGGTGAACCTGGCGCCTATCCGGTTCAGTATCTTTTGTTCCCTGGCCAGGCTGTATCGGTTCAGGTCGATCAGGTAGGAGGTGAGCAGGTGTTCCCTGGCATGGTACTTGCTGAAGTAGTCGGGGTAATAGGCTGGATTGTAGCGTGTTCCGTAACAGGATGGGCTATCGAAGTGGTCGATCAGAATACCGACCATATTATCCAGTCCGATGACGATCCTGTCCAGCCCCTTCTTTCTGCACAGCGCCCTGGCAGTGTCTACCAGCAGATCCACCGCTGCCTGGCAGTTTTCCCGGGCTTCGAAATAGGAGATCTGTAATGCCCCGGGCTGATCCTGGGCCACCATCAGCAGACAGGCAGCCTGAAGTTCCCCATTGCTGTTCACCATTAGGGGAGAGATCGCTGCGTTTCCCGGCATCAACTCTCTCCGGTAAAAGATCATCCCGAGCACATTCGTCAGCCCTGAATCCCTGAACAACGCCTTGTCTGTATAGACCTCCCGGCAAAAGGCGATGTACTTGGCCGGATCCAGGCGCTCTCCAAAAACGATTTCGATCATGCCCACCTGCTTTCGGGAAAATGTCGGGAATTGTAACGGTTGGAACAAGGCTGCGCTTCCTCAGGAACATAACTCATAGTATGTCACTTGTTTCCGGGCGGTTACAGGCGAACCGGCCAGGAGTGGAAGTATGATTTTCTAAAGCGGCTGCGAACACTTTCAGGTACGATGGAATAGTATGGTAGTGAAGTCAAAGCACTCTACAGCATCGCAGATCGTCTTGAAGGGAGGGTTTTTAATGGGCGCTAGCACTGGTGTGGGCACCGGCATCTTGGGTGGCAACTTCGTATTTGTGATCTTTCTGATTCTGATTCTGCTTCTTGTGGGCATTAACTAGTTTAGGCAACAGTCAATAAATCAGAAATAAATGAGAACCCCGGGCCAAGTTGCCGGGGTTCTGAGCTTTTGGGGTTCTGGGCGGCGTCGTCTCCCGTATCGTTCACAATCAGCGCAAAACCATGATCAGCGGGCGAAGCGGCCGGCAGCCCGGCTACAGGGGCTGCAAGACTGCGTAATAATGCGCTATACTATCATAGACTGTACTTAAGGGAGAGTGGAACCGCTTGCCCGATACCAGGAAGCACGAACTCTGGGTGGATGTGGCCAAAGCCCTGGCTCTCGTTTTGGTGGTGATCGGGCACCCGGTTGGCGACACTGTCTACGCCAAGTATATCTACTGGTTTCACATGCCAGCTTTCTTCCTGCTCAGCGGTTACCTGTTCAGGCCGCTGGACAGTTGGGCAGCCTTCCGCGTCTGGCTCGTCAAACGATGCCGGGAGTTGCTCGTTCCCTATGGCGCCTACCTGACTGTTATTACCCTGGTTCGTTACTATTTTGTTTACCGGTACCTGCATATCATTGAGGCCAGTTTCCTCTGGAAAGATCTGAAAGAGGTGCTATTTGGCGGGCGCATGATCGGCGGCTACTATACCGTCTTCTGGTTCTTCACCTGCCTGTTCGCTACCCAGGTTCTCTTTGCCCTCATCGTCCTGATGTTCAGAAACGGACGTGCTGTTCTGGCAGTTGTGGCCATCGCCTATCTGGTGGCCCACCTGGAAGCCTGGTGGATTACTGCTCATGCCATACTTGTTCCCTGGAACCTGGATGTCGCTCTGATCGCCGTGGCTTACTACGCTATTGGCTATTACGGCAAGAAAACCCTTGGTAATATCACTCCGGCAGTCACCATGGCTGCGGTGATGGTATCTGCTCTGTTGATCGCCGGTGATCACTGGCGCCTGATCAACTACGGGTTCAACCTGAAATATGTGATCTACCAACACCCGCTGTTAGACTTGGCGATACCGGTGGTGATGACTACCGCTCTCGTGGGCATCAGCCAGCTCTTGGCCCGTAACAGGCTGGGGAGGGCTGTCACCGCCCTCGGCAACGTCGCCCTCCCCGTAGTGTACCTGCATGTGCCCGTTAACTCCGTGCTCCTGTATGAGTATCACTTCCACTATGGAAACGCTGCGGCTGTGGTCATCGGCCTGATCGTGCCCCTGGTGATCTCCAGGCTGATTCTGGACCGCTTCTTCCTAACCCGGCTCCTGTTCCAGGGCCGGGTGCTGCGGCCGGCCCAGCAATCCATCTCACTCCGGGACGAACTCCCCACCCTAAAGGCCTGATGCAAGGCCAAGCGCGGTAAAAAAGGAAATTGCTTCCCAAAAACGAAATACAATGAAATATATGGAAGCGGCAAAACGCTGCAGCTTTTTAGGGCGAGGAGGGCAGAATAAGAATGATCTATCTGGCAATTTTGCTGGCGGTCATCGTCGTCACAGCACTGATATTATTTGGCCGCGGCCGGTCGCAGGGAGGCGCCGCGGCCCTGAAGCGCAGGTACCGGCAGCTCATGTTCCTCTCGGAAAAGGAGGCCGACAAGTCTCTCCAGTACCAGTTGGATGCTGCCAGGAAGCGGTATCCGGGCCGCTCCGAGCAGTGGTACCTGGAGAAGATCGTCTTCGACCTCGAGCGGGACCGCCGGTAACGGATAACAGGGGAGGCTGGCGTTTTCATAAGACGAACTCATGGTTGGCAATGCGGTCATGATCGAATATCAGCTTAACGAGGTGATGTTGTGCAAGTTACTGCAGACTGCATCCCCTGCTATTTGCAGCAGGCCATCTCCACCTGCCGGGTGGTTGGATTGGATGATGCCGGGCAGCAACAGGTGCTGACCGGGCTATTGCCCCTGATCGCCGGTCTCGACGCCACCAGGACTCCGGCTGAGAATTCTGCTCTGGTGCTGTTTGAAACCTATCGTCTGCTCGGCCAGTCAGACCCCTTCAGAGAGGCCAAGGCCGCCAGCAACCGGCTGGCTCGCACCTTTCTGCCATCCCTGGAAAAGATCATCGAGTTCAGCGACGACCCGCTCATGACTGCCCTGAAAGTGGCGGTGGCGGGGAACGTGATCGATATGGGGATCAACCCCAATTTCGATGTCAACGCCGGCATTCAGCAGATGTTGGACAGCGGTTTCGCCCGCTGTGACAGCGAACCTCTGCGCAACTTGTTGCAGGATGGCCGGCGGCTGGTATTGATCGGGGACAACAGCGGCGAGATCGTTTTTGATTACCTGTTGTTGGTCAAGTTGCGCCAATATATTGAAGATCTTTATTACGTAGTCAAAGGCGGCCCCATCCTCAATGATGCGACCCGGGAGGATGCCGAAGAGGCTGGCATTGACCTGCTGGCCGAGGTGGTGACTACCGGAAACAACTACCTGGGAGTGGTTCCGGAACTCTGCGGAGAGGACTTGCGCTCCCTGCTGCAGGGCGCCGATCTGGTGATCGCCAAGGGCCAGGCCAATTTCGAGACCCTGGAAGGCACCAGCCTGGTCGGAGACAGGACTTTCTTCATGCTCCGGGCGAAGTGCCCATGTGTGGCCTCCCGCCTGGGGGTGGAACTCGGATCATCCGTGCTGGTGCGCAACCAGGTTCGGGGACAGCAGTGACCTCTGGCTCTACCGGGAGGGCATGGATGTTTCACCCGCAGTTGCGGTTATAATAGCTATTGATATTACAAAAGGAGGATGATACAGGTGCCCGATTTCGTCAACGCTTTTTCCGGCATGCACGCAGAGCGCAAGCTGACCCCGGAGGAACTGGTCCGGGCGATCCGGTTCATGGTAGCCGCCGAGTATGAGGCGGTGCAGGTCTACATCCAACTGGCGGAGTCCATTGACAACGCACTGGCGATCAAGGTGCTGCGGGAGATCGCCGACGAGGAACTGGTCCATGCGGGGGAATTTCTCAGGTTGCTCAAGGAACTGGCGCCGGGCGAGGGTCAATTCTATCAACAGGGCGCCAAGGAAGTTGAGGAGAAGATTGGCAAGTAAACAAACAGGATTCTGTCTTCGTGTGGGCCAGGCCGGACAGCCTGGTTTTTTTATCGGTCTTTTAGGCAGCCTCAGCGGCGGTTCGCAGGGATTGTTTTCCCGGGCAATGGATAAAATATGAATCGAAATACTGCGGGGGA
>JBEKKU010000057.1:0-14853 GCA_050010575.1 Thermacetogeniaceae bacterium | reverse complement strand
GTTGGAAATACTTGAGGGCCAGGCCACCAGACCGAGCTTCAGCGGTGTATGCCTGTTCGGCCTGCCTTTTGCCAAAAGAGGTGGCGCGCCACGCAAAAGGCAGTAGCAACAGAAAAAACGCCGCCAAGATCACCAGTGTACCAATAACTCCGATGGAAAATTTGCGTTTCAACAAAGACCACGCCCGACAGTCATTATTTTGCTTGCCTTCGATAACAATAGCACATTAGCATATTGATCGACATACTAAACGGTCCTATTATAACCCGAAGCGCTCAAAGCAAATCCCCTATTTCTGCTACATTCCCGGATCTTGTCGGCGATCTGGCCCCTGGCGATCTCGATGATGATGGAGACATCCGTTTCCTGCCGGAGCGCCCTGGCAATCTCCCAGCCGTCCTTCACTCCTCACCTGGCAACCAGTCAGCTACTACCTGGCAGCAGCGGACCTGCCGTAAAAATACGCTTTGGAAGAGGTTTTCCTTTAACGGAGACGAATATAGAAAACTAGCATCGATAACCGGAGGTGAATTGGCTTGAAAATAGACGTCCACGTGCATATCCTGTCGCCGGAGTTCATCCGGGATGTCCATCGGAACATGGAGCGGGACACTCATTTCAAGATGCTGCACGAAAACCCCAAGTCTAAGTTTGCGACTGCGGAAATTCTGCTGGAGAACATGGATAAGACCGGGATTGACAGATCGGTGGTGTTCGGTTTTCCTTACCGCGACCTGGGCATGTGCCGGGAGAGCAACGACTACGTTATCGACGTAGCCAGGCGCTACCCGGATCGCCTGATCGGCTTCGCTGTGGTCCCCCCTCAGGACCCGGGCACTGAACGGGAACTGGTCCGCTGTCAGGAAGCCGGCCTTAAAGGGACCGGCGAGATTATCCCGGCCGCAGCACACGTCGACATCTCCGACCAGGGCCAGGTAGGACGGTTTACCGCTGTCTGCCGGGAACTCGGTTTCCCCATCCTGATGCACACCAATGAACTGGTTGGCCACTATTATCCGGGCAAGGGCAAGATGGGGCCGGAGCAGGCCTATCTGTTTGCAGTCCAGAACCCCGATAACAAGATCATTTTTGCCCACTGGGGCGGCGGCCTATTCTTCTACGAATTGATGCCGGAGCTGCAAAAATCATTGCAACATGTCTACTACGACACGGCAGCCTCACCGTTCCTCTTCCGTCCGGAGGTCTACCAGGCGGCACGGCTGGCGGGCGTGCTCGATAAGGTGCTGCTGGGCAGCGACTTCCCCCTGCTCTCCCCGGCCCGCTACTATAAGGAATGGGCGGCGACCGCGATCACTGATGAGGAGAAGGCAGGCATCTGGGGCGACAATGCCGCTCGCCTGCTACTCCAGTCAATTCAATAACAGTCAGGTTATAATACCCTGATCAATCCAGGATTACATCTGAGTGCCGGCTGAACCGGCACTCAGTTTTTTAAAGCCACAAGCGTGAAGCCTCTATTGATGGCCGCCAGTTATGGCTGCCAGGCAGCATCCCCGGCGGCGGTGATAATCTTCTTGACGTTGCTCCCGTCTGCTGCCGCCACGTAATAATCCCAATTGATGCTGTTATCCCCAGTGGCCCTGGCTAGCAACAGGCGGTTGTCGGAAGCGACCTGGAGCCAGTTCACCCAGCTGGGAATGGCAATAAAAGGCTTGGACTCGCCCGTGGCGGCATCGAGCAGGGCATACTTCGGCACCTGCAGTTGGGCCTGGGGGGCGTAGATCAGCTGATCGCCAGGCAGCCACTGGACATCCCCGGCATCGGCGGACAGCACCTGCTTTTTGCTACCCTTGGTACGGTCCAACATCCACCACGGGTTGCCACCGCTGGTGGGTTCCGCATAGATCAGAATATAGCGGCCATCCGGGGCCCAGATAGCGTCAACGGGCGCCTGGCCACTGGCCAAAATGGTCTGGCTGAAGATTGTAGTCGCCTGGCCTCCCGCCACCGGAGCGATCACCAGGCGCGCCGTGACATCCCCCTCAGTTCCTTCAGTGCTGGTGACCCAGAAGCTGACCAGACTCCCGCCCGGCACGGCCTTGGGATGCCAGACCTGCTCACTGTTTTCATGCTTGGCGGTGTAAAGCGCGGTGGCCCGGTACTGGCTGCCATCGAGGCGGGCCACCCAGATAGCGCCCAGCCCCCCCAGCACCAGGCTGTTGCTGTCCAGCCAGGAGGCCTCCCCGGGCTCGATGGTGATAGCGCCCTGAGGCCCCATCACCGGTTGGAGGTTGCCGTTCAGGTCGAGCACCCCGGCGTTCCCAGTCACCCATTCACCATTCTGGTTGATCCCGGACAGCACTGCCATTTTGGACGCCTCGGGAGCCCATGAACCCAGCATCAGGTTGCCGGTCTTGTTGACCTGCTGCGCCCCGTCGCCAGTTGCCTCGATAGTCCATATGTTGCCCCCCTGCTCGTAAGCAATCAGGCGTTCCCCGCGGGAAACGGCAGGAGGCTGGCTATTGTGCAACACTTCCTGTACTTGCTGCACTTGCTTGCACCCGCCTAAAACCACTGCCGCCAACAATATCAGCAGACTGGCCAGGAACACCCTTAACCAGCCGTGTTGCTGCATGCCAGAACCCAATCATTCCATCCCCTTACCCCAACATGCTAACTTGTTTCGCCAGGCAGGGGATGATTCCTGCTGCCCTTGCAGATTCTCTTTAATGCAGTTATTGCTCGATAATTGTCGATCAATAAGGACTTTTGTCCTGATTATTTGTAACTATAGTCTTAAGCTAATATTAGCAGGAAAAAAGTCGTATCCGTCGAATCTGTCCAAACAGAATGAAACATTTTCCTGAGCAAGAAACTTCTCCCTCTTTGAGGTGAAAAAATGGGCCACGAGAGCCTGTCAACGATCCTGATCGCTTTTGTGCTGCAGGACATTCCGGAAAGCCTGGTGTTGACCATGGTGGTCTTCAGCCTGTTGAACCTGCGGCTGCAATATAAAAATATATTAATGATCGCTCTCCTGCAGGCCCTCACCAACCAGGTGCAACTTCTTAATATCGCCAACGGGATACACACCATCATACTGATCATTTCTCTGGCTATCTACATCAGGCTTGTTACCAAATCATTGATGAGCAAGGCACTGCTGGCGGTCTTAATCAGTTTTGTAATTTTAACAATTGTCGAACTATCTTATGCCTACCCGCTTTTAAGGATAACAGGGCTAGCATTAAAGACTGTTTACGACAACCCCTTCTTAAGATCGGCCTTTGCCCTGCCCTACGAGATTGTTCTGCTTCTGGTGGCCCTGGGTAAAAATTATTACAACCACAAGAGGGGGCTACTCATTGAGGCTTGACATCACCAGGCCAGCGGCCGCCTATCTCCGGCAGCAGCTCGACCTGACCCCGGACCAGGAAGAGGTCGCCGCATACGGCCTCCAACTGCTCCTCTACCCGCTGCTGGATTTTGCCCTGATCTGCCTGGCCGGCTGGTTGCTAGGCTGTCTCGGCGCCACCATCGTCGCCGCCCTCTCCACCGCCCTGTTGCGCTTTTTTTCACACGGGGCGCACAGCAGATCCCCGGTCATCTGTGCCCTGACCGGGATGATCATCTTTCCGGTGCTGGGCAGATTGGCGCTAACCGGCGCACCCTTTTTTACCGGCATAAGTTTATCATCGACTGTCTTGCTGGGGGGCATCGTTTCTATCATGATCGTTTGGCGGCTGTCGCCCATCGATTCCCCCGCCAAACGGATCACCTCGAGCGAGGAGCGCCGCCAGCTGCGCCTCCACTCGCTGGTTGCCGTGGTGTTCATTTCAGTGCTCCAGAGCGCTCTGCTGCTCTGGACAATGCAGGCTGCTGCAGTCGTGCTCGCCATGAGTTTCGGTCTCTGGTGGCAGGCCTTTTCCCTGACCGGGCCCGGTCATCGGCTTGCCGCTGCGCTGGATAAAATTACTGCCGGAAAGGAGGGAAATCCCCATGAAGCGTCTGATCTCTAGGCTATTGCCGGCTCTCTTCAGCGCCCTGACTGTCATCGCTGTTGCCGGTGTTGTGAAGCCCAATTGCGCTGGCTTCTGGTTTTATCAACCCGAAGCCCCCGCGGCCCTGAAGAAGTAATCTCTTTATATGTTCATGGTGGCCCCCTATTCTCCAGCCCAGGTTGACGAGAGCCCAGACCGTCCTGCAATCTGGGCTGTGGAATAGGAACACTATGGATATTGTTTGTTTTAAAAGCTCATTCCCCGGCACAGACAGGAGAGCATCATGCGCGACTGGGAAACAAAAAGAGCCAGCGACATATCGGAAAGCATCCTGGTCACCCACATCATCAGCCTGTTGATCTTCCTGATGATCCTGTTCAGCTTTTTTAACCTGCCCCTGGGGATTAAAAATCCTACCGCCATAAATTATTTATTTATCTTCTTTTGTCTCGGGGCTGTGATTTACACAGCCCGCAAGCTGCTGGCCAAGTTCACCATCCTCGATCAATCCCGCATCGACGAGCTCCTGCTGCTGGCGGTCCTACTGCCGATCACCTTCGGATTTATCTGGTATAGCAATGGGTTTGCCGGCGCCAAAGTACTGATCGTCATTCCGGCCATCATCACCGCCACCGCCTTCGGCAAGGTCATCGGCTCCGGGGAGGCCCTGCTTTCCTGCGGACTGCTGTTCCTGCTGGACTATCTGCTCGGGCATGGCTTGCCCGACCAGGTGTTTCAGGCGGACATCATCATTACCGGGGTCACCGTATTGCTGGCCTGGGTGGTGGGCGGGCTGATCGAGGTGGAGCGGAACACCCAGCAGGAACTGGTCCGGCTGGCGGACTACGACCCCCTGACCGGGCTGATCAGCTACCGCTACCTCCAGGAGAAGCTGGCCATCTCCGTCCAGAATGCCACCGCCCAAAATTCAACACTCTCCCTGGTTCTGATGGACATCGACCAGTTCAAGTACTACAACGCCGTATACGGCTACCAGAAAGGCGACGAGATCCTGACAGTCATCGGCAGGCTACTGCTTGACGAGGTTCAAGAACCCTTTTACGCCGCCAGGTATGGCAACGACGAATTCATGCTGGTATTGCCGGGGCAAGATAAAGAAAACGCCCGCAACATTGCCGTGGCCATCAGGCAGAGACTGGTTGAACGGGCCACCGCGGTGCTGCTGGAAAACCAGCCGACGTCATCCTGGAGGGATTTCACCATATCTATCAGTGTGGTTGGCTGCCCCGAGGACGGGGATGATGCTCTACAGCTGATCCGGACGGCCGAGAATGATCTGTTCCGGATCAAGTACAGTGAGGGCATGGCCTACCTGTACCAGTCAGTGGTCAGCGAGATCGGCGCCCTGCAGATCAAGGATGCCTTCCCCGCCCTGCAGACTTTTATCGCCCTGATCAATTCCAAGGACAAGTACACCTACGGGCATTCGGAACGGGTGATCTCCTACGCCCTGGCCCTGGCGGACAAACTAAACCTCACCAATGATGAGAAGGACACCCTGCGGTTCGCGGCCTACCTGCACGACATCGGCAAGATCGAGATCGAGACCGGATTACTGACCAAGGAAACGCGTCTGAACAAGGAAGAATGGAAGACCATGGAAAACCACCCGATCCTGGGGAGCGAGATGCTCAAGCCGCTGATCTCCTTCCTGCCGGTCGTTCCCATCATTCGCTCGCACCACGAGAACTACGACGGTTCCGGTTATCCGGACAAGTGCCGCGGTGAGGATATTCCATTGATGGCACGCATCCTGCGTATAGCCGACAGCTTCGACGCCATGACCACCAACCGCCCCTACCGCAAGGCCATGCCCCTTGACGAGGCCTGTGCAGAGCTGCAAGCCCGCGCCGGCACCTGGTACGATGACCATCTGGTGCAACTTTTTCTGGATGTCGTCAAGAATATCTACCAGCAAGCCTCCTGATTAGCCCGTCACTGTTTGGCGCCCCTCTATTTATTAGCCCCTGAACACATAAGGCGAAACTTGTATTAGATGGGGCCAAAACCCCATCTAATACTTAGTTGAGCCGATGCAGGAGCTTAACGCCCCTTGTCCCATCGCTTGTATAGGCGGTGGTATTAGGGGCGGTTAGCTATCGTATAAACCCCAACCATGATCAAACCCAACCCTAACAGGGCTCTGGCCAGAGGAACACGGTCTCCCAGCCCGAACCAGGAAAGGATGAACAGGCTCAGGTAGTAGACGAAGGTCTGCGCGGCCACCAGCAGGGGCAAGTTCTTGATCGCCTGGTGCGCCTGCACAAAGCTCATCCCTAGAGCAGCATTGGCCAGGAAGATCAGAGGCAAAATGTAGAGATTGTACCGCGCTACTGCCGCGCCCACTGCAAGCAGGCTTCCAGCCGGCTGTACCAGCTTTACCTGCAGCGCCAGCAGAAAAGACAACAGGACGGAGCCGAACACGAGTAAAACCGCTGGCAGTGCCAAGCCATACCACCCCTTCGAGTATCATCAAAATCATTGTAGCAGGAGTTGCGGCACGTCAACAAGCATACAGGAAACACCATGCAAGATTGCAGTTAAAACTGCCGTCCTAAAATTAATAATAGTATGGATTCCCGTCACCAAAAAATGGTACACTAGATCTGATCGCTAGCATACAACAGGACAAAATGCAGATAGAAATCGACCTGGTGTTAAGCACAGTCTCGTAAAAGCAATCTAATGTCAAGAAGAACTACGAGGAGATGGGATCATGAAAATCCTGCTTCTTTATCCGAAATACCCGGACAGCTTCTGGAGCTTCCAATATGCCCTGCCGTTCATCAATAAAAAGGCGGCCCACCCGCCGCTGGGCCTGTTGACGGTGGCCGCCATGCTGCCCGCCGCCTGGGAAAAGCGGCTGATCGACCTGAACGCCAGCAAGATGACAGATGACGACCTGCGCTGGGCCGACTACGTCTTCATCAGCGCCATGAACATCCAAAAAGCCTCGGTCAAGGAGATTCTGAGCCGCTGCCAATCTCTGGGGGTTAAGACCGTAGCCGGGGGGCCGCTGTTCACCATGGAGCCGGAACTTTTCCCCGAGGCCGATCACCTGGTCCTGGGCGAGGCGGAGATCACCCTGCCCCCCTTCCTGGCAGACCTGGAGCAGGGCACGGCCCAGCGCCTATACAACACCAGCGAGCGGCCGCCCATAACCTGCACGCCAGTGCCTGCCTGGAATTTATTGAACCCCAAGGACTATGTCTGCATGAGCGTCCAGTACTCCCGGGGCTGCCCCTACGATTGCGAGTTCTGCGACATCACCTCCCTCTACGGGCATACGCCGCGCCTGAAAGATGCCCGGCAGTTCATCAAGGAACTGGACACCATCTACGACATGGGCTGGAGGGGCTCGGTCTTCGTGGTGGACGACAACTTCATCGGCAATAAAAACCGGTTGAAAAAAGATGTCCTGCCGACCCTGATCGCCTGGATGGAGATCCACAAACACCCCTTCGCCTTCATCACCGAAGCGTCTATCAACCTGGCAGACGACCAGGTTCTGATGGGTCTGATGCGGCAGGCGGGCTTCAGCCACGTCTTCATCGGCATCGAAACCCCCAGCGAGGAGGGGTTGAAAGAGTGCAACAAGTTCAATAACGTCGACCGCAACCTGATCGACTCGGTGAAGAAGATTCAGAATATCGGCATGGAGGTCAGCGCCGGCTTCATCGTCGGGTTTGACAGCGACACCCCCTCCATCTTCGAGCGGCAGATCAGTTTCATCCAGCAGAGCGGCATCGTCACCGCCATGGTGGGGCTGCTATCTGCCCCTAAAGGAACCCGGCTGTTCGAGCGGTTGAAGGCTGAGAAGCGGCTGCTGTCCGATTTTACCGGCAACAACACCGACTCCTCCTTGAACTTCATTCCCAAGATGAACCCCCAGAAACTGGTGGAGGGTTACCAGAAGATCGTCACCACCATCTACGACCCAGCCTCCTTCTATGAGCGGGTCTACATGTTTTTCAAGGAGTTCAAGCCGCCTAGGAGAAAGCGCCCTGACGGTTTTCACCTGGTCTACATCAAGGCCCTGATCCAGGCGATGTTCTACCTGGGTATCTTGAATAAAGGCCGGCGCCATTACTGGAAACTCCTGGCCAAGACCCTGTTCCGCTACCCGCGCTTCCTGCCGGAAGCAGTGATCTTCTCGGTCTATGGCTACCACTTCCGCAAGATATTTATGCAGTTGCCGCCTTTTCAGCAAGATGTCTAGCAGGAGGCCTGCAGCATGGTATGTCTCCTTTCGACCAACCCAGGCAACGGGAAGGCGGCTGGTGGAATCACCAGAGATCATTGTTTATCAGTATGGCGCCTGATTGAGAGCGCCATTTCTATTTTTCAGGCCGATCTGCCCGGCCATACCGGCCTTTTTATCCGTTAGCGCCTACCGCCCCGCCAGGCCTGGCGGTAGAATTGCCGGACATGCTGCTACTGCTCCGGGGTAAAATAATCTTAGAAAGTTAGAGGAAATCTATTGACAAAACTCCTAACATATTGCATTTTATATCTAGGTTTGATATTATTTGACCAATAGCGATATGACTGTATTTCAGCCTATCATCTAAGTCACTTGGGTTTCTCGAATCCGCCTCCGCTCGGAGTGAGATTAAAAAAGTGCCTGCGATAGGTTTTTTTAATCCAGGTTCGGCGTTTCGGCAACAGGCCTGCTTCAATAAAAAGGAGGGTTTATTATGGCAAAATCAGTAGGAATCGACCTGGGAACCACCAACTCGGTCGTAGCGGTGATGGAGGGCGGCAAGCCCGAGGTGATCCTGAGCGCCGAGGGGTCGCGCCTGATCCCCTCGGTAGTGGCCTTCAAGGAATCCGGGGAACGGCTGGTCGGCCAGATCGCCAAGCGGCAGGCGGCCCTGAATCCCGAGAACACCCTGTTTTCAGTAAAGAGATTCATCGGCCGCCGTTTCGCCGAGGTGGTCGAGGAGCGCAAGCTCGTCCCCTATAAGGTGGTGGCGGGACCCGACGACGCCGTGCGCTTCCAGGTACGGGACAACAAGTACGCCCCGGAGGAGATCTCGGCCCAGATCTTGAAGAAGCTGACGGAGGATGCCGGCAAATACCTGGGTGAGAAGGTAGTCGACGCCGTGATCACGGTGCCGGCCTATTTCAACGACGCTCAGCGGCAGGCCACCAAGGACGCCGGCAAGATCGCCGGTTTGAACGTGCTGCGGATCATCAACGAGCCCACCGCGGCCGCCCTGGCCTACGGGCTGGACAAGAAGGCCAACGAGACGATCCTGGTCTTTGACCTGGGCGGCGGCACCTTCGACGTCTCCATCCTCGATGTGGGAGACGGCGTGTTCGAGGTCAAGAGCACCAACGGCGATACCCATCTGGGCGGCGACAACTTCGACAAGGAGGTCGTCGACTGGATGGCAGGCGAGTTCAAAAAGGAGTATGGGATCGACCTGCGCACCGACAAGCAGGCCCTGCAGCGGCTGATCGAGGCGGCCGAGAAGGCCAAGATCGAACTCTCCGCCACGGTGGAGACCCAGCTCAGCCTGCCCTTCATCACCGCCGACGCCACCGGCCCCAAGCACCTGGACATCAAGCTGACCCGGGCAAAGTTCGACGATCTGACCGCCGCTCTGGTAGAGCGCTGCCGGGGGCCGGTCAAGGCCGCCCTGGCAGATGCCAAGCTGAGCGAGAAGGAGCTCGACGAGGTGATCCTGGTGGGCGGTTCGACCAGGATCCCCGCCGTGCAAAAGCTGGTGCGCGAGTTGACCGGCAAGGCGCCGAACATGAGCGTCAACCCGGATGAGGTGGTGGCCATCGGAGCGGCCATCCAGGCCGGCGTGCTGGCCGGCGAGGTCAAGGATGTGGTGCTGCTGGACGTCACCCCGCTATCCCTGGGGGTGGAGACCCTGGGCGGCGTGATGACCAGGATCATCGAGCGCAACACCACTATCCCGGCGCGGCGCAGCCAGATCTTCTCCACTGCCGACGACAACCAGCCCGCCGTGGATATCAACGTGCTGCAGGGCGAGCGGGAGATGGCCCGGGACAACCGGTCTTTGGGGCAGTTCAAGCTTGACGGCATCCCACCGGCGCAGCGGGGCATTCCACAGGTGGAAGTGACCTTTGACATCGATGCCAACGGCATCCTCAAGGTCAGCGCCCAGGACAAGGCGTCTGGCAAGGAGCAGACCGTCACCATCAGCGGCTCCAGCAACCTGGACAAGGGCGATATCGACCGGATGGTGAGCGACGCTCAGGCTAACGCCGAGTCAGATAAGAAGCGGCGGCAGGAGATCGAGATCCGCAACGAGGCGGACAGCCTGGCCTACCAGGTGGAACGCCAGCTGAAAGACCTGGGCGACCAGGTGCCGGTGCATGAGAAGGCCCGGGTGGAGCAGTTGGCATCCGACCTCAAGGCGGCGCTGAAGGAGAACGCCCCGGTAGAAAAGATCCGCTCTTTGAAGGATGACCTGCAACAGGCGGCCTACTCCCTGTCGGAAGCAGCCTACAAGAAGGCTCAGGCGGGTGCACAGCCGGGTGGTCCCGGTGAGGGTTACGGCAGCGCACCAAATGGTGGCGCTCAGGGGCAACCAGGCGGGCCGGACGTGGTAGATGTCGAATACGAAGAGAAATAGATTCTAAGGCTGCCGGCGAACTTCCACTTGCTCTTAATTACGCAGCGGACAATATTACAACTTGCCAGGCACTCGGCCAGTGTTGTTGCCCGCTGCTTCATAAGTATCCTCGTTGGAAACATTCGCCGGTAGTTCTATAATTGGAAGAAAGGGAAAACTAGCCTTATTGACAATCTATAAAATTTCTTGTTAGGTCAGTAAGACCGCAAATGCAGGGAAATTGGGGGTCTTAAGGTAGATGGCAGTAACTTTTCAGGATTATTACGAAATCTTGGGCATCAAGCGAGAGGCCACGGAGAAGGAGATCAAGAGCGCCTACCGCAAACTGGCCCGCAAGTGGCATCCCGACCTGCATACGGGCAAGCAGAAGACCGAGGCCGAGGAGAAGTTCAAGAAGATCAACGAGGCCTACGAGGTGCTGAGCGACCCGGAGAAGCGCCCCAAGTATGACCGCCTGGGCAGCAACTGGCAAAACGGCCAGGACTTCCAGCCACCGCCCGACTGGGGAGAAAACGTGCGTTTCCACAGCAGCAGCGCGCCCAATGGGCACCCGCCCGGTGGTGGTTTCCAGGAGGGCGCCGGGGGCTTCAGCGACTTCTTTGAGACTCTGTTCGGCGGCGGTTTCGCTCAAGGCGGTCAAGCCACGACTGGAGCCGGCACAACGCGGTCGGGCGCCCACCGGGCGCCCTCTGGGCGCGGCCGCGCCCGGGAGCCGCAGCGCGGCCAGGATGTGGAGACGGAGATCGCGCTACCCCTGGAGGAAGCTTATCACGGCGTCAGCAAAACGATCCAACTATCCACCGGAGCGGTCTGCGCCGAGTGCGGCGGCACCGGCGCCAAGAACCGGGGCTTCTGCTCGCGCTGCGGCGGCACCGGACAGGTCCCGGAGACGAAGACCCTGGAGGTCAAGATCCCGGCAGGCATCCTGGATGGCGGCCGCATCCGATTGCGCGGCCAGGGCGGCGAGGGACTGAACAGCGGGCGCGGGGATCTCTATTTGAAGGTGAGACTGCTGCCCCATCCGGTATATACGGTCAAGGGCAACGACCTGGAGACCGAACTAAAGCTATTCCCAGAGCAGGCGGCCTTAGGCGACAAGGTGCAGGTGCCCACCTTGGACGGGCCGGTGATCATGACCGTGCCCCCGGGCAGCCATGCCGGAACCAGGCTGCGGCTGCGCGGCAAGGGTCTGCCCGGAAAGGGTGGAGAGCGTGGCAACGAATATGTCCGGCTGGTGATCGACATCCCCTCGGCTCTCAGCGAGGAGGAAAAGGAGCTATACTTACGGTTGAAAGATCTGAGGAAAGGGTAGGATCGCCATGAGTATCGTGTACCGGTATCGCCACTATGATGAAGAGGACGAGCGGGTGCCACTCCGCGAACTGGACATCCACCCGGAGCTGCTGCAGATACTGGAAGAACTGGGTGTTATCGAGATTCGGGAAGAGACTATCCTCCCCCAGCAATTGCAGCGGGTTTACAGGCTGTTGCGGCTGAAGCAGACGGGCGTCAACTTGCCCGGCGCGGCGATCATTCTCGATCTATTAGAGCGGATCGAAGCCCTGGAAGCGGAAGTCGACCGCCTGAGCAGGTAAAAGGGCCAGGCGTCCCCTTACTGACTATAGCCATTTAGCGAGGTGAATCATATGGATCTCAACAAGTTTACCCAGAAGGCCCGGGAGGGCCTGGCGGCCGCCCAACAACTGGCCGCCGAAAGGCACCACCAGGAGGTATCTTCCAAGCACCTGCTGGCTGCCCTGATCGGGCAAGATGACGGCCTGGCGGGTCGTTTTCTGGCCAGGGCCGGAGCAGACCTGCCTACTCTACAAAGTGGGCTGGAGGAGCTGCTGCGCAAGATTCCCGCAGTTTACGGCTCGGAGGGCTCGCTGCGCCTCGGCGCCGGCCTGGCCCGGGTATTGGCCCGGGCAGAGAAGGAAACGGAAACCCTGAAAGACGAGTACCTCAGCGTGGAGCACTTATTACTGGCCCTGATCGAAGAGGGCGAGTCAGATCTAAAAGAGTTGCTGCGCCAGCAAAAGGTCAACCGGAACACACTGCTGAACGCCTTGAAAGAGATCCGGGGCTCGCAGCGGGTCACCAGCGAAAACCCCGAGGCCACCTACGAGGCCCTGGAGCGCTATGGCCGCGACCTGACCAAGCTGGCAGCCGACGGCAAGCTCGACCCGGTGATCGGGCGGGACGAGGAGATCCGGCGGGTGATGGAGATCCTGTCCCGCCGCACCAAGAACAACCCGGTGTTGATCGGTGAACCGGGAGTCGGCAAGACCGCTATCGTGGAGGGCCTGGCCAGGCGCATCGTGGCCAAGGATGTGCCCGAGGGCTTGAAGGAGAAGCGGATCATCGCCCTGGACATGGGCTCGCTGGTGGCCGGCGCCAAGTACCGGGGCGAGTTCGAGGAGCGCCTGAAGGCAGTCCTGAAGGAGGTCGCCGATGCTGAGGGCCGCATCGTCCTGTTTATCGACGAACTGCACACGGTGGTAGGAGCCGGAGCGGCCGAGGGCGCCATGGACGCCAGTAATCTTCTCAAGCCGATGCTGGCCCGGGGCGAGTTGCGGGCGATCGGCGCCACCACCCTGGACGAATTTCGTAAGCACATCGAGAAGGACGCCGCACTGGAGCGCCGCTTTCAGCCGGTGCTGGTCAACCCGCCCTCAGTGGAGGACACCATCTCCATCCTGCGCGGCCTCAAGGAGCGCTACGAGGTGCATCACGGGGTACGTATCCAGGATGCCGCTCTGGTGGCGGCGGCAGTACTGTCCGACCGCTACATCTCCGACCGCTTCCTGCCGGACAAGGCGATCGACCTGATGGACGAGGCCGGCGCCCGGCTGCGCACGGAGATCGACAGCATGCCCACTGCCCTGGACGAGATCACCCGCCGGGTGATGCAACTGGAGATCGAGGAGGCCGCGCTAAAGAAGGAGCACGACCAGGCATCGCAGGAGCGGTTGGGAGATCTCCAGAAGGAGTTGTCCAATCTGCGAGGCCAGTCTGATGCCATGAAAGCCCAGTGGCAGGAGGAGAAGCAGGGGATCACGCGCCTGCGGGAGATCAAGAAGGAGATCGAGGCGGTGCGCACGGAGATCGAACGGGCGGAGCGCCAATACGACCTGAACAAGGCGGCCGAGCTGAAGTACGGGCGACTGAACGAGTTGGAGCGCCGGCTCAAGGTTGAGGAGGAGCAGATGGCCAGCAAGCAGAAGGGCGGCACACTGCTCAAGGAAGAGGTCGACGAACAGGATATCGCCAGTGTGGTCAGCCGCTGGACCAGTATCCCGGTGAGCCGCCTGATGGAAGGCGAGCGGGAGAAACTGTTCCACCTGGAGGAGATCCTGCACCAGCGGGTAATCGGCCAGAGCGAGGCGGTGCACGCCGTGGCCGATGCGGTGCTGCGGTCGCGCAGCGGCCTCAAGGACCCGAACCGTCCGGTGGGCAGTTTCATCTTCCTGGGGCCGACCGGTGTCGGCAAGACCGAGCTTTGCCGGGCGCTGGCAGAAGCCCTGTTCGACGACGAGCGCAACATGATCCGGTTGGATATGTCCGAGTATATGGAAAAGCATACAGTCGCCCGGCTGATCGGGGCGCCCCCCGGCTACGTGGGCTACGAAGAAGGCGGCCAGCTGACCGAGGCAGTACGGCGCAAGCCCTACTCGGTGATCCTGTTCGACGAGATCGAGAAGGCGCACCCGGACGTATTCAACGCCCTGCTGCAGATCCTGGACGACGGCCGGTTGACCGACGGCCAGGGCCGGGTGGTGAACTTCAAGAACAGCATCGTGATCATGACCTCTAACATTGGCAGCCAGGAGATCCTGGGTTTCCAGGCGGATGGGCCGGGTGCCCACCAGAATGGTGGGCGCGGCAGTTACGACCGGATGAAAGAGACGGTGTTAAACCTGCTCCGGCAGCACTTCCGGCCGGAGTTCCTGAACCGGGTGGATGAGATCATCGTCTTCCACGCCCTGGAGCAACAGGAGATCCGGGAGATCACCGGACTGTTGCTGCAGCGCCTGGCGGCACGGGTACAGCAGACCCAGCGCAGCACTATGCAGTGGGATGAGGAGGCGGCAGCCTATCTGGCCAAGAAGGGCTACGACCCGAGCTTCGGCGCCCGGCCGCTGAAGCGGCTGATCCAGCAGGAGGTGGAGACCCCGCTCTCCCGCAAGATCATCGCCGGGGAGGTCAAACCGGGGGACACCGTCACCCTGAAGGGCACCCCTGACGGGCTCTTCCTG
>JBEKKU010000056.1:0-15144 GCA_050010575.1 Thermacetogeniaceae bacterium | reverse complement strand
TGCTGAGCGTATTTGGCGAGGATATCATGCTCCGGCCGAGGGCGATCAAATCCCAGATCGGGGTGATCTCCCAGGATGACGATCTCGATCCGGTGCTCTCGGTGCGGGAGAACTTGATAATCTATGCCGGCTATTTTCAAATCGACCGGGAGACCGCTAAAAAGCGGTCTGAAGAGATCCTCTCCTTCATGGATTTGCAGGATAAGGCTGATGAGCCGGTGGAGAACCTGTCCGGAGGGCTGCGCAGAAGATTGACCCTGGGCCGGGGGCTGATCAACCAGCCGGCTCTCCTGCTGCTGGATGAGCCGACCACCGGCCTGGATCCCTATGCCCGCCACCTGGTCTGGCACCGTTTGCGCAGGCTGAAGGAGGAGGGCACCACCATGCTATTGACGACCCATTACATGGAGGAGGCCAGCCAACTATGCGACCGGCTGATCATCATGTACCAGGGGGAGATCGTGGAAGAAGGCCAGCCCGAAGGCTTGATCGAGCGCCATCTGGGCAAGGAGGCCCTGGAGTTGGGAGCCGGCTGCGGATGCCCGGACAGCCTGTTTGATGACAGCCGGGAGCTGATCAGATGCCGGCAGGGAATGGGGGATGACCTGGTGCTGTTTACGGACCACGGTCTGGAACTGATGGACAGGGTAACGGCACAGGCTTCCCGGCAGCAGATCCCGATCCGTTATCGTCGCCTGAGGCTATCCAACCTGGAGGATGTATTTCTGCAGCTGACCGGCGAATCCTTGCGAGAGGATGGCGCCGCTTTATTGCCTGGCAAGCGGAGGGAGGGGGAACGGGAAGATGCCCGGTAATCGCCTGTGGCAAAACTTGCTGTCCTGGCCGGACCTGTCCTGGCCGCTGGTATACAGAGTCTTCTGCCGCAACCTGCTGCTGTTTCGCAAGACCTGGATGGCCAACATCATGTTCAATTTCGTGGAACCGGTTATCTACCTCTGGGCGCTGGGCTTCGGCCTGGGAGTATATGTCAATAAAATTCACGGATTAC
Organism: Thermacetogeniaceae bacterium; assembly: GCA_050010575.1. Classification (GTDB taxonomy): domain Bacteria; phylum Bacillota; class DSM-12270; order Thermacetogeniales; family Thermacetogeniaceae; genus Palsa-1188. The sequence continues at coordinate 14,135 of JBEKKU010000056.1, read as the reverse complement.
CCTATATCAATTTTCTGGCCCCGGCCCTGGTGGCGTCCTCGAGCATGTTCGCTACGACTTATGAGATGACCTACGGCAGCTTCACCCGCATGTCGGTGCAGAAGGTTTTTCAATCAATGGTGGCCACCCCGGTCAGCATGGACGACGTGGTCCTGGGAGAGATTCTATACGGGACCTTCAAGGGGGTTCTGTACGGCACTGTGTTTCTCACGGTGTTGGCCGTGTTTGGCCTGGTCAGATCCTGCTGGGCGCTCTTGGCGCCGGTTCCCGTAGCCTTGATGGCAGCAGGGTTCTCGATCATCTCCATGATCTGGACCAGCATTGCGCCGGGATTCGATTCCTTTGAGTACTTCTTCACCCTGTTGATCACCCCGATGTTTTTTCTCTCCGGGGTCTTTTTCCCGCTGGAAACCCTGCCGGCAGGAGTCCGGCTGCTGGCCTGGTTCACACCGCTGTACCACGCCGTGGAGGCGGTCCGGCCGCTGATCCTGGGAACGGCCACCCGGCCTGTGTGGGGCCACCTGGTCTGGCTGGCAGCACTGGTGCTGTTAACCCTGCGCATTCCCCTGGTCATGGTCAAGAAGCGGCTGATCAAATAGCGGGGATCAGACGGAGGTGCACCTCTTATTATGAGTATGCGGTTCCAGCTGCTCCAGCTTCTTATCGTCCAGGATGTTATAGGCGTTGATGATATCATTGGCCAACAGTTCCGCCATATCATGGCTGAAACTCTCCCTGACCACCACCCGTAGCGCCGTAATGTTGTCTGCTTTTTCCGGCAGTCGATAAGCCGGGAGCATCCAGCCGCGCTCTCGCAGCTTTTGCGAGAGCTGGAAGGGCGTAAAGGAGGGGGTGTGCTTGAACTTGAAGGCCACGATCGGCAGGTCGAGCGCCCCGAGCATGGCAAAATTACCGGATTCGACCAGCCTCTGCGCTAAATAGGAGGCATTTTCCAGGCAATTGTTCATGACCGATGTATAGCCTTCCCGCCCCAGCCGCAGCAAGTTGTAGTATTGCGCCAGCATCATGCCGGCGCCGCTGGAGAAGTTCAGGGTGTACGTGGGCATGGTCTCTCCCAGGTAATTGACGTGAAAGATCAGGTCCTCGGGCAGATCCTGCTGGTTCTTGAAGATCAGCCAGCCCAGGCCGGGATAGACGAGGCCGAATTTATGCCCGGACACGTTGATCGAGCGTACGTGAGGCAGACGAAAATCCCACTCCAGATCAGGGTTGGTAAAAGGGATGATGAAGCCGCCGCTGGCGGCATCGACGTGAATCGGAATATCCCAGCCCTGCTCTCTTTTTACGGCTGTCAGCAGGTCGTCGATCTCTTTGACGGGCTCGCAGGCCCCGGTGTAGGTAGTCCCAAGGATCGCCCCGACGCAAATGGTGTTTTCATCGATACGGCCAGCAATCAATCCCGGATCCATGGTGAAGCGATCGCCGGTCATGGGAATGATGCGCGGCTCCACGTCAAAGTATTTGGCAAACTTGTTCCAACAGACGTGGGCGCCGGCCCCGAATACAATGTTTGGCCGGTCATAGGGTTTGCCCAGGGCGATGCGCTTCTCTTTCCAGGTCCACTTGTGGGCCAGTAAGCCCAGCTCGATTGCTTCCGATGATCCGATCGTGGCAGTGCCGCAAAAATTTACGTGCTCCCCGGCGTTGAACAGGCACGCCAGGATGTGCACGACGCGCTGGTGAATCTCATTGGTTTGGGGATACTCGAAACGGTCGATAAAATTCTTTCCCAGGTTCTCGGCGATCAGCTTTTCCGCCTCCGGCTCCATCCAGGTGGTAGTGAAGCTGCCGAGATCAAAAGCGGTGATCCCGTCAAGGTTCAATTCATCATGGATGATCTGGTAGGCGACACTGGCCGGCGTGATCGACTCGGGGAGCTTGTACTTCGGCACACGCTCGACAAAATATCTGGTCGCATAGGTGGGGGACAGATAAAGTTCGCTATCGGGCAGCTTGTGAAGATCGCTTCTTTTGGAAATCATGGCTGCTTGCTCCTTTCTGCGTTCTGTTAATATCCCGGCATCAAGGCGGACAGAATAGACAAGGGAACCGGGACGATGCATCCTAAAAGTATTATTTCACTTTTATCATAATAGGTATGGCAGGAAGATGCCACACGATGGCGAAACAACCATATAAAATATTTTATATTATTATTCTGGATATTGTGGATAGATATTGCAGCGATCTTCATCAGCTGAAGGTATCTTATTTTCCTAAATGTAAATCTGAAAGGGGAGGTCATCGTATGAAAGTCAAGATCGAGGAATTATTGGGCAGTGAAGCCGACTACCTGTTGAGCCACAGATGTACGACCATTGCCAAAGAGGATCTCCATGTGCCGGGGCCTGATTTTGTGAACAGGACGCTGGTTCCCTCCGACCGTTCGATAACGGTATTGCGCAATATGCAAACGCTGCTTAACACGGGGCGCCTGGCGGGCACCGGATACCTCTCCATCCTGCCAGTGGACCAGGGTGTGGAACACTCGGGAGGGGCGTCCTTCGCACCCAATCCGATCTATTTCGATCCTGAAAACATTGTCAGGCTGGCTATTGAAGGCGGGTGCAACGCGGTCGCCTCTACTCTGGGAGTGCTGGGATCGATCGCCAGAAAGTTTGCCTACCGGATCCCCTTCATCCTCAAGATCAATCACAACGAGTTGCTTACCTATCCCACTAAATACGACCAGATCATCTTCGCCAGCGTCGACCAGGCGTTTAACATGGGTGCGGTGGCGGTTGGCGCCACCGTCTATTTCGGTTCCGAGGAGAGCAGCAGGCAGATGCAGGAGATCAGCGAGGCTTTTGCCTATGCTCACAGCCTGGGACTGGTCACCATTCTCTGGGCGTATGTGCGCAATAATGCCTTCAAGGTTGACGGGGTCAACTACGAAGCCTCCGCCGACCTGACCGGACAGGCGAACCATCTGGCCGTCACCATCGAGGCGGACATCGTGAAGCAAAAACAACCGGAAAACAACGGCGGTTATAATGCCGTGAAGTTCGGCAAGACCAGCGACAAGGTGTACTCCAAGCTGACCTCGGACCATCCGATCGACCTGACCCGCTATCAGTTGGCCAATTGCTATATGGGGCGCTCCGGCCTGATCAACTCCGGTGGCGCCTCCGGCAAGGATGACCTGGCCCAGGCTGTGCGTACGGCGGTGATCAACAAGCGCGCCGGAGGCATGGGTCTCATTTCCGGGCGCAAGGCGTTCCAAAAACCGATGCCGGATGGCGTCGAACTCCTCAATGCCATTCAGGATGTTTATTTGAGCCCAGAGATCACCATTGCCTGAGTTTTAAAATATTATCTTCAGACGTAAATTAAGAGCCGTTGCCTTCATATGGATTGCAGCGGTTTTTATTTTGCTCTTTTTCATGGCAATAATCCGGATCGACCGCCGTAAAATAGTTCAGTAGGGGAGGCGGTTGGATGATTTACGGGAAAGGATACCGCTATGATCAGAATGGCTGGGCCTGCGTCCATATTGAAGGAGAGCCATACGAGAGAGGTTTTCAGCACGGCTACCTGATGGCGGCGGAACTGCAGGAGATCATGGTCAGCCTGGGTTATCTGACCTACTGGAACACCGGTATGAAGTGGGATTTCTTTGTGGAGGCAGCGGAAAGGATGTTTATCCCCTACATCGACCAGGAATTTCTCGAGGAAATCGAGGGGGTGGCAGCTGGAGCGCAGGCCGCTGGAGTCAACGTCAGTTGGCAGGAGATTCTGGCCTGGAACGGCCGAATGGAACTGTTGGGCTACTGGTGGCCAAACGAACTGAAGAGGAAAGAGGTTCCCGCTGGCAGGCCCGCTCACGACCACTGCAGCGCCTTCATCGCCACCGGCGCTGCTGCCCGGAACGGCAAGATCGTGATGGCGCATAATAGCTGGGACGAATATGTGAACGGCCAATATTTCAATGAGATCATTGACATCGTTCCCACCGAGGGTCAGCGCATCTTCATGCAAACAGCCCCGGGTTATATCGATAGCTTTAGCGATTACTTCATCACCGGGGCCGGCCTGATCGGAACAGAGACCACCATCGGCGGATTCAAGGCCTACGACCCCGAGGAGGCGCCGGAGTTTTTCCGGGCCCGCAAAGCCATGCAGTACGCCGACAACCTGGACCGGTTTGTAGAGATCATGAAAAAACAGAATAATGGCGGCTATGCGAACAGTTGGCTGCTGGGCGACGTGAAATCAGGCGAGATCATGCTTTTTGAACTGGGTCTGCAATACTATCACATTGAACGGAAGACGGACGGTTATTTTACCGGCTATAACGCTCCCCGGGATCCCAGGATACGCAATCTGGAATGCTCAGCTACCAGCTACACCGATATCAGGGATGCTTCTGGGGCGCGGCGCGTACGGATGGCGCAGTTGCTCGATCAAAACTATGGCCGGATTGACCAGGTAACTGCCAAAGCGATCCTGGCCGACCATTATGACGTCTACCTGAACCGGATCCATCCATGCTGGCGCACTATCGACAGCCACTACGAGTTGGACTCCCAGGAGCACAGATCGGGCCACCCAGTACCCTTTGAGCCGCGGGGGACCGTTGATGGAAAGGTAACCGATAGCGCTCTCGCTTTGGACATAAGTTTTTGGGGGCGCTGGGGGAACTCCTGCGGCAGGCCGTTCAAGGCGGGGAAGTTCCTGGCCGAACATACCCAGTGGAGCCATCTGAACGGGCACCTCAAAGACCGCCCAAGCCAGCCGTGGACGCTCTTCCAAGCCAGGTCGGCAGATCACCAATTTGGACACAAAGATGAGAAATGGCAAGAGTAAGCCCCGGAACCGTACCCGGGGCTAGTGTTTAAGGAGATTCGGGGCTTAGTTGATGCCCAGAATCAGCAGGATCAGGATCAGGAAGAGTGTGAAGGCGAATATCGGGAAAATCGGTGAAGCACCCAATGCCCCAAAAGTATCACCCAAACCTAATGCACTTCCCTTGGCACCCATGATCATTCCTCCTTTAGTCGTCGGATAAAAATTTCTTCTAAGCTGTCAGCCTCAATATAGTATGATTTTTGTGAAGCAATCGTTACCGAGATATTGAAAAGCCCTGGCACAGTCGGCAACTTAGAAAAGGGGCGGCATGAAATGAAGATATTGGTCGATCATCTATCCGTGGGTTTATGCAGCGATTGCGGGTCTCTGAGCAGCAGGCATATTGCTGCGGTCAATACCATGAGCATGATCAAAATTGCCATTGGTTGAGCCATGGAACCGGTTGCCGGCGATTTTAAGGCGTCCATCCCAAATATGAAAATAATGCCTGAAACTTGTCCCGCCAGCATCAACATACCGTTAGATGTGCCTTCAGGCACAGGGAAAGCCACTTCTGCGCCATATTGAAAGCCCAGAGGCGCCGTGCTGAGCATGAAAAACCCCAGGATGCCAGCAGAAATCAATAAGACCGCATAACTTGTCGCATAGGCAATGCCGATCAGCCCCGGAATAGACCCGGCAATCGCAATAAAAATAAAGGCCACCCTGTTTCTAAATTTATCCGATAGCGCCGGCACGATCCCTGAACCGATAACTCCTGCGGCCACCATGATGCCACCGATTATACCTGCCTGGCCTGATGACAGCCCTCTAGGCCTCAATATCTCTTCAATCCAGGTGGACAATCCGTTAAAAACGCCCAGTCCTATGAAAAAGACTACTGTTAAAATGATAAAATCTCTTTTCCTCATCATCTGTTTAAAACCATCGAACACTAATGCCCTCTCTTCGCCCGCTGCGTATAGGGAAACAGGCGGTTCTTCTTTGGCAAAGAGCAAGAATACCGCTGCCGCGATGATAGAAATAATTCCGTAGCATATGAGCATTCCCTGAAAATCAAAGGCGATCTCCAAATAGGGAGTTGCTGCCAGGCCGACGATTAATCCGAGATAACCTGCCAGCCACGCTAATCCTGCCGCCGTAGCTCTCTCTTCAGGCGGAAACCACTTGGCAGATACTGTAGTTACCGCGTTGAGAATCAACGGCTGACCCACGGCGATGCCGATCTGACAAACTAAAACTAGCGTATAATTTGCTGCCAATAGTCCTCGCATGATACCGAAGACCCCGGTGATCACAATGCCAACTCCCGCTGCGAAACGGAATCCCCGGTTGTCGATCAGCCAGGACGAAGGGATGGAGACCAGGATATAGACGGCCATAAACACGAGCGATAGGAGCCCGATCGCCAACTCCGAAACTTTGTAATACAATGCCGCATCATGGGTAATTGGAGCAAATGTGATCCAGAGCAATTGCTGAACCGCCATCGCCAGCGCAAAAGCCAGCAATACTACCCACCGGTAGGGATAAGCCTTTAATTCTGGTTTTTCCAAAAATACAACCTCCAAATCACTGGCATTAAATGCGTTAATTACAAAGACACTACATCACTCCAAGGCCCGCGCCTGAGGCTTGGTACACCTCCCTCTTTATTTGAAGTATACTTTATATTAACGGCATTGAAGCTGAAAATACAACCGGGAGCAGGACATGCCCTCATCGTCTTATGGCCTATCCGCCAATGCGATCATCCTGCATAATCGATCTTTTGTGATATATTGTTTGGCACGCGTCTCCACCACGGTGGCTGCCCAGATGTTGGCGGTTGCCGTCGGTTGGCAGATCTATGCCCTTACCAATAGCGCATTTTATCTCGGTCTGGTCGGCCTCGTGCAGTTCCTGCCGATGGTGCTGCTCACGCTGATGGTCGGCCACGTGGCCGACCGCTATAATCGACGCCTGATCATCAGCGCCTGCCAGTTCATAGAAGGAGTAGGAGTCCTGGTATTGGCAGCAGGCAGCTATGCCGGCTGGCTAAATAAGGAGAGCATCCTGGCGATCATGTTTTTGCTGGGAGCGGTGCGCGCCTTCGAGGGGCCAACCATGCAGGCACTGATGCCCGGCCTGGTAGCCGTCGAACATTTATCGCGCGCCGCTGCCTGGACTGCTTCAGCAAGCCAGACTGCTGTCATCATTGGCCCGGCACTCGGTGGATTTCTGTATATTTACGGGCCGACTACTGTTTATTCAATTGTTGGCTTGCTATTGTTAGGGGCGAGTCTGCTTGTTTTCCTCATTCAGATTAAGCAGATACTACCAAAACGGGATCCAGTCGACCTGCCGTCATTATTTGCCGGCATTGCCTTCATCCGAAGCAAACCGGCGATAATCGGCGCCATATCACTTGATCTCTTTGCGGTGTTGCTCGGTGGAGCAACGGCCCTGCTGCCCATTTATGCCAAGGAAATTCTTATTGTGGGTCCGTTGGGCCTTGGAATACTACGGGCGGCGCCTGCCGTCGGCGCCCTGTTAATGTCGGTATATCTGGCGCGTCACCCGCTCCAGCACCGGGTGGGGCGAATCATGTTTCTGGCTGTATTTATATTCGGCATCGCTACTTTTGTTTTCGGCATCTCGACCTCGTTTGTATTATCCATCACCGCCCTGATTATTCTCGGTGCAGCAGATGTTTTCAGCGTGGTGATCCGGGCAGCGCTGGTGCAATTGAAGACTCCGGATGAGATGCGAGGCCGGGTGAGCGCTGTCAATTCGATGTTTATCGGTACATCGAACCAGCTGGGAGAGTTCGAGTCAGGGCTAACAGCGTCATGGTTCGGCCTCGTTCCCGCGGTCCTGATCGGCGGCATTGGCACTATTATTGTGGCTGTAATCTGGATGCGTATTTTTCCCGAACTTGCTGATGTTGACAAGCTAGAACGCTGATTGGCCAGCGTTCGCCTTACTATTGAATAACCCAGCCTTTTCAAGGGCCACTACTTGATCAGAGTGAACAGGGCGGGGTATGGCAAATCTACGGTTGGTGATCAGATGACTATTTTACAGGCTCAAGGGATCTCGAAATCATTCGGGTCTCACCAGGTATTGCAGAACGTTAGCCTGACCTTGAACGAGAAAGAGAGAGTAGGGCTGATCGGCGTCAACGGGTCGGGGAAGACCACTCTGTTGCGTTGCCTGACAGGCGCCCTGGAGCCGGACGAGGGTGAGATCTACAGAACTGCCACGATCTCGCTGGGATACTTGGAGCAACTGAGCAGCCTGCAGCCTGGAGCGACGGCATGGTCATCGATAATGGACACTTTTGCTGATCTTATCGAGATGCGCAGTCGCCTGCAAGAGATGGAGAGAGCCATGGCCGGCGGCGGGCAAGGCGTCATGGACGCCTATGGGCGCCTGAGCGGCCAATATGAGCAGGCCGGCGGCTATGCCTGTGAGGCGACTGCCCGCAAGATCCTGATCGGCCTGAGTTTTGCCCAGGACGAATTCGATAAGCCGCTGGATCTGTTCAGCGGCGGTCAGAAGACCCGGCTCAACCTGGGAAGATTACTGGCCTTGTCGCCAAGTATTTTGTTGTTGGACGAGCCCACCAACCACCTGGATCTAGAATCGGTGGAATGGTTGGAGCGCTTCATCAATACCTATCCGGGCACAGTGCTGGCAGTCTCTCATGACCGGATGTTTCTCGACCGGGTGGCTACGCGAATCGCGGAGATCCGGAATGGAAAGCTGCAATCGTACCCTGGAAACTACAGCGAGTATCTCCAGAAGCGGGCGGCAGAGGATCTGGCCCAGCAGCGTGCCTATACGAAACAGCAGGACTATATCCAGCAAACCCAGGCTTATATCCGGCGTTTCAAGGTCGGCATCAAATCCAAGCAGGCCCGGGGGCGTCAGTCCCAGCTCGATCACCTGACACGGCTGTCAGCCCCTGATCGGGAAAAAAGCATCAATAAACCGGCCATGCATGTGCGCCGCGAGAGCGGGCAGAGCGTGCTCACCCTGAAAGATATAGCCAAATCTTTCAGGGAAAAGCAATTATTCAGCGATGTCTGCCTGGATGTTAAAAGGGGACAGAAACTCGCCCTGATCGGGCCAAACGGATCGGGGAAAACAACCCTGTTAAAAATTATCTACGGTATGATCGCCCCGGACCAGGGATCGGTCAGGATCGGCTCCGGTGTGGATATGGCATATTTCTCTCAGGAATTTGAAAATCTGCACCCCCAGGCCACTGTTCTGGAGGAGATCTATCAGAACTTCGGCATTACCATCGAAGAGGCCCGCACGGCCCTTGGTGGAATGCTTCTTTCCGGGGATGATGTGTTTAAAAAGGTGGAGGATCTGAGCGGCGGAGAGCAAAGTCGCCTGGCCATTCTGCAGATGCTCCTCTCTGGGGCAAACCTGCTCCTGATGGATGAGCCGACCAACCATCTGGACATCGAGAGCTGCGAGGCCGTGGAGAGAGTGTTGTCCAGCTATGAGGGAACGGTGCTGCTGGTCTCCCATGACCGTTTTTTCATCGACCAGGTTGCCGATGCCGTAGTGGCGATTGAAGACGGGCAACTGAATTACTACTGCGGAAACTATAGCTACTATCAGCAAAAAAAGCTGGAGCAGCAACCGGCCCAGGATTGTCCGGGGCGGAAAAGAATCCCGGTCAGCCAACAGGCCGAGAGGCGTGACCGGCAGAAGGAAGCGCAACGGATCCGTCGCCAGCTGATGAAAACGATCTCGGAGTGTGAACTGCAGATTCAAGAAGTCGAGGACAGGAAGAAAGAGTTGGAAAGGCAGTTATTCGATCCGCTGGTTAACCGGGATTTAGAAAAGTTATGCAGTCTGCACGAGGAGTACAGCGGCCTCGATCCCTTGATGGATGAGGCGTTACACAAGTGGGAACAGGCCAGCGAGGCCTTGCTGCATATAGAAGAAACGGAACAATAATTGAACAAGGTACATTTCTCGACCTGCGGACGTAAATCTAGGCACGTCTATTCTTTAAAAAGAGGTAATTTAGGTTAATACGCAGAAATAAGGTACCATATTGAGTTGTTTACTTTATGGAGGCATTAAGATGACAATGCAAAAGAGAGTTCTAGTAACCCTCGGAGCGCCTTGCTGTGGCTAGGACTGATGATTTGGCTAGTTTGGCGGGTGATATCAAGGAAATGTTGGGCTCTTTGGAGCAGTCAAGGCGGGAGGTGCTTGCCAGGGAGGCTCAGCTTCGAAATATAACCGACAACATGCAGGACATGATCCGTCAGACTGATGCCAGTGGAATTATTCTGTACTCCAGCCCTTCTTATAAAACTGTCATGGGATATGAGCCTGAAGCCTTTTTGGGAAAGTCTGCTTTTGAGTACATCCATCCAGACGATCGCCACAGGGCAAAAACTGCTTTTAAGAAATTGATCAATACGGCCTCTGCAGGAATATTAGAGTATCGCTCGAGGCACTCCGAGGGACATTATCTATGGGTGGAGGCTATCGGCAAGCCCTTGTTTGACGATGAGGGAAGGGTCACCGGCACCATTTTCGGCACCCGCGACATCACCGAGCATAAACATGCCGAAGCAGAGTTGAACAAGTATCGCGAGCACCTAGAGGAACTGGTCAATAAGCGGACCTCCGCTTTGCAGGAAGTCAATGCCATGCTCAAGCTGGAGATTCAGGAGCGAAGCCGCATTGAAGAGGCGCGGGCACGCCTGGCAGACATCATTGAGGCCACTTCTGACTTTGTGGTTACCACCGATCTCCATAGGAGGTTGCTTTATTGCAACCGGTCGCTGAGGGAAATGCTGGGCATCGGTGAGGCGGAGGAGATCTCGAGCATCCCAATAGCGGATATCCATCCGGAATGGGCAAATAGGATAATCATAGAGCAGGTGTACCCAGTAGTGATCCGCGACGGCATCTGGCAGGGAGAGGCGGCCTTTTTAAGCCGTACTGGCCGGGAGGTTCCTGTTTCACAGGTAACCGTCGCTCACAGGGGAACGGATGGGGAGGTGGCCTATCTCTCCACTATCGCTCGCGACATCACCGCTCTCAAGCAATCGGAAGAGCAGATCAGGAAACTGAATGAGGGCCTGGAACGCCGCGCCTGTGAACTCAGCGCCGTCAATAAGGAGTTGGAGGCCTTCAGCTACTCCGTGTCGCACGACCTGCGTGCTCCCCTGAGAATAATCGACGGATTTTGCCATGTGCTTACAGAAGATTACCATGACAAACTCGATGACGAGGGCAGAGAAGACCTCCGGATCATTAGCTCACAATGTCAACGCATGGGGAATCTGATCAACGATCTCCTCGATCTTTCACGCCTGTCCCTCAAAGAAATGTTGCTAGAAGACGTGGATTTGAGCCAAATAGCTGAAAGTATCGCCGCAGAGTTGCAGGAGAGAGAGCCGGAACGGCAGGTGAGCTTCGCCATCGCCACCGGACTCAAAGTGAGAGGAGACAGGCTGTTGCTGCAATCGGTGCTGGAAAACCTCATGAACAATGCCTGGAAGTTCACCAGCAAGCATTCACAGGCCAAAATAGAGTTTGGTGTCACCAATATCAACGGTGAGGTGGCCTACTTCGTCCGTGACGATGGGGCGGGTTTCGATATGACATACGCCGACAAGCTGTTCAAACCTTTTCAGCGTCTGCATACAATAAAAGAGTTTCCAGGCACCGGCGTTGGCCTCGCCAGTGTTCAACGGATCATCCAGCGGCATGGGGGACGAGTATTTACTGAAGGCGCCCTGGACAAGGGTGCGACGTTCTACTTTACATTAAATAGTGAGCTTTAGAGGAGAGTATAACTTGAGTAAAATAATCCTCCTGGTAGAGGATAATGCTGATGATTCCATAATAACCTTGCGTGCGCTCAGAAAAGCCCGTGTGGCCGACGAAATCATTGTGGCCCGTAATGGCGCTGAGGCCTTGGACTATCTGTTCGGTACCGGCCTGTACGAAGGCCGTGATACCAGTATTATGCCTGCAGTTGTCTTGCTGGATCTGAAAATGCCAAAGATAGACGGTTTTGAGGTGTTGCAACGAATACGGTCCAGTGCGGCGACCAAAACACTCCCGGTTGTGATCATCACCACATCCAACGAGGAGAAAGATATTAAAAGAAGCTTCGACCTGGGAGCCAACGGCTACCTGCCCAAGCCGGTCGACTATATCCGGTTCGCTGAAGACGTGAAGCAACTGGCCATTTATACCGGTTCTTAGTTGATTGCGTTATTCACTCTGTGATTTTCTGAATGGAATGAGAATGAAGGGGGGATTAATAAAGGAAACATAACAACAAGAAAGGGAGACTGCAAAAATGCCCAGTCTAAACCTGAAAGGTTTCCTCGGCAAAGTACTGCAAATCTACGGGGAGATCCCGGCCGGTAACGGGATAATCGAGATCCCGACACCTCTGGAAACAACATACTCGCCGTGGGCTGAGCCAGATGATCCACAAGTACAGGAGACTAAGCCAGAGGAGATCTCAGATGAAGAAGAAATTGAGGTTGAAACCGGAAGAGGGTAAAAGGCAAAATAGAGCGTCGTTTTTGAACTGGATGAGCGAGTCTGCCATCCTGTCGGGGTAGGGAGGCGTTGGCAAGTAAGGTTGGAATGGATGCGAAGGATAATTGTCAACCTAATATTTATGATAGGTTGACATTTGCTTTAGATGGGGATAATCTTTAATCATCAGATTCATTACAATCTTAAAAATGGGAGCGGAAGCTAGGCGTGGACTCAAAAAGGTTACCATTACGGGGAATGGTTTTCGCATCCCTGTTCGGCGCTGTCACCGCTCTGGGGGCGTATATTTCAATTCCGCTGCAACCAGTTCCCATCACCATGCAAACTCTCTTCGTCGGCCTGTCCGGCGCCCTGCTTGGGGGATTATTTGGGGCGATCAGCCAGGTTGTCTACGTGCTGCTTGGCGTGATTGGGTTGCCGGTCTTTGCAGGGGGCACAGCCGGGCCCGGTATTTTACTGGGGCCCAGCGGCGGCTATCTGTTTGGTTTTATTGCCGGCGCCTTTGTAGTCGGAAAATTGCTAGAGATAAAAAAAGATCCGGGGTTGATCTGGATTATCTTTTCATTGGTCGCAGGCACTATCGTTATTTATGGATTCGGCCTGCTGCAGCTGTCTCTTGTCGCCAGGCTTTCATTGTTAAAAGCCCTGCTGGTTGGAGCGGCCCCCTTCTGGCCAGGAGATCTGTTGAAAACGATCGCCGCCGCCCTGATCATTCTCAAAGTGAGGCATAAAATCAACCTTCCAGGAGCTAAACGGGATCTATGATTAAAGTTGAGAATCTGGCATATCGTTATGGCTCCAGCGATCCCCCGGTGCTCAATTCTATCAGCCTGGCAATCAGAGAAGGGGAGTTTGTTGCCATTATCGGCCCCAACGGTTGTGGCAAATCTACTCTGATCAGACATTTCAATGCTCTCCTGCAGCCGGATCAGGGGACGGTCCGGGTAGACGGGCTAAATGCAAAAGATCCCTCTGATATTGCAGAGATCAGATTGCGAGTGGGCATGGTTTTCCAAAACCCGGATAATCAGATAGTAGGCATGACTGTTGAAGAAGACGTCTCATTCGGTCCCGGCAACTTGAACCTGGCGCCGTCACAGATACAAAAGCGGGTTAAGGAAGCACTGGCAGTGGTAGGGTTGCAAAATTACGCCCGAAGCCCCTCCCATGCTCTGTCTGATGGGCAAAAACAGCTGCTGGCAATTGCCGGGGTGCTGGCCATGGAGCCGAAGTACATCGTTCTCGATGAACCGACTTCCTCTCTTGATCTGACTGCCCGGCGCAGTGTTCTCCAGGTGTTGAATAAATTGCACCGGCAAGGGGTTGCCATTATTCATGTTACCCACCATGTGGATGAAATCGTCGGCGCAGATAGAGTGATCGTGCTTGACCAGGGGAAGGTTGCTCTTGACGGCAGGCCAGAACAGGTATTCTGCCGGGTAGACTGGCTAAAAGCCCGGGGGATTGCCGTCCCTCAAGCTACGGAATTGATGTGGAGAATGCGGCAACTGGGAGCAGATGTCAGGACCGACATTATTACCGTTGATGATGCCTGCGCTGAACTGCTTGCTCTAATTAATAGGTAACGGCAGTAAGGTTGGTGGCAACATGAGCTTTTTGGGTTATTATGTGTCTTCCGGCTCCCCGGTCCACGGCCTGGATCCCAGAGTCAAGCTCATCGTGGCCATCTCTTTGTGCATGATCGTTTTACAGGCCACGCCGATTTTTCTATCAGCTATCGGCATTTTCCTGATCATCAT
>JBEKKU010000055.1:0-15299 GCA_050010575.1 Thermacetogeniaceae bacterium | reverse complement strand
CTCGCCTTTGGCCAGAGCCTGCTGGCCCTGGCGGGACAGAGAGACCTTGCACAGGCGCCGGTCCTCCTGACACTGTTCCCGCCGGATCATCAGTTTGCGGGACAGGCTGTCCACCACCCGGGTCACCCGGCTCGGGGATAAGCCCAGCTGCTGCGCCAGTTTCCGCATTGGCAGCTGATCCGAGCCCACCGCCTGGAGAGCCCGTAGTTCCACTGAGGTCACGCCGGCCTCGGCCACCAGTTGGTGCTCCCGCTGGGCGCACCAACTGAGCAAGGCATTGGTGATAGCAGTCACTTCCTGGCAAAAATCCGGTTTCGGTTGCCCGTTATTCATTGAAACACCCCCGCGTACATCTGGCCGGTTCGATCCCCTGTCTACCCAGGCAAGCTCCTGCACCGGTATGAAATGGCAGGTTACATAATTGTTTGCCGTTGACAATTATATATATGGCAATAGTTGCTGTCAAGCAAAATTACGGTTTACCGGTACAGGGCGTGTAACGCGTATAATTAGCCCGGCCCCGGTGTATCCTATAACCCGAAGGGAGGTTGTCAAATTGGCATCATTGGACAGAATTACACTGGTTCTAGTTATTATCGGGGCCATCAACTGGCTGCTGGTGGGCGTGGCCAGATATGACCTGGTAGCCGCCCTGTTCGGCGGCGCCAGTTCGGTGGTCAGCAGAGTGATCTACACCCTGGTGGGGATCGCCGGAATCTGGACCATCAACCTGCTGCTCAAGCCGCGGGTTGAGAACCGTTGACGGGAAGGATCGCCTTCTCTTCACGCTGCACTCAGCAGCCGCCCGGGGCTTCCCGGGTTTTTGTTTCGCCTTATCCGTTTGTTGTCGACGCCCACTGAAGGTGCAGGTGGAAACCCTTTGTTCATACCGGAACGGGTCATCTTCGAACGGCAGGCCCTGGACTACCCGCTGGGAGACCGGCTGTACCGGCAGTTTCGCGAACAAGGCCTGGAATTGGGCTTCACCGGCTCCCATAACCGGGTCACGGGTATTCCGGGCCAGACCCGGAATAAGAGGTTTTTTCAGGCCAAGCGCACCCTGGTGGTAGGGCTGAGGCGCAGCAAGGAGTTCACCACCTGCCGCCCCTCGGCCCACTACCAGTTGCCGCTGGCCACCGGTTGCCCCGGCCTCTGCGAATACTGCTACCTGCTCACCAACCTGAGCAACAGCCCCTACATCAGGATCTACGCCAACCTGAAGGAGATCCTGGAGCAGGCTGACGCATGCATCCGGGACCGCCTGCCGGAGACTACGGTCTTCGAAGGGGCCGCCACCTCGGACCCGCTAGCGGTGGAGCCCTACTCCGGCTCCCTGGCCCGGGCGATCGAGTTCTTCGCTGGGCAGCCCCAGGGGCGCTTCCGGTTCGTCACCAAGTTCGACGACGTGGATTCGCTGCTTCCGCTGCAGCACGGCGGGGCCACCCGGTTCCGCTTCTCGGTGAACAGCGAGGAGGTGATCCGCCGCTTCGAGCACGGCACACCGCCCCTGGCCCACCGCCTGGCAGCCGCCCGGAGGGTGGCGGAGGCCGGCTACCCCTTGGGGTTCATGATCGCTCCGATCATCGCTTCCGGCAGCCCAGGAGCAGAGGAGGGCACGGCTGCCGGTAAGAATAACGGCGGCAACGCCGGTGGAGACGGCGAAAGCGCCTGTGGGGGCGCCGGTGGGAACACCTGTGGGGGGACCAGCATGGGCAGCGTTGCCTACGAAACCGTTGCCGGGCAGTCGCCGGAGGAGATCCATTGCGGTGGGCCTGGCGCAGAGACGGACGGGGTTGATTGCCAGACCTGCGGGAAGCTTCCGGCCTACGATGCCGCCAACTGGGAGCAGGGGTATGAAGGATTGTTCCAGCAATTGGCCGCCTTCGCCGACATCCCCGATCTCACCTGCGAGCTGATCACCCACCGTTTCACCGCCCGGGCCAAGTGCGCCATCCAGGAGCTGTTTCCCCGCTCCCGCCTGCCCCTGGAGGAGGCGGAGCGCCGGTTCCAGTGGGGTCAGTTCGGCTACGGCAAGTATGTCTTCCAGCCGGAACTGCGCCAGCGGGTGGAGGCCTTCTTTCGCTCGTCACTGGCCATCCATCTCCCCCAAGCCCGCCTGGAGTACTTCGTCTGACCAAAATGAGCGCGAGAACAACTGGACGCGGGGACGGTTCTCGCGTCCACCAGAGGACGCGAGAACCGTCCCCGCGTCCACCACGCGCTCGCCAGCGTTCAAGGATGGTGCAAGGCTCGCGGGGTGATGTTTCTAATTACTTCCTTATAAGTTATTCTATCCCTGGAAAATAAAGGATTAACAGGTTGCAGTGGCGAACCCTCCAGAGACAATAACAGGCAGTGCCGGTGAAAAGCGCTGCCCAGGGCTGCCGGGAACAGGCAGATAACTTTCCCGGAGCCGGGAGCCCCTAGATGCTGGAAGCCAACAAGCGGGCAGCAAAGAAGTTCGGTATCAACGCCACCCTGATCGAACAGCAGGCGGCTACCTCCCGCAATCTCACCCTGCTGTGCAACGACCTGACCTTCATCGGGGTGCGGGAGTCGGAGCGCACCAGACATGTGCACCGTCTGCATCCCTACCTGGGAAAATTTATCCCTCAGCTGGTGGAAGTCTTTCTAAAGCAGTTCTTCCACCCTGGCGCCACCGTTCTCGACCCCTTTTCCGGCTCCGGTACGACCCTGATCGAGGCCAACGTCCTGGGCATGCAGGCGGTGGGGATCGAACTCTCCCCCTTCAACACCCTGATCCAGCGGGTGAAGTGCCGGACATACGACCTGCTAGAAGCGGAGCGGGAGGTGGCGGATGCCCTGGACCGGCTAAGGGACTGGAGCAGGCGGCTGGATCGGAGCGTCTGCCCGGGCGGCGCCCAACCCGGCGTTCCGGTCATGGGGGACGATCACCCCACCCCTGAGCAAGACTCAGGGCCGCAACAAACCGGAAGCGCCTACCTGCGGACCTGGTACGCCCCCCGGAGCATCCAGGAGATCCTCTACTACCGCAGCCTGATCGGAGACTACCGGAACCAGGATCTATTGACTGTGATCCTCTCCCGGGCGGCGCGGTCGGCCCGGCTGATCCCTCACTATGACCTGGCCCGGCCCGTCCGGCCGGTGCGGCAGACCTACTGGTGCCTCAAGCACAAGCGCTACTGCACCCCCGTGGCCTCCGCCCTCAAGTTTATCGAGCGCTACAGCGGTGACACGGTCAGACGACTCGGGGAGTTCAGCCAAATCCGCACCGGAGCGCCGATCCACATCTTCCAGGGCGACGCCAGGCTGTTGCAGTTGCCGTCCGGGCTGCCGGTGGACGGGGTGTTCACCTCTCCCCCCTACCTGGGGGTGATCGACTACCATGAGCAGCACCGTTACGCCTACGAGCTGTTTAATCTGCCGCGCCTGGACGAGGCGGAGATCGGCCCCGCCAGCAAGGGCCACGGCAGCGCCGCCAGGCAAGACTATACCGGCCAGATCGCCGCGGTCTTCAATAATATAGGCGCCCATCTAGTGGCGGGCGCCCCCATCTTCATCGTGGCCAACGACAAGTACGGCCTGTATCCGGAGATCGGCCGGCAGTGCGGTTTCCGGCTAGTGGACATTTTTCGCCGGCCGGTGCTGATGCGCACCGAGCGGGACGCCCACGGCTACTTCGAATCGATCTTCTACTTCATAAAACCATGACTATTTGGTGTACTTGTCGGCCACGTTGGAGGCTGCACAGGAATCCGGCTTGATCTTGGCGTCGAAGCCGCTGCCCACGATCATCCCCACGATGTCCCGGATCAGGCCCTTGGTCTCGCCATTGCGCCCGATATCCAGGTGGATCTCCAGGTCCAGTTCGGTATGCCCCCGCTCTGCCAGGCTCTGGGCCAGTTTGCTGGCCGCCTCCAGGCTGAAGGCCGCCTCGAAAAAGATCTTCTGGCGCAGGCTCTTGATCTTCTCGTATAGCTTGCGGCGGTAGAAGTAGCGGGCGCCCTTCCCCACCCGGTGGATCACCAGGGCAGTCACGAAGTGGGTCTCATCCCGCACGTGGGAATCGGTACCGATGATGATCTTGTAGGAATAATCGGGCTCGCTGGTCACGTAATCGAGAATATCGGTGACCACCTCTTCCCAGGTCATGACTCCCTTGCTCGGGCTAATGAAGTGCATCGGCAGCCTTCCTTTCACGTGCCTGCGCCACCGCCTCCGTCAGGCAGGCAAACTCGGCCAGGCTAAGGGTCTCGCCCCGGCGTCCCCCATCGATCCCGGCCATCGTAAATAGCTCATCCGCGACCCCCGCGGCCAGCAGTCCCCCCTCGCTCAGGGCATTCTTCAAGGTCTTGCGCCGGTAGCGAAAGGCCGACCGTACCACCTGGAAGAACAGGGCCGGGTCGCTCACCGTCACCGCCGGCTGTGGCCTGATGCGCAGCCGCAGCACCGCCGAGGTCACCGCCGGCTGCGGCCAGAAGTCATGGGGCGCCACCGTGAACAGCAACTCCGGAGCGGCGTAGTACTGGACCAGCACCGACAGGGAGCCATACTCCTTGCCGCCCGGGGTGGCCACGATCCGGGCGGCCACCTCCTGCTGCACCATCAGCACCATCAGTGACGCCGGCAGCCCCCCGGTCAGCAGGCTGACCAGCAACGGGCTGGTCAGGTAGTAGGGCAGGTTGCCCAGCACCTTGCAGCCGGTAAAATCAGGCGCCAGTCTCCGGGCTAGTTCTCTGAAATCGACCTTGCGGGCATCCCCCTGAACCAGGCGCACATTCGGATACTCATCCAGTTCCGCCTCCAAGAGAGGCAGCAGGGCGGCGTCGATCTCCACGGCGATCACCAGTCCCGACCGCTCGGCACAGGCCGCGGTGAGGATGCCCAGGCCGGGGCCGATCTCCAGCACCAGGTCGGCGGCCTGCAATTCGGCAGCCTCCGCCATCCGCTCCACTACCTGCTGCTGCCATAAAAAATGCTGGCCAAGCCCTTTTCGGGGCACCAGATCATAGAGCTTGAGCAGTGACCGCACGGCGGCCGGTGAGGTCGCCTGAATCATGAACACGCCTCCTGAATGATCATTATACCCTAATTGCCTCTGGGACCAGTATGCGACCACAGGCAACTGTGACCGCAGGCAACCGGGCAGGGCTGTGGTAAATATCCTCAAACAGCCAGTCCGCGTCAATCTACCGTCTATTATATTCCCCGTTGGCGACGGCGTAAAGTTGGCTCCCGGCAAAGACTGCCGGGGGGCAACTTCTACGGACCCCAGGCCGAGCTGAGACCATGAACAGAGGCCGCCTGCATGGCGGCCCCGGTTGACCAGTTGCTATGTAAACTCACCAATTGTGGCTTGCTGTTGTCTGGGCCTGGTGCGGCCAGGCTAATTCAGGACGTAGACCTTGGTGCTGCGGAGTCCCCAGCGTTCGCAGTCACGCTCCGACTCGAAGAAGACATCGATCCGGTTCCCCCTGATCGCGCTGCCGATATCCGCAGCCGTGGCATAGCCGTAGCCCTCGACGTAGAGCCGTGATCCCAGCGGGATCACGTTAGGGTCCACAGCCACGCTTCCGAACTTGACCAGTCTTCCGGTGCAGGTGTACCTGCCGTTATTGAAGCTGTAGGCGGTAGCCACCGCATCGATCGCTTTCCGGAAGCGAATGGTATTGCCACCCCGGGAAACGATGGAGACGGTCCCGAAAGCGAGCAGCTTGCTCACCGGGGTACGCACCACCTGGTCTTTTAACAGTACCCGGCTGGCTGGGCGCCCGTCCACGTAGGTCACCCTGATCAGGCGCTGGGCCTGTCCCGGAGTTCCCGCCCTGACCACTCGGGATTCGCCCCGCTCCATCTGCGAGTCGTCCATACGCTCCACCGGTACCGGCAACTGGTAATTTTCTGTCACCACCTGCTCGGCGATCCGGTTGACGGTGATCACTGTTCCGTCGGCGACCACTTGCGCCGGTGGCAAGCTCACCCGGTCCAGGGAACCCAGGTTGACCCGGGCGGCCTGCAGCACGTCCCTGACGGGCACCTTCGGAGTCTGCACCACCATGCTCCTGCCGTCAACATTCACCCTCACAGACACTGCCCGGTTCACGGTGATCACCATGCCCCTGGCGACAGTTGCCCCCGGATCCGGCTGCACCGCGTCCTTCGGCCCCAGTTTGACACCCGCTTCGGCCAGCACCGCTTCCACCGTCCGGTGGAGGCTCTTATGCACTACCGGTTGTCCGTCAACCTTGATGATCAGAGGCTGCGGCGCCATGGCCAGCACCCCCCATATCAACAGTCCGGCCAGGCTGGAGGCCAGGACGAGACGGGCTGAAACCAGGCTGGTAAATTTCCTCAGTATGGGTTTCATCAGATCCCCCCTTACGAGCCAATAGGCTGGAAACCAGTACTTGTAAACCATAATTGTTTCCAGACATCTTAATAACAAATAGAGGTTGTCGGTTATAAGGATAAAATACTACGTGCTATATATATTCCACACGTGGTTGATTGTTCCTGCCTATTTTTATTTTTTTTTAATATTACCCTGGCTGCCTTGACGCCGGAAGAGGTGCAGGCGTCCTTTTCTGAGATCCACTGGCCGCTCTTCTTAGAGAATCCGGTTTCCAGAGGTCAACGGCAAAAGAAGAGGGCCGGCCACTTAGCGGTTCGCCAGCCAGCCGGCCTTGGTATCGCTGGTTCTTCTTTAGGATGTTCTATTCCATGATGGAAATGGTAACCGGGTGCCGGCCCCACGCTTGGCACTCTGCCTCCGTATCAAAGAACAGGTCGATCCGGTTGCCTTTGATCAGCCCTCCGGTATCCACTGCCCGGGACGGCCCGTAACCCTCGATGTACAGCTTGGAGCCGATCGGAATCACCTTGGGGTCGACCGCCACTCCGCCCACATACGGCCAGACACCGCTGGCGGTATGGTCGCCGGTATGGGTGTAGGCGGTAGCTACCACCTGCAAGGTCCGGAGCACCTTCCCCGTGCCGCTACGGGATGCCCTGCGCTCCGCTGCGTCGGTCGTGATGCCGTAAGCGACCAACTTCGGCACCGGCTGTTTCAGCACCTCGCTGCCGATCTCACGCCGTTTGACGTCAGCGTCGTTCTCGGTGGTCACCTCGTACTTCTTCAACAGCACCCCGGGCTGCCCAGCCGAACGCACCTCGGTCTGTCCCGGCGGCAGGTAGGCATCGGCCACCTTCGTCACCGATGGAGGGATTGGCTGTGACTCAACCACAACCCTGGTACGCACCCGGGTAACATCGATCTCCGGCATGCTCTCGTCTCCCTGGCCGCTGACTGCGATCGTGGCCTGGGCGCGGTCCTTGTCTCCCAGATCCACGCTGGCGTCACTCAGGATCTGCTTCAGGTGCGGCATCTGGGCCTGGGTAATGACGGTGCTCCCGTCCACACGCACCCTGACCAGGGTATCTTCCATCTTCTGAAAGGCCACGCCCGCTCCCTGGGTATAGGTCAGGGCGTAGCTCACCGCCGGCTTGTTGTTCAGATCCAGATCCTCGAAGCCGAGGCCCTGAGAAAATATCCCCAGGGTCATCGGCGTCTTTGCCCACACCCTGCCCACCTGCAGCACCGGAAACAACATGGCCAGAGCGATGCTGCAGGCGGTGATCCTGATTTTCAGGCGCTTATTCGTCGTTTTGGCCTTTTTCTGTGGCTGTGATGCTCCAAGCCCCACCGCTGCATCAAAATCGAGCACTTCCCAGCTAGTCATGGTATCAACCTCCTTTGGGACCTACTCTGTTAACCATTATTTCCCAAGGAAGGTTGCGTTATACTTTGACTGGGTCATTATGACCGCCAGCGGTCGTAGCCCCGGACTGTTTTTATTTCCCCTGCAGGGAATAATCCTGTAATATTAAAGTGATTTTTGAGTGAATAGCGGGACGCCGCGTCTCCTTCCAACAAAGTGCGGTTGGAATCAGGCGATGGGCAGCCCCGCTAAATGGAGATGTAAATGATGGCAGACCATATAGACCCCCAGGAAGAGATGCTGACGGCAGTCGTGATTACCTTTCCCTCCTCGCACTACGCCTTCCAGGCCGAGAAAGCCTGCCAGGAGGCCGATATCCCGGTGATGCTGATCCCCCTGCCGAGGGAGATCGGCGCCGACTGCGGAGTGGCCCTGCTGATCCCTCCGAAACTGCAGGAGCGGGCGTCAGAGGTGCTGGCTCAGGCCGGGGTCACTCCGGCGGATACTCACCAGATCTCCCGGCAGCGCTCCCGGGCGCGCTTGTGGCTGCGGGTGCTGCACCTCGACGATTAAACTGGACACGGGGACGGTTCTCGCGTCCACTCGTGGACGCGAGAACCGTCCCCGTGTCCACATAGAGTGGGAGTTAAAGGGTGATGCTGAAGAAACGGAGGGCGTTGGCGGTGGTGGCTGACGCCACTTCTGCTTTGGTGAGGCCCCGCAAGGTGGCCAGCCGCTCCGCCACCACAGGCAGGTAGGCCGGCTCATTGCGCTTGCCCCGCCAGGGCTGGGGGGATAGGTAGGGGCAGTCGGTCTCCAGCAGGAGGCGATCCAGCGGGACGGTGCGGGCGATCTCTGCCAGGTCGCGGTTTTTCGGGTAAGTGAGGGGGCCGTCGATGCCCAGGTAGTAGCCTCGCGCCAGGCACTCCTCAGCCATCCGACGGTCACCGGAAAAACAGTGCAATACCACCCCGGATAGGCCGGGGAACTCCTTTAAGGTGGCCATGGTCTCGGTGTGGGCATCCCGGTCGTGAATGATCACCGGGATCTGCAATTCATGAGCCATCTGCAGTTGCTGCCGGAAGACTTGCCGTTGCAGGTCTCGCGGCGAGAGGTCGCGGTAGAAATCCAGGCCGATCTCCCCCAAGGCGACCACCCTGCCTGCCCCGGCCAGGAGGCGCAGGCCCTCCCAGGCCCGGGGCATCATCACTGCGGCGTCGTGGGGGTGCACCCCTACCGCTGCGTAAACATCCGGGCACTGACAGGCCAGCGTCACAGCCCGGCGCGACGAGGGCACATCGTAGCCGACACAGATTGCCGCGGCAATGCCGGCCTCTCTGGCTCGCTCCTGCACTGCCTCCAGGTCATGGGTAAAACCGGGGTCGTTATAGTGGACGTGGGTGTCCACCAGGACAGTCTGGCTGCTCACTGCCATTTAATCCCTTCTTGCCGCGATCTCGCTTCCCCTGATCCTCAAAGATACTCTGATCGCTGCAGTATCGGGTATCACAAAATCCGGCGTGGTCACAGTTATTTTCTGATGCAGAAACTGAGCGCGAGAACCGTCCCCGCGTTTACTAGCGGGCCTGGCTGCCGGGGGGTAGGTTGCGGTCGACGGTCAACACCGCCAGGCCGCTCTCGTCCACCGCTGCCAGGATCATCCCGCGCGACTCGATGCCCCGCAGCTTGACTGGCGCCAGGTTGGCGACGATGACCACCCGCTTGCCCACCAGTTCCTCCGGCTGGTAGTGCTGGGCGATCCCGGCCACCACGGTGCGGGTCTCGCTGCCCAGGTCCACCTCCAGCTTCATTAGCCGGTCGGCCCCCTTGATCCGCTCCGCCTGCCTGACCAGGGCCACCCTGAGATCGATTTTGGCAAACTCCTCGATGGAGATCTCGGTCTTCTCCCCTAGCGGCACTACCGGTTTTGGCCCGGGCTTTGCCGGTGCCGGCTGCTCCGGTTGGGCACCCGGGGCCGCGGGGTCTCCCTCGCTTGGCTCCTCCACTATCCGGGGGAAGATCCCCCGGCCTCGGCTGATCTGCAGCCCGGCAGGAAGCTGTCCCCAGACCGCGGTGCTGTCCCAGCTTTGCAGCTCGGGGCGGCCGGTGATCGAGAGCTGCTCCCAGACCCGGGGCGGAAAGACCGGCATGAAGGGGGTGCACCAGATGGTCAACACCCGTACCGCCTCGTTCAGGTTGTAGAGTACCGTGCCCAGCCGCCCCCGGGCCTCCTCCCGGCGGGCCAGCTTCCAGGGCGCAGTCTCGTCCACGTACTGGTTCGCCCGGCGCACCAGCTGCCAGATGGCCGCCAGGGCGCCGCTGAAATCGTAGCGGTCCAGGGAGCGCTCCAGCTCCAGCCGGGCCTGGCGGGCGATCGCCTGCAGTTCCAGGTCCGACCCTTCGGCCGCACCGGGCTGCGGCAGCGTGCCGTCCCAGTACTTGTCGATCATCCCGAAGCTGCGGCTGATCAGGTTGCCCAGGTCGTTGGCCAGGTCGGTGTTGATCCGTTCCACCAGGTTGTCCTCGGTGTAGTGGCCGTCATCCCCGTGGGGCAGCTCCCGCAGCAGGTAGTAGCGCACGGCGTCCACCCCGTAGCGGTCGATCAGCACCAGGGGGTCGACCACGTTCCCCTTCGATTTTGACATCTTGCC
Source organism: Thermacetogeniaceae bacterium (assembly GCA_050010575.1). Classification (GTDB taxonomy): domain Bacteria; phylum Bacillota; class DSM-12270; order Thermacetogeniales; family Thermacetogeniaceae; genus Palsa-1188. Next base: position 4,948 of record JBEKKU010000055.1, on the reverse strand, counting down.
CCCTTCGAGCAACAGCCAGCCGTGGCCGTAGACCGCCCGGGGCGGCTCCAGTCCTGCCGCCATCAGGATGATCGGCCAGATCACCGTGTGGAAGCGGACGATGTCCTTGCCCACGAAGTGCACCGCATGCGGCCAGTAATGCTCGTAGAGAGGATCGTCCCGATCCGGACGCCAGTTTAGGGCGGAGATGTAGTTGACCAGGGCGTCGAACCAGACGTAGACCACGTGCTTCCGGTCGAAGGGAACGGGAATCCCCCAGTTGAAGGTGGTGCGGGAGACGCACAGGTCCTCCAGCCCGCTCCTGATAAAGTTCACCATCTCGTTGCGCCGGGAGACCGGCTGGATCAGCTCCGGGTGCTCCTCGATATACTGGAGCAGCCGGTCCTGGTACTTGGACATCCGGAAGAAGTAGCTCTCCTCTTCCGTAAATTCCACCGGGCGCCCGCAGTCCGGGCAGTTGCCCTCCTGGAGCTGGCGCTCCATCCAGAAGGTCTCACAGGGCGTGCAGTACCAGCCCTGGTACTTGGACTTGTAGATATCCCCCTGGTCGTAGATCTTCTGGAAGATCGCCTGGACGCACTCCTGGTGGCGCGGCTCCGTCGTCCGGATGAAGTCGTCATAGGCCACGTGAAGCTGCTGCCACAGGTGCTTGAAGTTAGCCACGATCGGGTCGACGTACTCGATCGGAGTTTTGCCCTGCTCCCGGGCCTTGCGCTCGATCTTCTGGCCGTGCTCGTCAGAGCCGGTCAGGAAGCGCACATCGAATCCCCGCTGCCGCTTGTAGCGGGCGATGCAGTCCGCGGCCACGCTGGTGTATGCGTGGCCGATATGGAGGTTGTCGCTCGGATAGTAGATCGGAGTGGTCACATAGAAAACCCTGTCGTCATGCTCCAGCATCATCACGCCTGGCTCCGCCGGCGCCCTATCGATGCCGCCGCAGTCAAGCTTCACCCCTTTCTGAGGTCAGTAACTAGTGATAATCCAGTAAATTATAGCATAAAAACCGGCCGCCACTCAATTTATCCAGGAGCTAACCGCCCCTAATTGCCCCTTCCCCGATTTGTTGGGCACAGAGTCAAGACTACCCCCGCTTCTGCAAGCGATGGAATAAAGGGGCGCTAAGCCGGGTGCCCGACCCGCTAGCGGGTACCTGGGCGGGATCTGCTCAACTAAGCGTCAGGTGGTGTCAAAACCCCGCCTGACGCAAGTTTCGCTTTTTGTAATTTAGTGCAATATTTTATATAATAATGCAATTTATAGGGTTGACTATTAATGGAAGAGCTGGTATCGTTTATGCCAGAGAAAAATGTCGAAGTTTACTATAAGGAGGGGGAGGAAAATTTTGAAGTCAACGGGTGTGGTCAGGAAAGTTGACGAACTGGGAAGAGTTGTCATCCCGATCGAACTGCGGCGCACTCTGGGCATTGCCGAGAAGGATGCCCTGGAGATCTATGTGGACCGGGAAAAAATCATCCTCAAGAAGTACGAACCTGCCTGTATCTTCTGCGGCAATGCTGAGGACGTGCAACACTACCGCGGCAAGAACATCTGCAAGGAATGCTTCCGGGAGATGGCCAAGGAGGCCGTCTAGCCGAGCCGCCTGCGTGCTGGACAAGCCACTCTAAAAAATGCCCTAACAGCGCCCCGCAACCCTTAAGCTGCGGGGTTTTTGTTATTGCCCCTGTTGGATGGATGGCTCTCCCTGCTTCCTACGGCCGATCGCCGGTATCGGCTGGCCTGCACTGGGGATGGGAAACAAAAAATTAAGGCGGCCGGGGTGCCACCTTAGTTTAATTATAACCTGAGCGGCCCCCACGGCCAGCCTTACTGCTCCATCTGCTTTGCCAGGAAACCGGCCGCGGTTTCGGCAAGCTTCAACTCCAACTCACCCATCTTCACGTTAGGCTCCTTGGAGCAGATGATCACGGCGCCGATCGGGTCGCCCTCTGAGATGATCGGAGCGATCACCTCGGAGGAAAACTTGCAGGTCTCTTGTTCCTCTTCTGCAAGGCAACCCTTGCAGAAGGGATGCTCCCCTGCCTTGCTGATGAGGATCGGCTTGCGCTCCTCCATCACCTTCTCGACAGCAGCTCCGATCGGTTTATTTAAAAACTCCTTCTTAGCCGCTCCTGCCACAGCGATGATATTGTCCCGATCAGCAATACATGCAATGTGGCCGATCGCTTCATGCAAGGAGTCTGCATACTCTTTGGCAAATTCTCCGAGTTCACCGATCGGTGAATACTTCTTGAGGATTACCTCGCCTTCACGGTCCACGAAGATTTCGAGGGGATCACCCTCCCGAATCCGTAGGGTCCGGCGGATCTCTTTAGGAATTACCACGCGACCTAGGTCATCGATGCGGCGTACTATGCCTGTTGCTTTCAAGTATTATCCCCCCTTCTATGCCAAGATGAGATTTCTGAGCGCTCAAGCCTTGAACCTCGAGTTCTCACGAATAGTATATAACCGGGAGGAAGGATTTATTCATTTTTTTCCACATCAAAGTTAATTTCGGTCCTGTTTGCGATTAGAAGAGCTTCGGCACATCCTGCTGCTGCACCCGGCGCTCGATCAGGCCGTTCTCCAGCAACCTGTTCAGATAACCGACGAAAGCCTCATTTTTTTTGCTTGCCAGCAGCTGCTGCTGCAACTGACCGCGGGCATCCGCATAGCTCATCAGCTGCGGCGCCTTCTTATCATATACAAACAGCACGTGCCAGCCAAATTCGGACTGTACCGGTTGCTTGGTATAGGCGCCGACGGGCGTGCTGAAAGCGGCCGCCTTGAAGGCCTCCGGAAGCTTGGGGTCATCCCTGGTGATGTAGCCGACCACACCGTGGCCATCCTTGACTCCGGGATCAGTGGAGTTGCTGTCAGCCAGTTTCTCGAAATTTGCCCCCTTGTCCAATTCGGCGATCAGGGCTGCAGCCTTCTCCTTGGTCGGCACCAGGATCTGGCCCACCTTCACCTGCTCCGGTGTGGTCAGCAGGTCCTGATCAGACTTGTAGGCCGCCCTGATCTCTTCCTCTGTTACCACCACGTCTTTGGTCACGTATTCATTAAGTTTGCTGATGGTGAGCATCTCGGCAACCAGATGGCGATACTGGTCCAGGGTGTAACCCTGAGATTGCAGGACCCGGGCCATCTTATCCTGACCACCGGCGTTCAGCTCATCCATCATGATCCGGACCGCCACGTCCTCCGGCGTAGCTGCAATGCCGGCCCGGGATGCGGCCTGGCTCAGCAGCGCCCGCTCCACCATCTGCTTCAAGACTTCCTTGGAGATCTCCGCCCTGATCTTTTCATTACCCGGCGCCTGGACATCAAACCCCAGCATGCTGGCCATGGAGGCCTCGGTGCGGCTGGTCTCTTGCTGCCATGCCGCCCTGGAGATCGGCGCCCTGTTGACCCGGACCACCCAGTCTCCACTTTCCGACCACCAGTACCAGAGACCCGCCACCATCAGCATCACGATAAACACCGACAGTTGTGGCCAGTAAGGCCAGCCATGCCCTGGCGCTCCCTGCGGTGATGACTCCTTTAACTCGTTCTCCTGATCCAACTCGCTCCACTCCTAGTTCCTTATTTGCTCAGCAACCCTGGGCTACTCATAGACTTCGCCCCTGTACAGTTGAAATCCTGCCTGCCGAAACATGGGGACGGTTCTCCTGCTTCACCCTTGTCCACCCCCGCTTCCTGGAAAGCATGGGGACGTTCTTTTTGCTTTTTTGGAAGCATTGAGGAAACTCCAATGCTGCGCCCAGCGGCGCCAGCAAAATAGAGCACCTTGTGGGCCGGGCTTAAAAGGCAGGAAGGCGTCACCACTCATGTCCTCACTCTAGCATTGATCAGGGCGCCAGGGCCTGGTTCAGCATCCCGACCAGTTGCTCCGGGGTGAGGCCGCGGGTCTCGATCCGCATCTCCAGGTCCCCCACCGCGGAGAATCTGATCCGCCGGTCGAAGACCTTACCCCAGTGAGCCAGGGCACTGCCCCGGGGGGCCCCCTCCCTGTCGAAACGCACCACCAGGGTGTGATCGCTGTGCTGTACACCCTGGACGTGCGACTCCCGGGCCTTTAACCGCATTCGGGCCAGTTCAAACAGGTGGGCCACCGGCGGGGGCAGCGGCCCGAACCGGTCCCGCATCTCCGCAGTCAGGCTCTCCACCTCTGGCAGCGTTTCTACCGCCGCCAGGCGCCGGTAGATCTCCACCTTCTGGCGCCCGTCGGTCACGTAGGTGTCGGGGATGAAGCTGTCCCCGTAGTGCAGTTCCCAGGTTGGAGCCGCAGTGCGGTGCCCCGTGCCGCGCCCGGGTTCCCCCAGCATACCCCCGGCGCCAGGCGCCGGCTCCCCCTTCAGCTCCTGCACCGCCTCGCCCAGCAGTTGGTTGTATAGCTCGAAGCCCAGGGCGGCCATATGCCCGTGCTGCTCGGCCCCCAGGATATTGCCCGCCCCGCGGATCTCCAAATCCCTCAGGGCCAGCTTGAAGCCAGACCCAAATTCGGTGAATTCCTGCAGCGCCCGCAGGCGCTTCTCGGCCTGCTCGGTCAGCATCATGTTCTCCGGAATGGTGAAGTAGCCGTAGGCCAGGCGGTTCGACCGGCCGACCCGGCCGCGCAACTGGTAGAGTTGGGCCAGCCCGAAGGTGTCCGCCCGCTCCACGATCAGGGTATTGACGTTGGTCAGATCGAGGCCGTTCTCGATGATAGTGGTGCAGATCAGGACGTCGAACCGGCGGTTCAGGAAGTCCAGCATCACCTCTTCCAGGTCCTCCTCCTTCATCTGGCCGTGGGCGATCCGGAATGAGGCCTCCGGCACCAGCCCCTCGAGGAACAGCAGGCAGCGCTCGATGGACTGCACCCGGTTATGAAGGTAGAAAACCTGCCCGCCCCGCTGGATCTCTCTCAGGACGGCATCCCGCACCAGGTCCGGCTGGTACTCCAGGA
>JBEKKU010000054.1:0-15405 GCA_050010575.1 Thermacetogeniaceae bacterium | reverse complement strand
CCTTCGGTATCACTATACATGAGGGCCGGCAGGCATACTATGTGCGCGACAACGGCGCCGGCTTTGACATGACCTATGCCGGCAAGCTCTTCGAACCCTTCCAGCGGCTGCACTCCGCCAAAGAATATTCCGGCACCGGCATCGGCCTGGCCTCAGTGCAGCGTATCGTACGGCGACACGGGGGGCAGATCTGGGCTGAGGGCGAGGTAGGTCAAGGGGCGACTTTTTATTTCACGCTTAAAGCGGCAGCCAAAGCAACTATTATCTGATTCTGATAGTTTTCCGGTGTTTCATAACCGATTGCTAAAAATAGCCCGATCCAGATATTCATCATAGGTCGTCATTTTGTCGATGACGCCGGCGGGAGTTATTTCGATGATGCGGTTGGCCACTGTCTGCAGGAGTTGATGGTCGTGCGACACCAGAAATACAGTGCCGGGGAAATCGGTCAACCCGTTATTCAAGGCGGTGATCGCTTCCACATCGAGATGGTTGGTGGGCTCATCCAGCAGCAAAACATTGGCGCCGCTCAGCATCATGCGCGCCAAGATGCACCGGACCCTCTCACCGCCGGATAGAACGTTGGCCTGCTTCTGGGACTCCTCGCCGGAAAATAGCATCCGGCCCAGAAACCCTCTGACAAATGTCTCTTCCTGGTCCGTGCTATACTGGCGCAGCCAGTCCACCAGGTTCAGGTCAGAGTTGAAATAATTCGAGTTTTCTTTGGGAAAATAGGCCTGGGTGGTGGTCAACCCCCAGGTGTATTCACCGCTGTCGGCCTCCATCTCACCTGTCAGTATCTGCAGGAGAGTGCTCTTAGCCAGTTCATCGGGCCCAACCAGGGCTATCTTGTCGCCCTTGGACACGACAAGGCTGATATCTTGCAGCACCGAATCTCCATTGATGCTTTTATTGAGTCCCTGGACAGTTAAAACGCTATCCCCCGCCTCCCTGAGCGGCTTGAAGTTGATCCACGGCAAGCGGCGCGAGGACGGCTTGATGTCTTCGAGGGTCAGTTTCTCCAATTGACGCTTGCGGGAGGTGGCCTGCTTGGACTTGGACGCATTGGCGCTGAATCGCCGGATAAACTCCTGCAGCTCCTTCATCTTGGCCTCAGTCTTTTTGTTGGTGTCTTTGCTCTGCTGCAGGGCCAGCTGGCTGGATTCCAGCCAGAAATCGTAATTACCGACATAGATCTGGATCTTGCCGAAGTCGATGTCGGCGATATGCGTGCAAACGCTATTTAAAAAGTGGCGGTCATGGGAAACGACGATCACGATGCCATCCAGATCGTAGAGCAGATCCTCCAACTGGGAGATCGACTCGATATCGAGATGGTTGGTGGGCTCATCCATCAGCAAAATATCGGGATGCCCGAATAATGACTGGGCCAGCAGCACTTTGACCTTTTCGGCGCCGTCAAGGTCCCGCATTTTTTTACTATGCAGCTCTTCCGGAATCCCCAGGCTATTCAGTAGGGATGAGGCCTCAGCTTCAGCTCCCCAGCCATTGAGCTCTGAGAATTCTCCCTCCAGTTCCGATACTCTCATCCCATCTTCATCAGAGAAGTTGTCTTTTGCGTAAATGGCCTCTTTTTCCTTTATGATGTTGTACAGCCGGGCATGTCCCTTCAACACGGTTTCCACTACCTCAAACTCATCAAATTCAAAATGGTCCTGCTTGAGGACAGAAACCCTCAGCCTCGCGGGTATGGATATACTCCCGGTATTGGCTTCGATCTCTCCCGAAAGGATCTTGAGGAAGGTCGACTTCCCCGCTCCATTGGCGCCAATCAGGCCATAGCAGTTTCCTGGAGTGAACTTTATATTCACATCCTCGAATAATATCCGCTCGCCAAACCTCAGGGTTAATTCACTGGTTGTAATTATTTTGATACCAACTTTCTATTATTTATGAAATTACGCAACCTTGCTATTATAGCATACTCCCTGCTTAAAGACGCGTAGCGCTGTGCATCCATTCGAAGACGGTTTGCAGGGACATTCAGCTCTCAATCAATGACCTGCACTGGAAGCTGTTTTCTACCGTATGCCCTGGCTGTGGCGTGATCCGGGAACCAGAGATCCAGCTTGTTCCCCGTTATTCCACTGCCTTTATCCGATACGACACTGGGTCCATAACCAGGGATATACAAACGGGTTCCAGGCTTGAACAGGTTAGTATCTGCAGCCACTGTCCCCAATCCTGCCGTTGCCCCGAAGAACGTCCTGCCGTAATCCGTATCCCCTTTGTGATGTCCGGTGCAATACCAGCAGTTGCAGTACCCGGTGCATTCCATCAGCACCACGTGTTCCTGTTTTACCATGCCGGCAGCTGGTTCAAGGCGATGTGCAGGAATGAACAGGGCAAGTACATAAAATAACAATATGCCCGCGCATAAGAATACATATCGTCTCATGCCCTCACCTTCTCTCCTCCTGGATTCCGCTACGAACGGAGCAAAAGATCGGCCTCTTTATAACTAGGCGGTGAATAGAGGGGAAATAGATTAATGGGATAGATTGGTCAATAAAGCGCGGTCATTAATCATCTGATCTTAACAAAGTTGGGAAAATGCCAGGACAGTAGGAGTGATAAATGAGGAAGGATTCTTGCATACTATTTTATTATTTAATTGGTTCAATGTCAAATATTAGGTAAGAATGTGGGTAAGAATGTAGCTATATTCATACTCACTATGCTTGCAGGCTGCGCCGGTACAGCAACAGCCGGATGGCTGCAACACTGGAAAATCCGGTCTCCTATTTGTTATTATAGGCTTTTTTTAAGGTAGGAGCGCAGTTGGTTGCCGGCGTTGCCGGAGAGAAAGCTCCCATGATACCCGCACATGTGCTGGAAAGACAACTCCGAGACCTTGTATAGCGATGCCTGCGCCGCCTCCGGGTCCGGGGTGAATTCTGGCGGAGGCCCGGACAGCGCTCCGTTATTATAAAGCAGCATGTCGCTGGCGATCAGCAGGTCCCGGCCGGGCAGAAAGAGGCAGACAGTTTAGGTTGTCCCCGCTGCTCATTTAAGATGTTGGTGCGCCGAACATGATGAATAGATTGTAATCCGCCCCGGCGTCAGTACCACCGTAAGTGATATTGACATTCTGCAGCATGATGAGCAGTTTATAACCGTCTTTTTCCACTTTCAAGGACACGGCTTCAGGAGAAAGGGCTTCTTTGGGCCGGTTACTGGCTCCTGAGAGAGATGTGGCGAAGTCATACAGACCCGTCCCCACCAACTCGATTCCAGCGGCGTTTCTAATAGATACCCGAACTTCCTGAGGAGATAACCGGTCCAGTATAAGCTTGTACTTGATGCCACGAACTTCAAAATCAATCGCCGGTTGTTGACCTGCCCGAGTCATTCCCCGATCGGAATTGGCATTGACAAGCATATCATAACCCTGAATATTCACCGGCTGTTGGATATCCATGTTGGCATAGAAATTGTTGTTTACAATAGCACCCGCATAAACCTGATCAAAACCAAAGGCGTTTTTCATCTGGTCATAGGGTTTAAAATCAGCCGGCAGCCAGTGTATATATTTGATATAACCACGGTTGAACAGGTAATCGAGGATGTTGGTAGATTCCAGTTTTAAGGTTGTAGACACGTCTGCTTTGGGACTGAGCTTGCCATTCACCAGGACGCCTTCTGACTGGAGCATGCTTTCCAAGCGGGAAATCTGACTGTTTCGGGACACTGTGAAGGCATCTACTGGAGGGATGATCGAAAAGATGGCGAATCCGGCTGCTAGAATGGCGATCAGGCCATTTCTGGATACCGGTCTGAAGCTGAGCGCAATCCCGCACACGATAGAGAATATACCGAACAGCGTGATATAGTAACGGGGCTCCGTAACGCCATAGGCGTTCAAGCGTATACTTACGGAGATCAGCTGCATAATCACCACGGGAATAAGAACCTTGGGAAAGATCATCCGGTATAGAGCGGAAAAATGGTTTGCCAGCGGGCTGGCGAGCACATAGATGATCAGGCCTGCCGCGGAGTATGCCAGCACCATGCCTCCCAGCTGCCCAGAGGGCCATTGGAGGGTCACTAAGATCTTGATGAAATAGGCCGTTAAAACCAGGGTATAAGCGGCTACCAGCGGCACGGCGATGTATGAAACCAGGATTTCTAGAAAACGGGGATATTGAGCGGCCTGCAGGGTATATTCTCGATCGGCATCCTCTTCAGCATTGAAACGAGGTAGCATCGACAAATAATACAGGGTCGCAAATAGCACCCATACGATAGTGAGCATGTAAGAATAGGCGTCTCTGTTGACACTGAATAACAGCGTATCAACAGCGGCAATAATACTGGCACAACCGGCGGAGAGGACGGCTGAGTACAACACGGATGTAAAAGCTGATTTGAAATGGATCAGCGCAATGGAATTAAAATCGGAACTACTCCTGTATGACGGAACCCATATAAAAGCGCAGAACATGGCAAAAACAGCGACGAGCGTGCGGATCGAAACCTGGAAACTGATGGTCGGAGCGGGCCATAGAATCAAGTAATAGCTCACGATTAGCAGAGACGATATGGCGTACACGATCAACCGCATTTTTAACAACCGCTTAAAACGTTCACATAGGAACTGGGCGGCCACTCCAAGAAAGGAACCCAACCAAAAGGTATACATGAGCTTTTGTATGACCAGCTCGGGTGCTTTGTGGAGAGAAATCATATAACAGAGCAGGATAGAAGTACAGACCAGGCAGATGACGGTTAACGGAAAACGCGATACCGCTTGATAAAGTCTCTGTGCCGTTTGAGTGATTGTTTCGGTAAATCGGCTCATGCTCATCCCCTCCTCATTCGTTGATCCATTTCCCCTTCGGCTGCCCCGGGAAATTCATGTGCCTATACTTGCCCTGTTTGTTCCCGATGTCTGTTATGCTCTTTATCTCTTCCTTGTAATTTCCTGCCCAGATATGAATAATTGGCTTACCGAGCTTTTTCGCCTGTTCGACCATGTCTCGCATGCTATCTTTACCCTGCGCCTTCTTGCTGTCCCAGAGTATAACCATCACATCGCTATGCTCCATAATAAAATAGCTTGTTTTTAAATAAGCTGCGCGCCTTGTTACAGCAGGTGGCATTTCTATGATTTCGATGGCTCGCTCAGCCAACCAGTTACGAAACTCCTGCCTCAGTTCAGCGCCTTCATAATCTACGTGGTGGTCATCAGTAGAGCCCCAATCGTTGATATAGTCCTCACGGGGAACCGGTAGGACAGCAACGAGTCTCGCGCTTTCATTTTTTAAAAGAGTTCTGGCCACGATACGGTCGGCTCCCGCCGCCAAGGACGAAAATGCCGTGAGACTACGCTCAGGAAACGCTTGCTCAATAAAATTGACGGCATTAGCAATGCCTGTTTGCAGATCTGCCATCTTGTCCGGATCAAGACCAATGTGCCCGATGCTACCGACCCGCAAAATATCGCGATACCGCATTTCAGTGAGATCAGTGAACTCCTTTGCATTGACATGCATCTGTAAAATATGATCCGGCGGCAAACTGGACAACTCGTACTTTTGCTTCTCGATGAAGTTGCTCATCTTGACCAGGGTTTCCAACGAACGGACGCCATGCCTGTAGCGGCTGATTTTTAGAAAGGCATCCAGTACCCCCTCTTCGACTTGAAACTCTTTGTTCTTTTTGATTTGAGGGGCATCGGTTTCCAGATAGTGGTTCATCAAAAACGCCCGGCGGATCATGTACATCCTATCCTCGATGGTGTTAGGATTGCCATTAATTCCGCGCACATCAATGTAGGCCTTGAGCCTGCTGACGAAGTCAGGCTTTTTTGCTTCGAGGTCCTCCTGGCTGGCGCCGGCACAAAACGCATCAAAAGACGGTCTCGTCGCCCCGGCAAAAACATAGATGCCGCCCCCTATGGGGCGTACTCTTCCCTGTTCTGTAAATTCCCCATCCTGCATCGGTGCCAGAAAGTATCGCAACCATCCCAAGGGCCTACCCTGGCAGGGAGTGTCGAACTCGTCCCAGAAAACCAGCGGTGTTTTTCCTTTCAGGTTCAGGTCTCTGATCTGGTTGAAAGCAATGGAAAGCTCCTGCGGCGATTCAAATTGGGATAGGTTGAAATCTAACTGGGCATCGTTGTCGATGCCTGAACCCCTGGCTATTTCCTTGACCGCAAAGGACTTGCCCGAACCGGGATGCCCAAAAACGGCAACACATAAAGGGGTTTTGCTATTATTCTTGGTCAGGTAATCCCTGATCGCATTGTTGACGCTACGGACTCCTTCGATTTCATGGCGGTCTGCGCTGCGCCAATTGCCCACGATTTCGATGGGGGCAACGGACAGAGCTGCCCGTGGACCATCCTTCACGATCCTTCTGGCGCATTCGGCCACCGCATCATACTCTTTTGACCTGGAGACAACGCCATCTTTTTGTTTAATGTCTTTTATTATATTAATTTCTTTGATTGACTCTTCAAGAATTGACCATTTGCCCAGCCTCTGCTTGCTGTTGGTAATGCCCTTGACGTCTTTGAAGATGCCAAGATCCCAGATTATGCCTGAGCCCATGGGCCATTCTGCCCGTTTTGGTAGATTATTGTAGGCTGCCGCCAACCTCTTGCAGGGAAACTGGAGATGATGGCGATCCCCTTCATTGACTATTTCATAACCCTCGACATGGAGCAGGCGAGCCAGCCCGATACCGGCACGAGTAGCTGCAGCCCAGTTAACCGCATGAGGCCTGTTTGTCCAGGCGGTTGCCAGTGCGCCCATTACACAGGTGTTGTAGCCGATCATCTGACCTTGCAGGCGTCGCGTAAAATCATCTTCCTGTCCGAAGCGATCGAAGATCAGGGAGTTGTGGTCCTGCCCGACGATCACCGCTCCGCTCGCTCCTACGGTAACGATTACCTGGTGAAAGGCCAGCTTGTTTTCTTTGTCGACATAGGGGCAGGCTGGACTGAGGACCGCCTTGACGATCTCCTCAAACGTCCGTTCCCAGGACTGGGAAACCCCGATCTTTTCCGCACAACTGCGTATCTCGACGATAGAGGTCATGATGGTGGTGCGTTTGGCCAGCCCAATGTCGTGAAGCCTTTGGAGAAGAGGATTATCCCGTCCATCGTTATACTTGGCCAGCCTTAAAATGATCTGCTCGGGCTTTTTCAGATCGGGATTATGATCCAGGGCTTCCGGCCACCCCTTAATTGCATCACGAAAACCCAATCCGTTATCGTCGATCACGAGCAATTCAGGATAACCTGCCAGCTTGTGGTCATCATAGTTCCAGAGGCCGGGTTCATACTCTCGCAATTTAGAAAGGCGGAAAGGCGGCCTGGAACGGTCTTGATTCAGAAATGCCCGCCAAACTGTCCAGGAGGTGGTGATCTCGCTGTTCTTTGGATCATCCAGCAGCCTTTGATCAAGAATTGGACCCTCGACGTCTGCTTTATCGGCGGAGATCATTTCTTTTAGCAACTGGTAGAACAGCGCCGATCCGCCCGCCTGAGAGTTCAAGCGCAGCCTGGGAACCGATTGGGATGACAGCCAGTAGTGTACACCGCCGCTATCGATGTATTCTTCATTGCGAACGCTCAGCCAATTAACGGTCGGATCTCCACAAACCTGCACCAGTAGTTTGGGCATTCTTATATCTCCTCATTTCTATTCAATGTCAGGTGCTTGTCTACCGGTTCTATGTAATTATGAGATCAATTATTCAAAGGTCAAGGACTGGGGTGTACCCAGTATTGTAAACACAAATAGCCCGGACGTATAGTTATAATAACGTCAGGGGTGTCTTTATTAAGCCTTTCCCGGTAGTGGCCGCAGACACAGCTTAGATGAAAAGGTCGCCGATCTAAAACGAAAGATACGTGATTGGGAAGAGGAGAATACCATCTTAAAAAAAGCGGCACACATCTCGCACCAGCAATCTGAACATATCGAGCTAGTAATTTGAAGTGTTTTGATAAAAATGTGGTTTAATTCTGCCATGGCTTAGCTGTTTATTGTTGTTTCGCGATCCCCTGATACGGTAAATTCACTTCTATTGGCAGCGCCGTTAGGAGGCGATCCTCAACCAACGGATCCAGCCTTTCAGCAAGGTATCTTTCCACTCCATCACGGTATCGATTGCTTACTGTTGCCCAGGTCACATGTAACGGACCGCTGTTTTTGTATTGCATAATATCCTTGTTATTCCGGTTCGCTTTCAATCTATCCCGCACAACTCCCTGCCCAATCCGGACAACCCGTGGGTTCCTGCCACCATGCCATATTATGTACACGCCTTCTATGTTGTCTAAATATGGGTGAGTAAGGTTTATGTTATTCAGGCTCCCCCAAACATCACCCTGGCACTTGGTCCACATTAAGTTTAACGCCATATAATAATCCCCTCTCTATTAGTACCATTATACCACATATAGCCACCACGTTCCCCAAAGAGGCAGGGCTGCGCCTCGCTGCCGATCAATAACTGAAAACATTTTAGTAGCTTTGACATTACTAAATATAGCCATCCAGGGCGTGGGATTTAAATTGTGGCTCAGCCAAAATTGCTCCACTTCAACTTGGTTACTGGAGAAGTATTTGAGTAAAAAAAATAACTCCCTCCAATTTTAGTTGGAGAGAGTCTTTTGCTGGTTAAACCTTACAGGCGCTCGACGTTGCTCGCCTGAGGTCCACGATCGCCTTGAGTGACATCAAATCTGACTTTTTCGTTCTCATCAAGGGATTTATAACCTTCACCCTGAATAGCAGAGAAATGGACGAACACGTCACCACCCTCTTCCTTCTCGATGAAGCCAAAGCCCTTATCAGCGTTGAACCACTTTACTTTACCTTCCATTAAGATTGCGCCTCCTTCCATGCTAGTTCATGCAAAAGCGGAATTACCTTCAAGTGCCTTTGTCCATACTGCCGAACAGGAGGGGCGCAAGAACTTTTAAGTTTTCCCTGATCTCTTTAACATGCCTGCGCAAGCATAACACATAATAATTACTATAGCAAGAAATAAATACCACCATTTATTTTAATCAGCCTGTGTGGAGTATTCAGGCTGTACGTCTGAACGGGGTTTTCCGGCTACGCTCGGAGAAACCCTTATTATAATTCCACTACCTCTACTGCTGTCGCCGCGCATGATGCCTCAGCGGTAGAGAGCGCTCGCGTCTCCGGTCCTACACTACGACAGTCTTAATGGCTTCCGCCTTCCTCCACAGTTAAGAACACGTAGGGAGGCATTTTTGCCCAGCTATATCATTTACCGTTGACTCCGGGTGATGGTATCTTCCGTTAATATCAGTATAAGATTTTAAAAAACGATTGGAGCTAATTTGAATTGATTGTTCAGGACAATAATTAATACACGCATAGCAAAAATAACACTCGACATTATTTTGCCATACAGGTTTTTCATCAATCATTTTTATCCTTTGGGATAAACAAACTTTTTCGCATATTCCACAGCCTGAACATTTTGAATCGATAAAAAAATTTTCTCTCCTATTCAATGAAGTATCGGCAAGAAAAGAACCCAATTGTTCCATAAAATAATTAACAGGATAAATAATATGAGCGTCTTTTTCCTGATATATTGCTCTATTTATTATAATATCTTGCATCATGTTGAGTCTATTCTGAATTACAGCTTCAAACTCTGCTATTTCTTCCTTTGTAGCTGGGTGCCAATTACTAAATTTCGGGTCATTGCTAGCCATATTTAGAATTATATATGAATCTATATGCTTACCTCGTTTCTTCAACATATTTTCAATTTTAGTGAATGCAGTGCTACAAGGAGTACCGCACCGTGTCACTATTGCAAATATATACTTGCTTGATGTTAAATCAAGTTTCTTAATAGTACTCTTTACAATTACAGGAACTGTCATAAAACGGATAGGAAACACAAACCCTACCGTTTCTCCCTTGGTTTTTATAACACCTTTGTTTATTAGACTCACAAGCGGTATAAGTTCTGTTTCTGGAATTCGTTTTTGTAACTCTTTAGCCACATGCAACGAATTACCAGTTCCAGAAAAATAATAAATTTCCGTACTCATAGGACAATCCTCCCTCTATTCATTAAAAACACTTCTATAGGCTGGACTGTGCCAGAGAGTGTTATTTCTTTCCGATGGGGCTGGGCTTTTCTTTGCTAGAGCACGATAAAGGTGATACCGGGGTTGTGATTGTCTGAACGCATACTGCTGCGAAGTTCTGGGCAGCGGTTCATCAGATCATGACCCGCATCTGTTGACGGTGAGTAGTCATCGCCATATATGATAGCGGCGATCTGGCGGGTGTAGAGCTTCCTATTCAAGAATGCCCGGCAGGCATCGCGAAGCGCCCCGCCTGTTCCGGTAGAACCCCATCCATGAATCACGCGCAACACACGGACGCCAGCTTGCCTGGCGCGCGTCAGTTCACCTTCGAGGCGCGCCAGACCTTCCTCCACCAATGGCATGCCGGCCTCGATATTGACCGTGCGCACCAGCTCGCATGGCCCAGCCTGCTTTCCTGTTCCCTGGCGGGCGCCGCAAAAGTGGCAGGACGTCGCTATATCCAGTATCTCGTTACCGCATCTAACGCAGTTTTTCATCTTCATGGTGAATAATAAACAGCTAGGCTGTCCGTGTCCGTCGTGGCTTTGCCTGTGGCCATTGGCGGCATGACCAGGCGGTCGTTCAGATACATGCTTCCGATCTGGATCGGGTCCAGCAGATGAATTGTCACGCGAACCTCCTCTCTTTTTTCAAGAGGCATTGTGGAGCCCGTGGATGGTGTCCTGGTCATCGAGAAGGATGTCCACCTGCTACCGGGTCATGACGAGCGATAGTGCTCTGAATAACAGAGATATGGCGCCTTGTTAATGTTTTTATAGAGCGTAGCCCAGAGCTATGATAATGGGCTAAAATAAGAGCATGGAAATGGATGATCGCTGCGCCTCGTTGTTTTTATGGTTATCTCCGGCCGGATCAAGGCTTGACAATCGGAACCCGTTTAAGGCAACGCAGATGCTTTTATTTTGATCATATTTTCCTTCGTATAAGTATTATCGTCAATAGCGTTATTGCCTTTTTAATAACAGCCGTATTAATCCGTGCTTGAATTCAGGCCGTTACCTGGATCCAGGAAAGAGGACGAGGGCAGAAGAATGCTCAACTTTATGGATTATACGTTGATTGCCCTAGCTGCGCTGGCGGCCGGCGCCATCAACGCTCTCGCCGGCGGCGGCACTCTCATCACATTCCCGGTGCTTATTGCGATGGGCATACCACCTGTAGCTGCCAATATGACCAACACAGTGGCTCTATGTCCCGGCTACCTTGGAGGTATTCTCTCCCAGTTCCAAGACTTACGGGGGCAGGCGAGGCGGCTATGGCTACTCCTGCCGGCTGGTGTAGCGGGCGGACTGTTCGGCGCCCTGCTCTTGCAGAACACCGATGAGCGACTCTTTGGCGTATTGGTGCCCTATCTGATCCTGATCGCTGCAGGGTTGCTGGCGCTTCAAAAACCGGTGCGTGACTGGTTGAATCGCCGGGCGCAGAGTAGCGGATCTGCAACAGGCTCAGATTTATGGCTGCCGATGCTGGTAGGATTGGCAGCCATTTATGGGGGATACTTCGGGGCAGGGCTGAGCGTGATCCTGCTTGCAGTTTTAGGGCTAACCATCGATGACTCCTTGACGCGGCTTAATGCTCTCAAGCAGGCGATCTCGTTCAGCGCAAATACGGCGGCCGCTGTATTTTTCCTGTTTTCGAGCATGATTGTCTGGCCTGTAGCCCTGGTGATGATCATGTCGACGTTGCTCGGTGGAGCGCTTGGCGGAAAACTGGCGGGGCACGTGAGGCCGGAAATGCTGCGCCAGATTGTAGTGGTGATCGGGGTTGTGGTGGCAGCGCTCTATTTTATTGACCGATAGCGATCAAAATTGCTATGCCCTATGATTCGGCGTGGTGGCCATCGGCACGTCCGGCCTCCGTTGCCAGTCTGTCCCCAGCCAATTTGCGTCGGCACTCGGGGCAGCGATCAGTGTTAATCAATTCCAGGCCAAGCTGTTGCAAGCGTCCGGCCAACGGCTGGGGCAAAAAATACTTGCCGCAGCCAGCGCAGTTGATCATGCGTACATCGGAGTGCCAGTGCGGGCCAAGCAACCGGCCGCCTGCCTCCGAGAACACCACTATGCCACTGGGGCATACCTCGGCACAGGCCTGGCAGCCAAGGCAGTCAGTCGCCTGGGCCCGAAAGGGTGCTGTCACCCGGCGCCGCGACCCTCGATAGGTAAAGCCAATAGCGTCAGCACCTACCTGATGACAGGCCCGGACACAGAGGCCACATAAGGTGCACCGCCACTCCCCGTGTCTTGCAAGCCCGTGCTGTTCGATCCCCAGAAGCCGGGCCAACTCCTGCACCCTGGGTGAATCCTGGGTTGACGCCAGGTGCAACTGCATGATCATCTCCCGAGCCTGTCGTACTCGGGGGGTGTCGGTTTCCACTACCATTCCGTCAGCCACCGGCAGGGCACAGGAGGCAGCGAGAGTCTGCCGGCCGCCGGAGTCGACCTCCACCAGACAGAGCCGGCAAGCCGCATAGGGCTCCAGACCCTGGTGATGGCACAGGGTGGGGATCCAGATCCCCACCTGGTGGGCGACATCCAACACAGTCTGCCCCTCCTTGACAGGAACATCCAGGCCATTAATGACGATCTGCATCTGCAGCCACCTCCCTTGGAACCACCCGGATCGCCCGATAAGCGCAAACATCCCGGCAGGAGCGGCATTGGATACAGCGCTCCTGATCTATCAGATACTTAGTAGTTAGACCTTGGTCCGCCTCGGACCTGCTTGTGCGGACTGCCTCCGCCGGACATGCTTCGACGCAACGCCCGCAGCCGGTGCAAGTATCCTGGTCAATGACCAGGCGGAACAGACCCTTGCAGACCCCGGCCGGACAGAAGCGGTCCCGGATGTGGGACCCGTACTCATCCCGGAAGTACCTGAGGGTGCTCAAGACCGGGGTCGGGGCTGACTGCCCCAGCCCACACAGCGAGGTGTCCTTCACGACCAGGGCCAGCTTCTCCAGAACCTCCAACTCCTCCATCACGGCCTTGCCCTCGACGATCCGGTTGATTATATGCAGCATCTGCCAAGTGCCTTCCCGGCAGGCAGTGCACTTGCCACAGGACTCCTCCTGGGTGAAAGAGATGAAGAAGCGCGCCACATCGACCATGCAGGTGCGCTCGTCCATGGCCACCATACCGCCGGAGCCCATGATTGAACCGGCTCCGGCCAGCGACTCATAATCTACCGGCAAATCCATCAGATTGGCCGGAATGCATCCTCCAGAGGGGCCTCCGGTCTGCACTGCTTTGAGGGCAAAGCGTCCGGCGCCCCCACCGGCGCCAGCCACGATCTGGCGCAAGGTGGCCCCCATCGGCATCTCCACCAGCCCGTTGTTGCGAACATCGCCCACCAGGGAAAAGACTTTGGTTCCCTTGCTCGATTCCGTTCCTATACCTGCAAACCAGGCGCTGCCCCGCATGATAATGGGAGGCACGTTCGCCCAGGTTTCCACGTTATTGATGCAGGTTGGTTTGCCCCAGAGGCCGACCTCGGACGGATAGGGCGGGCGCGGCCTGGGTTCCCCGGTTTTGCCCTCAATGGCGGCGATGAGGGCTGTTTCCTCCCCGCAGACAAAGGCCCCCTGCCCCTTGACCACTTCCAACTGGAAGCTGAAGCCGGAGCCGAAGATGTTTTTTCCGAGGATGCCCACCTCGTTGGCCTGGCGGATTGCCTCCTGGAGTTGGGCCACCGCCAGCGGGTACTCTGAGCGTACGTAGATGATCCCTGATGGGGCGCCTACGGCATAACCTCCGATGATCATTCCCTCCAGGACGGTGTGGGGATCACCCTCCAGGACGCTCCGGTCCATGTAGGCGCCCGGGTCCCCTTCGTCAGCATTGCAGATGATATACTTGATATCGGCAGGCTGCTGCCTGGTGAGCTGCCACTTGCGGCCAGTGGGATAGCCGCCGCCCCCCCGCCCCCTCAGACCCGAACTGGTAATATCGTCTATGATCCCGGACGGCTGCATCTGCAAGGCCTTCCATAGCGCCAGGTAGCCGCCCCGGGCAACATATTCGGCAATGCTGCCGGGGTCGATGTAGCCGCAGTTCCTGGTGACGATCTTCAACTGGGGCGCATAAAAAGGAACCTTGTCCAGGACCGGGTCGGACTCCGGCTCTCCGGTCAGAAAAATCCGCTGCCCGGACAGCAGGTTTTCGTCCGCATAGATCCTTCCCAACAGCCTGACTTCTGGCAAAACACCCTCAGAGACCCCGTCAAGGATCTGGCCCGCCAGGGCCTCGTCGGCCCGGCTGTATACCAGGCGCGGCTGGCCCGGTACCTGCACTGTCACCAGCGTCTCCTGCTGGCACCACCCCAGGCAGCCGGTTGAAGCCACCAACACGTCCAGCTTACGCCGGCTGGATTCTTCTTTAAGATAACGGTAGACCCTGTCTGATCCAGCCGCCAGTCCACAGGTAGCCCGGCCGACGGCAATCTTGACCCGATCCGGGTACAGGGTGAGCATACCCTGGCGCCGCAACGACTCCAATAATGTGTCCGTAACACTCACTGGCCCTCGCCTCCCTGTACCGTCGTCAGGACCTCCGGGATCGCCTCCGGTTTTAGGCGGCCGTAAGCATGACTGTCAACGCTGACCACAGGGGCCAGGCTGCAGCAGCCCAGGCAGTGCACGGACTGCAGCGTATACTGCCCATCATGGGTGGTATGTCCGGGCTTAATCTGCAGTTCGCGCTCCAGGCGTTCGGTGAGACGCCTGGCTCCCTTAATGTGACAGGCGGTGCCATGACAGACAGAGATCAGGTGTTCACCCTTCGGTTCCAGGCTGAAGGTTGCATAAAAGGTGGCCACCCCATAAAGCTGTGCCAATGGCAGGCCCAACTCTCCAGCCACGAGGCGGAGCGCCTGTTCTGGCAGATAGCGGCAGCGCTGCTGCAGCTCTTCCAGGATTGCCGTCACCCTGCCATTTTGTTCCTGGTGCCTGGCAACAAGATCCTGTACCTCAGCTTCGTCCATACGCATTACCCCCTCTCCCCCACATCTGTCCTGTGCTGCCACAAGCAGGCGCAGAGCGCTACTCAACATGCCTAGACCGGTTGGTCTATGTCTCCAGGCCGAGGGCCTTGCGTTTGGCGGCAATATGATTAAGGATCAGCCGGGCTGCCTGACCGGGGTCCGGTTCAACCGCAAAGACCGCCCCCAGCACTCCCTCGGCTCCCTTGGTCAAAAGGTCCACCAGACCCGGGCCGCCCAGAACCGGCGGCACCGTACCCAGTACGGTGAAAATGCCGGAGCCGACGACGTAG
>JBEKKU010000053.1:0-15529 GCA_050010575.1 Thermacetogeniaceae bacterium | reverse complement strand
TAAAAAGATTGAGAGCGAACTGGAATACCCGGGACAGATCAAGGTTATTGTGATCAGAGAAACGCGCAACATAGACTACGCCAAATAGCCAAACGAACACAGGCCCGCCTCGTAGCGGGCTTTTTTTATCCATTGGGAAAAACAAGTTTTCTATGCTAGGAAAAGGAAATTGCCCAGAGCAGGATTTGCAAGAATGCTGACGAATAACTAGCAATTAGGCTTTTGAGAAAGATTAATCTGTTCTCCAGGAAGGAAAATGAATAATGGCAAAAGTACAAAGAAAGGACGGCAGCGTTTCTCATATTGCGAACCTGCTCACTTCCATCTTGCTCTGCTATCCGGAAATCGGTACTATCAATCTGGACCCCAAGACAAATCTGGTCAAATTCACCTTCTACCTCTCCAGTTCGCTGAACTCAGGGGCGATCGGGGACTTTAAGAAACACATGCGCCAATCGCTGGAAGCGTATTATTATTTAATTAACAAGGATGTAGAAGTCTGCACTTTCTCTTTTCAGACCCAGGACTGCTTCACCACTCTAGAATTTCAAAGGGACGTGCTCACTCTCACCCAGAAGGAGGTCGCCCTGATCATCGCCCTGCTCAAGGAGCAGTTTGAGGGAGATCTGATCGCCAACGAAGAGGAAGACCTGCTCACCGATGATCTGACTCTTCAGGAAGAGTTAATCGGGCGCATGCTGGAGCATACTAGAGAGGCGAGCACCAACAGCAGGCTGATCGCCCTGCGGGACGAGGGCCGGGTGTTAGTTTTTAACAAGTAACCGGTTAGGCCGGGGAGGTATCCTATTCCTTGAAAATATTGTTCCTTGGGGATATTGTTGGTCGTCCCGGACGGCGTGCGATCCATGAACTGCTCCCCGCCATAAAAAAAAAATATGAGCCCAGATTCACCATTGCTAATGGCGAGAATGCTGCAGGAGGCAACGGCATCACCGAGGAGATAGCCGATGATCTTTGCAGTGCCGGTATCGATGTGCTGACGATGGGCAACCACGTATGGGATAACAAGGATATCTACAACTTCATCGATAGAGACTACAGGATTATCAGGCCCGCCAACTATCCACCGGACTCACCCGGAAGCGGCTATACCCTGGCTCGCAAGGCCAATTGCCAGATTGGCGTTGTCAACCTCTCCGGACGGGTGTTTATGCCGCCCCTGGATTGCCCCTTCAGGGCAGTAGACCAGATCATTCCCCTTCTGAAAAATGAAACCCCGATTATTATTATCGATTTTCATGCCGAGGCTACCTCGGAGAAAAATGCTCTGGGATGGTATGTGGACGGCAGGGCCACTGCAGTGGTGGGCACGCATACCCATATTCAGACTGCCGATGAAAGAATTCTTCCCAGGGAAACGGCCTACATTACCGATGTTGGCATGACCGGACCAAGAGACTCGATCCTGGGTGTGCGGACCGATCTGGTTCTGGATAAATTGATCGGCCTCAGGCCGGTACGCTTTGAAGTGGCAAGCGGTCCCTTGCAACTGAACGCAGTGGCCATAGAGGTCGATGAGTGCAGTGGAAGGGCGCGAGAAATCCTGAGAATCCAGGTGGTAAAGGACGAATAGGTATCGGTTGCAATCTGCAAATAGCAATGTTATGATAAATTGCAAGTATTTGTTTTTAAGAACAGTGGTGTAAGAATCAACAAAGGGGAGGTTGAAACGTGGATGTATTGAAGGTTGCAGCAAAATCCAGCCCTAACTCGGTAGCAGGTGCTCTAGCCGGAGTGTTGCGGGAAAAGGGTTCCGCAGAACTTCAGGCAATCGGAGCAGGAGCCCTAAACCAAGCTGTGAAAGCAGTAGCCATCGCCAGAGGTTTTGTAGCTCCCAGTGGTGTCGACCTCATTTGCATCCCCGCTTTTACCGATATAATCATTGATGGAGAGGAACGGACTGCCATCAAGCTGATTGTCGAACCGAGATAGTTGCTGTGTTTTCAGGCTTAATGATGGCCTGTTTATTTCGAGGGAAATAAACAGGCTTTTATGTTAGGAATAAGGAGCGATCGGATGATCTGCGTCGATATGCACTGTGATTCAGTATCTGAGGCCCATAAGACCGGGCGCGATCTGGCGCAACGCTCTCAGCAGGGTCAGGCAGACCTACCCAGACTGCGGCAGGCGGGGATCAAGATCCAGTTCTTCGCCCTCTTCCCCGAGCGCGCCTACCATCCCGGACGCACGTTATACCAGGTATTGCGGCTGCTGGATTATGCGTCGGAATCCTTGAGGGAAGAGGGCGGCGCCATGGTGATTACCACCCGCCACGATCTGGAGCAGTGCTTGGCCACAGACAAGCTTGGCGCTCTCCTGACGATAGAGGGAGGAGAACCCCTGGAGGGGGAGGTCCGGATTCTGCGGGCTCTGCACCGACTGGGGGTGCGGGGTCTCGGCTTGACCTGGAACAACCGCAACGAATTGGGGGATGGTGTTGATGAGAGCCGGTCAGGCGGCGGTCTGACGAGATTTGGACGCCAGGTCGTGCAGGAGATGAATAGACTGGGCATGATCGTAGATGTCTCCCACCTGTCAGAGGCCGGTTTCTGGGCAGCGCTGGAGCAGAGCAGCGCGCCGGTGATCGCCTCCCATTCCAACTGTGGAGCGATCCGCGAGCATCCCCGCAATCTTACAGATCAGCAGATCAAAGCTATCGCCCAGCAAGACGGACTGGTGGGCGTCAACCTGGTTCCGCAGTTTGTTGGGCCTCCGGGCGCCGGGCCACCCTCGCTGATCGACCATATCGATCACATCTGCGAACTGGTGGGTGACGATTACGTGGGATTTGGCTGTGACTTCGATGGGACAGATGAACTCATCTCCGGAGTTCACGATGTCACAGATTTCCCTGTGCTAATCGCCGCTCTCCGGGACCGGGGATATGGTGACGCCTCCATCGGCAAGATCTGCGGACTAAACTGTCTACGGGTGCTCAGATCAGTGCTGCCGGAGAGGTAGTCACCGGGCAAAGGAGTGGCGGCATGCCAGCGGATCTGCATATACACAGCACTGCCTCGGACGGCAGATGGACACCTGGTGAAATTGTTCAACAAGCTCAGGCAATCGGGCTCGGGGCGATCTCGCTGACCGACCACGATACTGTAGACGGGATTGAGCCAGCGCGGCAGGCGGCTGGCTCAGGCGGTCTGGAGGTCATCCCGGGGATCGAACTGAACACTGACCTGGCAGGCCGGGAAATACACATTCTGGGCTATTATATCGACCTTAGTTCGAAGCGCCTGGCAGACACTCTGGCCACCCTGAGGAGCGCCCGGGAGAACAGGGCGCTGATGATCATCGACAGGCTGGCGAGGCTGGGGATCAGGATCGACTATGGCCACCTGCAAAGGGTGGCCGGCAGGGCCACCATCGGCCGGCCACACATCGCCCAGGTAATGTGCGAAGAGGGATATGTCTCCTCGGTGGCAGAGGCCTTCGAGCGCTACCTCGGCAACGGAAAATCAGCCTATATTGGCCACCATAAGCTGGACCCGTTCATGGCGATCGAGGAAATCCTGAACGCGGGAGGTGTTCCGGTGATGGCGCACCCGGGCTTGGCCAGAAAGGATGACCTGATCCCCGAATTTGTCAGCCATGGTCTGCAGGGGATCGAGGTTTTCTATCCCTTTCACACGCCTGAGGATACGGCCAGGTATCAGCAGATCTGCCAGGCTGATCACCTGATCATGACCGGCGGGACCGATTACCACGGACCTGGTTACAGATACCCCGCCCTGGGGACGGTGGCGGTCCCGGACCAGGTCGTGGAAGAGCTGAAAAGAGCGCATCATCGACGCCATGACGGATAACAGGCAGGAATCTTGAGGAGTACGGCGAACATTAGTCCACAGGGCTATGGCAGACCCGGCACGGATGATGCCATTCAGGTGCCCGCCTGTTCCTGCAGTCAATGATCAAGACTTGATAATAATAATAAGGTGAGGCTATGCAACCAGATAAGATCACTATCGAGCAACTCCGTTCAGGCTTCGAAAAAAATGGCTACGTCGCAGAGGATGAGATCACCGTACCTGTGTACCTGGCTCTCCGTCTGGAAAAACCGATCCTGATCACCGGAGCGCCGGGAGTGGGGAAGACCGAGATCGCCAAGGTGCTGTCAGGGGTGTTCGGTACTGACCTGATCCGTCTCCAGTGCTACGAGGGGCTCGATGAGAACAAGGCTCTCTACGAGTGGAACTATCAGCGCCAACTGATCAAGATCCAGCTGATCCGGGAGAGCGCCTCTGAGGAGGCCGTCGAACAAGACCTGTTCTCATCCGAGTATTTGCTGGAGCGGCCGATCCTGAAAGCGATCCAGGCTCCCAAAAAGGTGGTCCTGCTGATCGACGAGATCGACAAGACCGACGAGGAATTCGAGGCCTTTCTCTTTGAGGTGCTGTCCGATTTTCAGGTCTCCATACCGGAACTGGGCACCATAAAGTCGCGCCACATCCCCATGGTTGTGCTCACCAACAATGGTGAGCGGGAACTCTCCGACGGCCTGAAGCGCCGGTGCGTCTTTTTATATATCGACTATCCCAGCGTGGAGAAGGAGATCAGGATCATCAGGGTCAAGGTCCCGGAAGCCGGGGAGCGATTGGCCGAAGAGGTGGCCCTGGCGATGAGCTGCCTGAGGCATAGCCTGGACCTCAAGAAGAAGCCGTCGATCTCCGAAGCTCTCGACCTCGCTCATGCCCTGGTGCTGTATGGCGCCACCCGGCTGGAGCCGGAGTGGGTGCAAAAGACGATCAACCTCCTGCTCAAGGACAAAGAAGACCTGGATCTCTTCAATGGTCAGGTAGGATCGGCAGGCCTGGTGGAGATTGTGCGCAGCGAACAGGCAAAACGCCATTAGAGAGAGGGCCCTGACTTGCGGAACTATCTGGAAAACAACCTGGCGCGTTTTGTGCACATTCTGCGGCACCTGGGAATCACGGTCAGCACCGGGGAAACCATTACCGCCTTGAAGGCGCTCCAGCTGGTCGACATCATGCAGAAGGAGCATGTAAGGCGCACCCTGCAGGCAACCCTGGTGAAAAATCATGAAGAGGAGCCGGTCTTCATCCGGGCCTTCGACAGCTTCTTTGCTGTTCCGGAAGTGAAGCGGCAGCAACAGCAGGAATGGCAGGAGAGCAAGGATGAGCGGGCGCAACTCATTGCCGAGGCGGAGCAGGACCTGACCTATCTGGGCGAACAGCTGGAGATCGGCGAGGAGGAAAAACTGCTGTATTCCCAGCTGGCCGAAGAAGAGAAGAGAAAGATTAAGAATTATCTGGAGGCCAGCTTTCTACCAGAGGACCGCCACCACGCCTTCAAACCGATGCTGGAGTTCCAGGTGCGCGGATCGTTGCGCTACTGGAAGCAGCGTTTGGCAGAGGAGGGAGAACTGCCCCTCATGCCAGGGGCGGGCGTTGACGACGAGATCCTGGCAGCAGTTGGGCAGGAACTCGGTAACACCGACGGCAACCTGCTCTACGAGGACATGAAGCGGATCGGAGATCGCGACCTGCCCAGGGTGACCAATATCCTCAAGAAGCTGTCCCGGAAGATGGCCACGAAGATCTCCCGGCGCTACCGGATGAGCAAGAAAGTGGTCAAGATCGACCTCCGGCACAGCATCAAGTCCAACATCCGCTACGGCGGCATTATTTTTAATCTCAAGTACAGGCAGAAACGCGTCCAGAAACCGAGCATCCTGCTGTTGTGCGATGTGTCCGGGTCGATGGCCCGCTATGCGGCCTTCGTGATCCAGTTTATCTATGGGCTCAGCGCCGTGATCAGGCATATTGAAAGTTTTATTTTTTCGGAAGAACTGGAACCGGTGACTCCATACTTCAAAAGGATCAGGCCTTTCGAGGTGACCATGGCGGAATTGATCGGGAAGAGCCGTATCTGGGGCAAGGGCACCAATTTTGGGGTCTCGCTGAACACGCTGCAGTCACGCTTCCCATTATTGCTTACCCCGCACACCGTGATCATGGTGGTCAGTGATACCAAAACCCTCGAACTGGAGCGGGCGGAAAAGGAGTTGGCGGGCATCAAGCGGTCGGTCAAGGAGATTCTCTGGCTGAATACCCTGCCGCATGATGAATGGAAGGACCTGCGATCGGTCAGCATGTTTCAAAAATATGCCCAGATGTACGAGTGCTACACCCTGGCGCATCTGGAAAAGGTCCTCAGGAGACAGTTCCTTCACTAACAACAGGAGCGGGGGCGAAGAGAACGGACCGCAATTATGCACAGCTTGCCCTGTTCTACGACCGGCTGATGCAGGGGATCGATTATGAGGCGTGGGTCAGTTATATCGAGGAGATCGTCAGCCAATCCCGGGGCCAGATCGGCGCCGTTGCCGACCTGGCCTGTGGGACGGGAAATTCCAGCCTCCCCTGGGCGGCCAGGGGCTATCGCACCTTTGGAGTAGACCTGTCGGCAGAGATGCTGGAGATCGCCAGGGCCAAGATGGAGGCCAGGGGGCTGGCGGTCACCTTTCTTCAACAAGATATCTGCGACCTGCAGCTGGATCTGCCGGTCGATCTCGCAGTCTGCTTCCAGGATGGCTTCAACTACATCGTGAAGATCGAGGACCTGCGCAGGGCATTTCAGGCAGTTTACCGGAATCTTGGTCCGGGCGGCCTGTTCATTTTCGACCTCAACTATCTGCCGCGCATCGTCTCCTCCAACCAGTCCGTGGCCCTGGTCCAGGAGGACGGATTCACCATGAACTGGCAGGCCGAATACCACGAGCCGGAGAGCATCTGGAGCATCGAGGTGTCGGGCCTGATTGAGGATGGAAATAGCCGCCGCCAGTATCGCGAACAGCACCGGGAGCGGGTCTACGAACCGTATGAGGCCTGGTCGCTGTTGGCGGAACAGGGTTTTACGAGTCTGCACAGCTATCAGGCCTTCACCTTCGAGCATCCGCACGACCAGTCTCCCCGGATCGTGTACGTGGCACAGAAGATCTGAAATATTGGAATACAATTCCATACATGGGGGGCAAGACCGTTGATGAAATTGTTGTTGGTGCGGCACGGGCAGACGCTCTGGAACCATACGGCACGCTACCAGGGCCATTCTGATATTGAGCTCAGCGATACCGGACGCACTCAGGCAAAACTGCTGGCCGGGCGCCTGGCCAATGAAGAGATACAGGCGGTCTACGCCAGCGATCTCAAGCGGGCCCTGGAAACGGCCAGCATCATCGCCGAGCCCCACGGCCTGGCGGTGCAGGCGCTGCCTGAGCTGCGGGAACTCAACTTTGGCGCTTGGGAAGGCCTGACCTTTGAGGAGATCAAAACCCGTTACAGCGACATTGCGGATAATTGGCACGCCTCCCCGGGATTGGTCCGTATTCCTGAAGGAGAGTCCTTTCAGGAGTTGACAGTCAGGGCCAACAGCGCTGTTGCCGGCCTGATCAAAAAGCATGATCCGGCTACTATTGCAGTGGTGACGCACGGGGGAACGATCCGGGCGATCATCTGTGCCCTACTGGGCATCGACCTGAACAATCTGTTCAGAATCCGCCAGGATAACGGCGCCCTGAATGTCATCGATTACTATGACGGCTACGGCATCCTGGGTTTGCTGAACGATACCGACCACTTTGAACGGGGCCGGGGCTCCGGGGCCAATAGCGTTTTTAACAAGTAGTGGCTCCTGCCGTTTCGTGAATGAGGTTAAACTAGTTTGACAACATAAAAAGAGCGACCAGTTATTGTGTTCGCATAATTATTAGGCTCGGGTAGGAGTGAGAAACAAAAGATGTTTTCGTCGATCGATGAGCTACAGCAGCAGTTGTCCCAATGCCAATACCTGATAGACAGGCCCGTTGCCACGGTCATCTACCTCGCTCTGAAGCTCCAGAAGCCTCTTCTGGTAGAGGGTCCGGCCGGCGTGGGCAAAACGGAACTGGCCAAGGTGATCGCCCAGGCCACCGGCAGCAGGCTGATCCGCCTGCAGTGCTACGAGGGGCTGGATGAGGCCAAGGCTCTTTACGAGTGGAACTACCAGAAACAATTGCTGCGGCTGCATATTGACCAGGTCCAGAACAGGTCCTGGGCGGAAGCGAAGCAGGACATTTTCTCCGCCGAGTTTCTGCTGCACCGGCCGCTGCTGGAGGCCCTGCTGGCCGATGAGCGGATCGTCCTCCTGATCGATGAGGTCGACAAGAGCGATGAGGAGTTCGAGAGTTTTCTGCTGGAGATCCTGTCGGATTATCAGGTGACGATACCGGAGCTGGGTACCGTCAAGGCTAACGGGATTCCGATCGTGATTCTCACCAGCAACAGCTTCCGGGAATTTGGGGATGCCCTGAAGCGCCGCTGCATTCACCTTTACCTGGACTATCCCAGCTTCGAGCGGGAGCTTCAGATTATCCATCTGAAGGTGCCCGGCATTGGGCAGGCTCTGGGGCAGCAGGTCGTGTGTTTCGTGCAGGCGATCCGGAAGCAAAAGCTGAAGAAGGCGCCCAGCATCTCCGAAACCCTCGACTGGGCCAGGGCGCTGCTGAGCATGGGTATTGAATTCATCGACGAGGAGATCGTCCAGAACACCTTGAGCATCCTGCTAAAGTACCAGAGCGATATCACCAAGATCTCTCCCAAGGTCTCCTCCTATATGCCGGACTAAGCCGGGCACAAAGAAACGTAAAGGAACAGGGCCATGGAGGCAAAAATTTTAGAGTTCTGCCGCCTGCTGCGCCGGGGCGGTATCAATGTCTCTTTTACACAGATAGTTGGCGTCCTCCAAGCGGTGTCGGAGGTAGGTTTCTGCTGGAACGATTTTTACATTGCCATGAGTTCCATCCTGATCGCCGACCATGCAGACCAGCCCCTATTTGACCGGTTATTTCACCTTTATTTCCGTTCGCTGCAAGCTTCGAATGCGACTAACAGCAGTGTGGAAATAGCTGCTGGTGACAGCGCCAGTACAGTGGCCGAGCTTGCTGGGAGTGCCGATGGATCAGGCATCGGCCGGGGAGCCGGAGCATCGCCGTTCCTGTTGTTGATCAGGGCAGTCAAGGAGAACAATCGACCGCTGCTGGAACGTCTGGCGCAGGTGGCGGTAAACAGCCTGGGACCCCTGGCCAGGACCGATCTGCAGAACATGGACGAAACTCTGGTCCGGGCCAAAGTGGCGATCGGCTGGTATGAGGGTGTCAACCGTCTGGAAAGAACCAAGCTGCTGGAAAACCTCAGCGAGATTGCTTACGATCGGTGGATTACCAGCCTGGGATGGCTGGAAGACCGGATCGAGCAGCTATTGGGGGAGCACTTTGTCAGTCTGTTTGGCAGCGAAGCTCTGGATGACATCGCCACTGCTGCCAACCTGAAGGAGAAGGAGTTCTACCGCCTGGATAACCTGGAGGTGGAGGAGATCAGGCGCCGGATCACCAAGCTGGCCCGCAAGCTGGCCTCCAAATACGCCAGGCGATACCGGCGGGCTAAGCGCGGGGAGATCGACATGCGCAGAACAGCCCGGCAGGCGCTGCTTACCGGGGGGACACCGGTGCGCCTGCGCTACCGGCAGAAAAAAATCAGCAAGCCGGAACTGGCGGTGCTCTGCGATGTTTCAGGCTCCGTCGCCGTCTTCAGTGAATTCATGCTGCAGTTGGTCTACACCATCCAGAACCGGTTTCGGGCGGTTCGTTCCTTCTTATTCGTCGATGTGGTGGACGAGGCCACCCTCTATTTTAAAAACGAGGATATCGAAGCCGCACTGGGAGAGGCTTTTGCCAAGGCCTATTTCTCCTATTCCGGGTTTTCTGACTATGGCCGGGTATTCACCTTGTTTGCCAACTATTACCTGGCAGGAATTGATCCCCGCAGCACCCTGATCATCCTGGGTGACGCCAGGAACAACTGGAGGCTGGACGAGAGGGACTATTTTCAGAAAATCGCCGATCACGTGAGGAGGATCATCTGGTTCAATCCCCAACCCAGGGACAACTGGGACAAGGAGGACAGCATCATGCAAGTATATGCTCCGTATTGCAGGCAGGTTTTTGAATGCAGAAACCTGCGGCAGCTAGAGGACCTGATCGAAGCGATTCTTTAAGGCATATATTACATAGATGAAGGCAATTGACTCCAGGGCCTGTTGTGTTAATATGGCGTCAAGGGAACCCGGGAAAGCCCGGCGCCGGAGAGGGGATGGTGGCATGCTTTCTTACCAGGAGATCATAGTGAGAATGGTGGCCTCCCTGGTGGTGGGCCTGATCATCGGTTATGAGCGCTCCAGGCGCCAGAAGCCGGCGGGGCTCAGAACCTATGCCCTGGTGTGTATCGGTTCTACCCTGTTCATGATTATCAGTGCCTATGGCATGCAGGCGGTGCCCAACCTGTCTGTTTTAAAGGCTGACAGCTTACGGATGGACCCCGGCCGGGTGGCCGCGCAGATTGTCACCGGCATCGGTTTCCTCGGTGCGGGCATGATCTGGAAGGAACGGGGCACAGTGCGCGGTCTGACCACCGCCGCCAATCTGTGGGTAACGGCCGGCATGGGGATGGCCCTCGGACTGGGGCTATACTTTTTAACCCTCGTCAGCGTGACCTGCATCTTTGCCGCCCTGTACAGCCCTACGGTCTTGTGCCGTTTGGGATTGCTCAGGTATCAGGACGAGGACCAGCAGAAAAAGAGCGTTGTTGACAATTATTGAGCAGTGGTTTCATAACGACGATAAACTCACTGAAGAAGGGTTGATCACGGAGACCACAGAAATTATCTTGCATAATCAGGGGATGCGGAGCGGCATCGAATGCAGCCTTTGCATACGTTGTCCCCGCGACAGGGTACAGGGTTGTTGTGCGATCAGCCCTGTATTTTTATTGACCGACATCGGGTATTTTATCAGCAATAATGGCGACGATTTTGTGATTAAGCTGTTGGATAGCCCGTACACCGATCTCTTCGAGCACCAGTTCCGGATCAATGCTGTCGAAAGAGCAGACGATCGGGCGGTCTGCCGGTTTCACCATCCGGAGATCGGGTGCAGAATTCCCCTGGCTTATAGGAACACCGTGTGCCGGCAGTTTCTCTGTCCGGAAGTGAAGCTGTGGCAGGATCACCGCGCCCGGCGCTGGGTACAGTTCTGGTTGCGCCTCCAGGAGGAGGAGATCAGGGGCCAGCAGTTGCTGGCGGCAGAATGCGTCAAGAAGGGCTATTCGCTGCTGGTCCACAGGCAGGAGTGCCTGCAGCTGATCGGAGAAAAATACCAGGAGCTGAGATTCGACCTGCCCGACGGGTACCAGCAGACCGAATGGATCATGTTGGACAAACAGGAGCGGGGATGCCCGGTACCAATCAAATAAAGCAATTATACAAATGAAAGTGGAAGGTCGCCTATCTTCTTTTTGCTGGTCAAGCTATTCGAGTAATGACCTATCACTCAACAGGAAGAGCGACCTTCCATTTGTCATTATGCCCGGATCTCCGGTTTATATACAGCGATTTGCTATGCAATTAAAAGCTGGCTGCCTTTTAGAATGACGGGCAAACTGCATAAAACAACTCCGCTGAGAGCAGAATGATCAAGGCAGAATTTTTAAATTGCTCGAGGGGGACAACATTTAGATGCCCGAGCTGAGACAGGAGCCCATAACCAAGAACTGGGTGATCATCGCCACCGAACGCAGTAAAAGGCCTTCCGATTTTCCGGTCAGGCAGGATGAGAGGAGGGGTGGCGCCTGCCCCTTCTGCAAGGGCAATGAGAAACTGACCCCGCCGGAAATCACTGCCTACCGGGAGGCAGGAACCAGACCGGACGACCCGGGATGGTGGATCAGGGTGGTCCCCAACAAGTTTCCAGCCCTGGAAAATAGCAGCAGGGAGACAGATATCAAGCGAAACTATTTTACCAGCATGGCCGGAGTCGGGGCGCATGAAGTGATAGTCGAATCGCCGGAGCATGATCTGTCTTTGGAACAGCATGATCTGGTGCAGATCCAGGAGATCCTGCGCGCCTGGAGAGACCGGCACAATGCAGCGATCTCCAGGTCTCCCATCAGGTATGTACAGATTTTCAAGAATGAGGGCGCAGTGGCCGGCGCCTCGCTAGAACACCCGCATAGCCAGTTAATCGCCACTCCTCTGATCCCCTCGGTCGTCGAACATGAACTGTACGGCGCCAGCGACTTCTACATGGATCGCGGCAGCTGCCCTTATTGCCAGATGATCGCCCACGAGGCGGGATCAGGCGACCGGGTGATCGCTGCCAATCAGCAATTTATCGCTTTCTGTCCCTTTGCATCGCGTTTCCCCTTTGAAATCTCCATTCTTCCCAAACGGCATCAGGCAAGTATTTCCGGCATCGATGAGTCCATGATCAAAAATCTAGCCGCCATTATGAAAGAGACCATGCAGAAACTGGCTGCTGTTTTGCATCATCCTCCTTACAATTTGATGCTGCACACGGCGCCAGTCGGCTATGCCGAGTCTCCCTACTACCACTGGCACCTGGAGGTCCTGCCGCGGTTGACAATAGTGGCCGGTTTTGAATGGGGAACCGGATTCTACATCAATCCCACCCCGCCGGAGACCGCAGCCAAGTACCTCAGGGAAACCGCCCTTCATTAGACTCGCTATAAGGAGAGATGCCAGATGCCCAAGAAACCCTTAAAGATACTGATCGCTGCTACCGAGGTCGTTCCCTTTGCCAAAACCGGCGGCCTGGCTGACGTGGCCGGATCTCTTCCGAAAGCCCTGGCCAAGCTGGGCCACGATGTCCGGATCGTCATGCCCAAATACAAGCAGATCAGGGAAGGGGATTATCTGCTGGATTATCCGGTGGAGATGGATCACCACCTGGAAACGGGCATTATCAAGCAAGCCCGGCTGAATGACGGAACCGTCAACATCCCTGTCTATCTGATCGATAACCACCAATATTATTACCGCGACCGCATCTACTGTTTCCCGGACGAAGCGGAGCGCTTCAACTTCTTCTGCAAGGCGATTATCGGGATGTTGCCCCGGATCGACTGGCAACCCCATCTCATCCACTGCAACGACTGGCAGACAGGGCTGGTGCCCCTGATCCTGCAGACCAAGTATGCGGATGATCCCTACTATCAGACCATCGGCACCCTGTTAACCATTCACAACCTGCAGTACCAGGGCCTTTTTCCTAGACAGGCCATGAATCTGCTCGGGCTGGGGGATGAGTACTTCACCCCGGAACGCCTGGAATTTTATGGGGAGATCAACTTTTTGAAGGCCGGCATCGTCTATGCCGACATGATCAATACGGTGAGCAACAAGTATGCCCTGGAGATCCAGACGCCCGAGTACGGAGAGCGGCTTGATGGCCTGTTGCGCAAAAGAGCGCAGGACCTCTACGGGATCGTCAACGGAATCGATTATGATGAATACAACCCGGCCACCGACCAGCATATCTATAAGAATTACAGCCTGGAAAGCATCGACTGTAAAAAGGTGAATAAGGACCGCCTGCAACAGGAGATAGGTCTGACCGCCGGCGCCGCCCCACTGATCGGGATGGTCTCCAGGCTGGTGGACCAGAAGGGTCTTGACCTGATTAGCAGCATCTTCGTGCAGATGATGGATCTCGGCGTGCAGTTCGTGCTGCTGGGCAGCGGCGACGATCACTACCAGAAACTGTTTGCCGAGTTGAAGATGAGGTATCCCAGCCAGGTGGCCATCTACCTGGGATTCAACCCTGACCTGGCTCAGAAGATCTACGCCAGCGCGGACATGTTCCTGATGCCCTCCCGCTTTGAGCCCTGCGGCCTGAGCCAGTTGATCAGCCTGAGATACGGGACCATTCCTATTGTCCGCGCCGTGGGCGGCCTGGCGGACACTATTGAAAACTATGATCAGGTCAGGGAGAGAGGCAATGGCTTCTCCTTCAAGCCTTACGAGCCGGGCGCCCTCCTAAGCACGATCAAGCAGGCGGTGGCGCTCTATCAGGACCAGCCCGGCCAGTGGCGGAAACTGATCATCAACGCCATGAAAGGCGATTTTTCCTGGAACAAGTCGGCCCAGGAATATGTCATGCTCTACGAAAAGGCGATCCACCAGAACCTGGCGACGCTGTACCGCGTGGTCTAAGTAAGCTTTCCAATTACTTTGTCGAGCTTCCTTCGGGAAGCTTTTTGATTGTTGAACTGAAAAAGGCAGGGAAATGGACGAATGTGGCGAAAGGGTAGGTTGAGAGGCATGATCAATCTGAATTAAAAAGAGGTATTACCCTTGTCCCCCCTAGAAGAAATGGTGCTGGTAGTCAAAACAGGCTTACTATCCCGTCAAGGGGCTCTGCTTGCCAGAGGATTTCGTCAGGGTGTAGATCCATTCTTGTTGCAGTCCATCGAACGGAATGGTTTTTTTGTCCCTCGGACCAGGGCAGAACATTGCGCCGATATGAAGCAGATCATCCTGTACCTGGTCCTGAAACACGGTAATTCTGTCTTCATGTATCAGCGGGTTAAAGCCACCACGGAAACCAGGCTGATGAACCTGTACTCGATTGGACTGGGCGGTCATATCAACCCGGCTGGTGGGCTGCAAGGCGAACAACTCCTGAGCATGAACTTGAACCGCGAGCTCAAGGAGGAGGTTCAGTTCGAGGGCGCCTTCTCTTACCGGCTGATCGGCACTGTCAATGATGACCAGTCGGAAGTGGGCCGGTATCACCTGGGAATAGTCTACCTGGTTTCATGCCCTACGCCCGAGATCAGGATCCGGGAGACCGAGAAGCTTGCCGGTGGTCTTGTGCCCATTGCCGAAGTCGCGTCTCATGAGTCTTCCTTAGAAACCTGGTCTGCCCTGATCCTGCCGGGTGTGATCAAAATATGCGGCTGATGGCGGAGTAGGGTATGCTTGCCGCCCTAGCTTATCACCGGCTCTGCGCGCCTGTTCAGAGAACTGGGGAAACTGTTTGGTTATGAAGAGGCGGCAATTCAGGAGTATCTGGCGACTAAAGTTTTCTGAAATTAGTGCCGTGGCATGTTGGGCAGGGCGGGAGAGTATCGGTTGTGTTGTCCAAGTGGATAATCTCACTGCATCTAGTGCACCGATAGTAGCCAATGCCCGGTTTATCTCCTGTAGTTGCCAAGTTAATGCCTCCTTACCTAGCAATGCCTACCATAATAACCTAATTCTACAAAATGGGGGATTATCCTTTAGGGTACAGAGGGAAGAAAAATATTTTATGTGCAATAATTAACAGAAACTGGAGAGCCTCCGGGCTCTTTTTATTTCAAAAAAAGCAGCCGGTTAGGGCCGCTCCCTGCTGACGCCTAAATGGTTCAGCAGGGCGTCTCCGTTCCTGGCCAGGATGATGACGCCACCATCGAGGACGCGTGGCCGTGGGCGACCGAGCACCGTACGCGCGCCCATACTACAAGGCTTAAAATATTGGTATAATATTTTCAGCACAATACAAGGAGCTTAAATGCCTTGGTAGACAAGAAGCCTTTGCAGTTTATCACTTTTACCTGGGGCTGTCAGATGAATGACCACGACACCGAGATCATGCGCGCCCTGTTGG
>JBEKKU010000052.1:0-15615 GCA_050010575.1 Thermacetogeniaceae bacterium | reverse complement strand
CCCGCCACCAGGATGCCGATCCCCAGCAGCAGGCCTAGGATTGGAAGCCACATTGTTTATTCCCCCCTACTTTAAGGAAGCGAAGGTACAGAACCTGCCTTGGGCGTGGCAAATAAAAACTGGTAGCTGCCCTTGTAAGCCGGCAGCAACAGTGCCGGACTGCGCTCTATGCTCACCGGGAAGCCGGACATCTTGAGAATGTTGAACTCGCTCTCGGGTAGTTCCAGGGTACTGCTCAGGCTGTCCTGGTCGCCGATCGCCCTGATGATATAGGGCGGCGCCAGGCGAGTGGTGTTCACCAGGATGGTGTTGCCGGCACAGCGGAATTCAGTCGAGGCGACCACCCGCTGGTCGTTGACAGAGATCGCCTCGGCGCCTGCAGCCCGCAGGTCGTTGACCACGTATAAGAGATTCCGGTCGTGGATCAGAAAATCATCCGGCTTGAACTGGGCGGGATTACGAGCCTGGGCGGCCTCGGCATCCTTGCGGTTGTCATCCAGGGAGATCAGCAGGCCGGGCCCCTTGACCTCAGTGTAGCCGGCCAGGATGTCCAACTGCTGGATCTGGCTCTGCAGGGTGACCAGGGCCTGCTTGCCGGAGACGCTGGTCAGTTGGGAGTTGTTGAGGAGGTTCCGGCGAGCGCTGATATCCGCCTGGATGCCGGCGATCTCGTGTTCCTGGGTCTTGATCAGGTTGACCAGGTTGTCGTTTTGCAGGCGCGTGGGGTTGGAGTCGCTGGCAGCCAGGCTGCGCAGGGCCATCACCAGCAGCAGGCCGGTCAGAAACAGCACCAGCGTCAGCGGCAACTGCCATCGGTTGAAGGAATGCCTTCCAAGCTTCACCACGGTCCCTCCTGTTCAAACCTAATAGAGATTCGCTGCTGATGGTCAAACTCCTGCTCTTTCGGCTCGATTGCTGCAGCCGGATTTAGGCTGCTGCAGGGACTCCGGCGCCCGCCCGGTGGGTGCTGCAGACCATTATGGGCAAGCCTCTTACCAATACATGCCAAGTATATACCAGAAACAGTCGGCCAGCAAGCTATTAAAGGGATTCGCGCCTCTCGCCACCGAGGAAGAAACAAGAAAAAGGGATAATGCCCGCAGGCACGAAATATTTTATAGGGATTGCTAATACCGGCGGCCATCCGGTGCAAGATCCCGGCGGCCGGGGGCGTATTGCCATCAGCAGGCCAAGCAGTTGGCCAAGTTATAAGTAGGCGACAGACGTTCGGATCCGAACGGCGAGCGACTTTTTAGGTGGTGTCCGGGGCGTGCAGCAATTGACGGCGTGGTTTTTGCCTTACCTGAACTATTTTGATTGGATGACCGTGATCGACATCCTGATCGTGGCCTTCGTGATCTACAAGTTGCTGATGCTGATCAAGGGCACCCGGGCGATCCAGCTCCTGAAAGGGCTGGCGGTGCTGGTGATCGCCTCCACCGTCAGCGCCCGTTTTCACCTGTACACCATGAGCTGGCTGCTGGAGAAAACCTGGACCGCCCTGTTCGTGGCCCTGCCGGTGGTCTTCCAGCCGGAACTGCGCCGGGCGCTGGAGCAGCTCGGCCGGGGCGGGTTCTTTAGCCGGACGATGTTTGTCGCCGATGAGGAGAACCTGCGGGCGGTGCGGGAGGTCGTCCGGGCGACCGAGGCGCTGTCCCGGCGCCGGGTGGGGGCGCTGATAGTGTTCGCGAGGGAGACGGGCCTCCAGGAATACATCGAGAGCGGGGTACGGATAGACGCCCTGGTGACCGCCGAACTGATCATCAATATCTTCGAGCCCAACACCCCCCTGCACGATGGGGCGGTGATCATCCATAACGGCCGGGTGCTGGCTGCGGCCTGCTTCCTGCCCCTGACGGAGAACCCCTACCTGAGCAAGGAGTTGGGCACCAGGCACCGTTCGGGCATCGGCATCACCGAGCACAGCGACGCCGTCTCCCTGGTGGTCTCCGAGGAGACCGGGATCATCTCCCTGGCCCTGGATGGCCGGATCACCCGCGGCCTGAGCGCCCAGGAACTGGAGAAGCGCCTGGAGGAGTACACCAGGCCGAACGGCAAGCGGGTGGGGAGGATGAACCATGACCGGTGAAAAGCGGAAGAACTGGCTGGTGCGCTACAACGTGGGCTACCGGATCCTGGCGGTGTGCCTGGCGATCATGCTCTGGTACTTCGTGGAGGGGCAGACCAATCCCCTGACCCGGCAGAGCTTCACCCTGTCGGTCGAGCCGCGCAACCTGGCCACCCAGCTGGTGACCATCGGCGCCCTGCCCCAGGTCACAGTCACCGTCAGCGGCACCAAGATGCTGGTGCAGGCGCTGCAGGACAAGGACATTCACGCCTATGTGGACCTGTCGGACCAGACCGTCGGCGTGGCCTTTCTACCGGTGCAGGCCAGTGTGCCGGACAACGTCCAGGTGCTCAGCGTCTATCCCCAGACGGTGCGGGTCAGCCTGGACAGCCTGGTGTCCAAAAAGATGCCGGTGACAGTGATACTGCAGGGCAACCCGGCGGCCGGTTTCATGACCCTGAGCCCGGCGGTCACCCCGGCCCAGGTGACGGTCAGCGGGCCCGGGAGCCTGCTCAGTGGGCTTCAGCAGGTGCAGGCGGTGGTCAATGCCGCCGGTGTCAACGCCAACATCACCACCAGTGTGCCCCTGCAGCTGGGCAAGCAGGATGAGCAGTTGAGCGTGAGCCCGAAACAGGTGTCAGTGGTGGTGCCGGTAGTGCCCAGCGGGCCTGTCAAGACGGTGCCGGTGACCGCCAACCTGACCGGCACGCCGGGCCTGGCCCAGACGGTCAAGACGGTGGTGGTCGAGCCGGCGCTGGTGGAACTCACCGGCTCGTCGGATGCTCTGGCCGGACTGACCGCGGTCTCCACGCAGGCGGTGGATATCTCCGGCGCCGTAGACAGCGTGGTGAAGGATGTCGACCTGGTCCTGCCGGCGGGCGTCAGCCTGGTCAGCCAGGGACAGGTGCGGGTGACGGTGGAACTAACCGCCGCCAGCGGCAAGCCGGCGCCGTCACAGTGACACCGGCAGTAGCCGGCGCCTGCAGCGCCGCCACACCGGTCCCGGTTGGGCCCTGGCGTCCGGTTATGCGGCTACACGGTAATTTCGCCTGCAGCATAACATGATATAATGAAACGTGTTTGGCGACTGGAGGCATAAGAGCGGCATGGGCAAACTTTTCGGAACGGACGGGGTCAGGGGTGTGGCCAATCAGGAGCTTACCGCAGAGCTGGCTTTCCGCCTGGGCCGGGCGGGGGCGCACGTCCTCAACCGGCAGGGGGCGCGGCCCCGGATCATCATCGGCAAAGACACGCGGATCTCCGGCGACATGCTGGAAGCCGCTCTGACCGCGGGCATCCTGTCGGTCGGCGGCGACTGCGTCAGGGCCAGGGTCATCCCCACGCCGGGGCTGGCCTACCTGGTCCGGACGATGGGCTGCTGCGCCGGGGCGATGATCTCCGCCTCTCATAACCCGGTGCCCGACAACGGGATCAAATTCTTCGCCGGTGACGGATTCAAACTGCCGGACGCCGTGGAGGAGGAGATCGAGGCCCTGGTCCTGAACGAGCAGTATGCCTTTCCCCAACCGGTGGGGGAGGAGATCGGGCGGGTGGTCGAGGAAGGGAACTGCACTGAACGCTACCTGGCCTGGTTGCGGGAACAGGCCGGAGATCTCGACCTGACCGGTTTGAAACTGGTGATCGACTGTGCCAACGGCGCTGCCTCGCAGATCGCCCCCCGGCTGTTCACCGGCCTGGGCGCCCAGGTGCGGGTGATCTATGGCGAACCGAACGGGATCAACATCAACGCCGGCTGCGGCTCCACTCATCTGGGGCCGCTGCAGCGGGCAGTGCCCGACTTCGAGGCCGACCTGGGGCTGGCCTTCGACGGGGACGCCGACCGGCTGCTGGCGGTGGACGAACAGGGCAGCACGGTGGACGGCGACCAGCTGATCCTCATCTGCGGCCTGGCCCGCCAGCGGCAGCACGCCCTGCCCGGCAACCGGGTGGTGATCTCGGTGATGAGCAACCTCGGCCTGTGGGAGGCCTTCCGCAGCGCCGGCGTGGAGATCCTGGAGACCAGGGTGGGCGACCGCTACATCCTGGAGGAGATGCGCAAGTCCCAGGCGGTGCTGGGAGGCGAGCAGTCCGGCCACATCATCTTCCTGGACCGCACCACCACCGGCGACGGCCTGCTGACCGCCCTGGAACTGCTGAAAGTGGTCCGGCAGTCGCAGCAGCCCCTGTCCAGCCTGGCTGGGCAGATGACCCGGTTCCCGCAGGTGCTGGTGAACATCCGGGTGCAGAACAAGCACGCCCTGCACGGCCACCCGGTGATCGCCGCGGCGGTGCGCGGGGCGCAGCAGAAGCTGGCCGGCCGGGGACGGATCCTGGTGCGCCCGTCGGGTACCGAGCCCCTGGTGCGGGTGATGGGGGAGGGCCCCCGGGAGGAGGAGTTGCTGGAGGTGATCTCCGAGCTGTCGGAGGTGGTCAGAACCCAGTTAAGCTAACATGAAAGACTGGCAGCAAAATAAATTGCTTCACCAGCCCCATAATGGAATATAATAGAGCAAGGCAACACGCGATCCGGCTGGAGAGGCCGGTCGCCAATCAAGACTGGCTGCGCCGGGACCAGGTCCCTGTGCAGACTCCGTTAGGTTATCCGATAGCGCCCGAACCGGCCCGGCCACTCAGGCAGGCTGGTTGACGAGGAAGGGGTTAATCGAAGTTTTCGGCGGATGCCCCTCGGTGGCCCACCACCGTGAGGACGCCTTCAAATCCGGAGAGCAATCTCCGGGACAAAGAGGCGCCTGGTTGGGAGCGGAGCCGCGCCGCGCGCAGCAGCCACAGAGGAGAAACTGAGCATGTGCGGTATTGTCGGCTACCTTGGTAATCAGGACGCGGTTTCGGTATTGATGGCTGGCTTGAAAACACTGGAGTACCGCGGGTATGACTCCGCGGGAGTGGCCTACCTGAACGACGGCACCCTCGAGGTGCATAAGAAGATGGGACGGATCGCCGTCCTCGACGACTTCCTCAGCACCCAGCAGTGGCAGACCCAGATCGGGATCGGCCATACCCGCTGGGCCACCCACGGGCGCCCCTCCGACTGCAACGCCCACCCCCACTTTGACTGCACTCATAAATTCGCCGTGGTCCACAACGGCATCATCGAAAACTTCGCCGAGCTGCGGGAGCGCCTGCTGGCCAGTGGCCACCGTTTTGTCTCGGAGACCGATACCGAGGTGCTGGCGCACCTGGTAGAGGAGGCCTACCAGGGGAACCTGCGCCTGGCGCTGCGGGACGCCCTGCAGCAGGTGCGCGGCTCCTACACCGTGGTGCTGCTGAGCGAGCATCACCCCGACCGGATCGTGGCCGCCCGCAAGGACAACCCGCTGGTGGCGGGGATCGGCGACGGCGAGTATTTCCTGGCCTCGGACATCCCGGCGCTGCTTCCCTACACCCGTAATATCTACCTCCTGGACGCCGGGGAGATCGTGGAGCTGACCCCGGACGGCATCAACATCGTCGACTTCCAGGACCGCCCGGTGCTCAAGGAGATCTTCCACGTCAACTGGGACGCCCAGGCCGCGGAGCGGGGCGGCTACCCGCATTTCATGCTGAAGGAGATCTGCGAGCAGCCCAAGGCCCTCAAGGACACCCTGGGCAGCCGGCTGAGCGCCGAGGGCAATGACATCCAGCTCAACGAGATCAGCCTCACCCCCGAGCAGATCCGCAGCTTCAACAAGGTGGCCATCGTGGCCTGCGGCACCGCCTATCACGCCGGCATGGTGGGCAAGTACGTGCTGGAGAAGCTGGCCCGCCTCCCGGTGGAGGTGGACCTGGCCTCGGAGTTCCGCTACCGCGACCCGCTGCTCGACCCCCAGACCCTGGTGGTGATCATCAGCCAGTCCGGGGAGACGGCGGACACCCTGGCCGCCCTGCGGGAGGCCAAGCAGCGCGGTTGCCACGTGCTGGCGGTGACCAACGTGGTCGGCAGTTCCGTCGCCCGGGAGGCGGACGACGTGATCTACACCTGGGCGGGGCCGGAGATCGCCGTGGCCTCCACCAAGGCCTACACCACCCAGGTGCTGGTGATGTACCTGCTGGGGCTGCAGTTCGCCAAGGTGCGGGGCGCCATCACCCCGGAGCAGACGGCGGCCATCGTGGCCGCCCTGAAGCGGGTGCCCGAGCAGATCGAGCAGATCCTCAAGCAGAAAGAGCAGATCGAGGAGCTGGCGAAGCAGTACTACCAATCCCAGGATATCTTCTTCCTGGGGCGCGGCCTGGACTACGCCGTGGCCCTGGAGGGCGCCCTGAAGCTCAAGGAGATCTCCTACATCCACGCCGAGGCCTACGCCGCCGGGGAACTGAAGCACGGCACCCTGGCCCTGATCGAAGAGGGCGTGCCGGTGATCGCCCTGGCCACCCAGGATGACCTGCTGGAGAAGCTGATGAGCAACGTCAAGGAGGTCAAGGCCCGGGAGGGCACCGTGATCGGCCTCTGCCTGGGCAAGTGCGCCCTGGCCGAAGAGACCTGCGACCACGTGATCACCCTGCCCGAAGCCCCATCCTTCGTGGCCCCGCTGCTCTCCGTGGTGCCCCTGCAGCTGTTCGCCTACTACATGGCCGCCGCCCGTGGCTGCGACATCGACAAGCCGCGGAACTTGGCTAAGAGCGTGACGGTGGAATAGGGGTAATAAGTTGTATTGTTGTTTAGCTGTGGCGCGGAACAACAACTGAGAGTACGCGGAATAACAATTGAGAGTAGTGTGTAACAACAACTGGCAGTAAAATATGGGTAGTTGTTAATAATAAGCTAAACATAAAATAATAGCCGACATAGACCCCGGTGCATGTTTCCTTAAAGGTATTATCGCTTTTGGAGTCCTGCGTGAGAATTTGGGTACTACAAAATATCAACACAGAGCTTAAGCGGCTTCCGCCCCACTACCGTTCTGCAGTTGAAGCAACTAATTGGCAACAATTAGATGGACTCTTTAATGTAAATGTCCGGGATTATCGTTTATCTTGGCGCCGCACCTCTTCTAGAGATTGAGAAAAACCTACTCATCTTGGATCAGACCTGCCGCAGATTGCGCAGGCAAGCAGGCTTGGCCAAAATAGAAAGAGAGATGGTGCCGGAAGACATAGATTTAAGCGAAAACCTAGAAATATGTGTTATATCTCAGATGGATATGGATGCTCTTCGATGCCGTATATTAGGAGGCAATCTCGTCGTTAATTTACGCACCGAAAGGCAGGATATCGTTCCCGGGGAAATCATCCTTGTTAAACCATCTGGGCTAGCACCTGTTGGTGAAGACCTCTACCTGTCAGGAGAAATTATATCCACACGTATCGATGCCCCGGCTCTTGGCCTGAGACAGTTGCTGCTCTCCAATAATAATGAGATGTGGAATCCAGAGGGCGAAGACTGGCTAAAAGGAAACACAGAAGCGTGTTATCAGTCGATTATGGCTTATGGCCCGCGTTTGATTTTCCAAATGGAGCAGGTTATTCCTATGGCAGATGTCAGAGGGCGCCATGATGATGTGCTAGACCAGGCCATAACGAAAATGAAGGCCGGCGACCAGCGTTCTTACCCTGATATTCGGATGCTTATTATGGAGACGCTTGATTTGGATCTGCGTTGCCTGTTGGGGCATTCCCTTCTAGACTATCTTGCTTTTAAGAAAACGCCAGAGATAGCAATCAAACACTACGAGATTGGGGTACGGATTGGGGAGGCATCTCTTGGGAAAAGCTTCAATGGTGTCTTACAATGGTCTGCCATGGGCAACCGTCTGTTTTTACTTTGCCTGCATGGCTATGGGCTCTGTCTGTGGCGGTTAGGATTTATTGAGGATGCTGCAAAGGTATTCGAACAGATACTTTGGTTCAGCACCTCCGATAAATTGGGCGTCAGGCACAGCCTTAAATACGTTAGGAATGGAGAAATCTGGAGACCAAAA
The DNA here is from genome assembly GCA_050010575.1 of Thermacetogeniaceae bacterium. Classification (GTDB taxonomy): domain Bacteria; phylum Bacillota; class DSM-12270; order Thermacetogeniales; family Thermacetogeniaceae; genus Palsa-1188. The sequence continues at coordinate 7,632 of JBEKKU010000052.1, read as the reverse complement.
GATGCGCCACCGTTATAGTGTAGCCATCTATCGAGGGCGAGTACGGGGAAATGATTATGCGGAATGCTTTTCCCTTACAAAGAAAATGACTCCTGGAGATCATGATTCTCAGGAGTCATTTATAATTTCAAAACCGAACTCAAACCTTGACGTATAATGCCCTTCATGCGGCAATGGGAGGTTGACTTATAATAGCGATTATGACAACCTGTGTCGAAAACCACTGCTCAAATTCGGTCATATTTGGTTGTGAGCGGAGATTTTACTAGTTTTATGCGGGGCCAAAATTGAACCATTTGAGCTAGTGATGTATAGAATTGGATCTCTGCCTGGCTCCGAATAACCCCGTTTTATAACCAGATCCTATGCGTCAAATAAAAGCTAACCTGTTTGCCGGGTGGTCATCGGCGCTAAACTTAGCAGCAGCAGGTGTCCAACCCAGGATTCTGGGTTTCGAGGAAGTTGCAGGAATATGTAATTTAATGGCGAAATAACCAGAGACGGTAACATCCAGTAATATATGCCCAACTACACAGCACGCTTTATCCACACCGCCATATTTGGCGGTTGCTGTTTTTTCAAGAAAACGTGGGAGCTCAAAAAATGACCTTTGAGGAACTAGTGGATTTCATTGAAAACAAAATGAAAATGAGCCACGTGTATCAGCCCCTTTTGATAAAGAGCCTGGTTGAGGCGGGCGGGACGGCTACAGTGCGGCAACTGGCTACTGCATTTTTGACCCAGGACGAAAGCCAACTCCTCTACTACGAAAAGCGCATCAAGGAAATGCCTATCAAGGTTCTTAGCCGGCATGAAATAATCAAGCGCCAGGGCGATCTGGTTTCGCTTACAACTAATACCTTGACGTTTGTTGAGAGAGCTAAGATCAAAATGCACTGCGAACAACGATTACAGGAGTATGTACAGAAGCGGGGCCTTTCGCTTTGGGACTACCGGCTGTCGGAGGATGACCCGGTTCCCGATAGCCTTCGATTTCAAGCCTTGAAAGCATCAGGAGGTCGCTGCGCTCTCTGCGGGGCAACGAAGGAGGAAAGGCCGCTGGATGTGGATCATATAATCCCGCGCTCGCGTGGCGGCAAAAACGAACTCTCGAACCTGCAGGTATTGTGCTCTAAATGCAACAGGTCGAAGGGAAACAAGGATGACACAGACTTTCGAGTTCCAAAAGACCTGCCTCCAGAGGCCTGCGTCTTCTGCGACCCCGAGAAGCTATCGCAAAAAGTTGCCCAGAATGAAACGGTTTATGCCATCGAGGATAATTACCCCGTCTCTCCCAACCATACGCTTGTTATCCCCCTCAGACACACTCCGGATTACTTTACGATGACCTCTCAGGAAAGGCATGACGCCGATGTCATCGCCGGTGCTAAAATGACCCCATGGGGTCAAAATTCAAACGGCGTTGACAGCCGAGGATTTATTGAGGTATCTCCGGAATAAAATCTCTAGTGTTGATACAAAGGTTATCGGTTTTAACGTTGGCACCAACTGCGGTGAATATGCCGGGCAGACTGTCATGCATGCCCATATCCACCTTATACCAAGGAGAGTAGGAGATACGCACAACCCCAGAGGAGGGGTGAGGGGCGTAATTCCTGAGAAAATGGCTTATTAACTCAAGGGGGCTGAACATTGAGCGCTATGAAAGGTCCTTCCGAACAGAAAATGCGTGAGTGGAACCAGATCATGGAGCTGGCTGAGTGCGTCAGGGAAACGTATAAGCAAAACAGGGAACAAAGCGAGAAAGATTTTGAAGATTTACTGGAGCTATACCCTGATGACGGCATGATCTATTTTCAAAGGGCACTTGCCTATGCAAGATATGGTAAATATAAAGAGGCTAGGCGCGACTTTGAAAAGGCTAAAGAATTATTTCCCTTAGACCGTTGGAAGTGGGAAGTGCAAAAGTCAATAGAGGAGCTAGAACAGAACAACCCTGACAATGGGACAATAATAGAAGCCAAAAGGAGGATCAAGGTACTAAATAACATTGATAACCAACTGAAGTTGAAAGCACTCGATGCTGTCGACAAGGTCATTAGGGATCCTATAAGCACAGCGAGAGACTTGCGTACATGCGAAGAAGATTTAGTAAGGCAATTAATGGGTTCCGCTACGAAAAAAAGTAGTTATTCATTTGTTTCCATGTGCTCTGGTGATGATAAATCATTAGAATTAAATATAAATAAACTGAGAGAAATAAATGCCATACCTAAGATTATTCGTAATCATATGCATACAGTACGTGTGATAGGCAATTATGCCTCTCATGCCTTGCCAAAAAAAGATCCTGAATTTGACCATACACATGTGTACTCTAGCATATCAGCATTGGTTGCAATATTGGAATGGCAAGATAGAAAATGAGAACATAGTTTTTGACTTATACGACTTGAGACGGGGTCTGGTATCCTATTTTAATTGAGGTCTTTTCGAATGGCCAATACTAATTACCTCAAAAATGCGGTGGAGACATTCATAAGAAACCAACTTGAACAAGAATATGGAGTTGCGTTTACTGCAAGAACTCTACAGCTTACCACTGGAGGCAAGCACGAATTTGACGCTGTATCCAGTGATGGGCATATAGTTACTGCAATTAAAACCGCCTCTGGAAAAACAGCGAGAGGGAAGAACCCCTCAGGAAAAATCAAAGATGTGGAGGCAGAGTTATATTATCTTTTATTAATACAAGCCCCTATACGTCAGCTTATCCTCACGTCAGAAGAATTCTATAAAATAATGGTGCAGCGCCTTAAGGGACGCTTAGCGAATGGTATTGAATTGAGACTGATTATATTGCCCCATGATATGCAAGAGCAAGTAACACTGATTCAACAGGCTGCAAGTAAGGAGATTCTAGGACCAGATTAATCAAATAACCATCATCTGTCCATTAAAATGTTAGAGGCAAGAAATGGACAACTTGTTCAATGGAGGATATCTTAAGCATGGAATGCTTGAATAATTGCAACTTGAATGCTAAAAAGATTACTTTAAAGATGCTTGCTGACAAAAATTGTAACAATAAAACAATATATGAACTCAACGCTAAAAGTAAGGGCATACGTTATCGGCTGGAATATGCTCCTGTAGGTAATGATATTAAGGACCCAACTGTGATAATTTGTGGTATTACTCCAGGTAACGATACATGGAATATGTTTTTAGAATCATTGAGAAATGGTAATACATTTGAAAAGGCAACCCGAGAAAGCATATATTCGAATATGCGTAAGAATCTTTTCGAATGCCTTGATGAAATAGGCTTATTTAATTACTTAGCGCATAATCACAGCTATTGGCAAAAGGCCCAAAGAGCAAAAACATACAAAGATTATTGGGATAAAATTTTTTCTGATTCATTTGCAAGCAACAATTGCGGAATGCAGCTAACCCAAGCCTGTAACTGTGCAATATTGCGAAATACAGATAGCTCACAGCCTACCAAGACAGCGTTAAATGAAATTGTAAATGGAGATTCTAATTGCCTGTTTAATAGATTTCAGATAAATAATTCATTAAAGCTGATAATATTTCTCGGAACAACACTAAATTTGGAAAAGTATTGGAAATATAGTGGCTATTACAATCGTGATGTTAGAGTATTGTCACTACCACATCCTTCTAGAAACAACAGAGTATTTAATAATGGAGATATATTCAAGCCATTTAACAAAAACGATAATACACAATTACGAAACGCAAAGGAACGGCTCCTAGAAGCGAAACGAATAATAAGTCAGTTCTAATAAGCAAAGATTAAATGCGATGCTATATAACTGAAAGAAGCGCTGCGAAGCATTGCATGAAATTGAGGATACGCTAAAACTTCGGTAAAGTGTGGGGAGAATATGAGCGAGGATTATGATGAATTGTTAAGTATGATTGCTTCAATGGAGGCTAACAGGAAAGTATCTGATGTTATTAAAGAATCATCTGGCTTGAGAGGAAAATTAAAACCATTTCATCCTATTAAATCCGCATCATTACTTTCTGGTCTTTTAACTTTGCCGTCTCTCCAGGCTAATAACCTTCGTATCGAAATGCTTATGCATCTCATCATGGCTTACTCAAAAGGAAATAAGGAGCCCGAGTTAGATCAGATAAAATTCTTGTTAAATGATAAGATTGGAAAAACTTTTTTTGTTCATATGGAGGATCCAGTTGAGGACGTATTTATTTCTAATGTGATAACCGAAGAGGGAAACGCACGAATATTTGAAGGGATTTGGGAAAGCAGTGATTTCTATCTCCAACGGATATTAAATATTCTTAAGACACTGCCGGAGGACCAGATATCGTTCAAAATAAAAGGGGAAGTATATACCATAATAAAACTTAGTGAGGAGATTGCTGAAAGGCGTCATCTGGCACGGTTCACACAGGGAGGAGGACATGACAAAGAAAAATGCCGGATTCCATCAATGAAAAATATTAAAGCTCTTTCGCAAGCAACTATATTTTCTACTGATGATTTGCACCGACTTGGTATATCTCCAGATGATCTTGCTCCATTTATTTTTCTACCACAACTCAAGAAGGACCTAGAAGACCAGACATTAGACGATAGTGGACTTGTACGGCATCCTATAGTATATGATGATGAAAAGTGGTTTGTTTTATTGCCGAACTGTATTAGCGTTGCTGCGAGATTGCATGTTTTAGAATGGATGATTAAGCAAGGCTATGAAGAAAGTTTTGATCGTCACCTTGCCAACGAGTATCGTCATTTTTTAAAAGCAACCCCCATACTTGGTGAAAGACTGCCAGAACAAATGCCCCTTCCTTTACAAAAGACTCATGACAAAATGTTCTTAGAGTTTATTTTGCAATTTGATTCAGGCCGTTATTTACAGGTAGTCGCTGTTATTGACAGCATTGCAGGGTTAAAAGAAGAGGGCTTCATTTCAGCGGAGCGCAATTTTATAGAGGAATACAGTGAAAAAATTAACGCGATGATAAAAGAAGCCAGCGCAAATTGTCGTAAGCAAAATGGTTTTCGACAAGGACTGACTATGGTGATTGGCTGTGGGTATGGACGAAATAACGCGTTTCACCTAGAAAAAGAGGCAGAGGATTGGTTGGTAGAATTTTTATCCGCCCCGGACTTTCAAACGCTTGCATGGGTGCCTGAAGCTACTCCGCTTTATCTTTGGAAACTAATTAATTATACGAGATTCATAGAAAACCAAGGTGTTTCTATCGCGAATGCTAATGGATTGTTAAACCTCTATGGTTGGTGGGTGGATACAAATTATCTTCTTATACCCAACGAAGTTGAGTTAGGTGCTAAGCTGGTACACCTATTAATACCAACAGACTGCCTTGCAAGTATTAGAAAAAAGGTCCGACAGAGAAGAGATGTTCATACTCTCCCGCTTCCAAATGGGAAGTTACTTCGAGTGCAACGTAAAGATATCGATAGTTATTTCCCTGGTGAGGAAAATAAGCCTATCTACGCTTCTTTTGAGGCCGTTCGCAATGATGAACTGCTGGGAGCTTGGGTTGGCAAACATTATATATTATGGCTTACGGTTAAAGATGACCAAACAGGGCTTTCCCGAGGAACGATATTCCAAATCTGGAATGCTGTACTAAACTGGCTTGATCGAAGTGGCCCATTTTTTGAGCTAGGAATCCAAGCATTGAGCAACAGGGCAGTACTTATTGTTATCGACCTCGATGAAGCTCAAGAAGATCACATAGAGCCTGTATTAGAAGATATCTTGCGCTCATGTCTTTCGGTTTCGGTAGATCGAGAAGAGGGAACGATTTTTATTAATATTCAAGATCCCTTTCTTGGAGCTTTTTGTAATCCAGTTAATATTGCTGAACGTGCCATTGTTCGAGCGCTAGTTGAGGGAATGCTTGTACTTTCTGGAAAAGAGCCGTCCGCAAAAGACATAGATGCTTTTGTCACTAAAATAGTGCCAGATGCCAACGTAAGGTTTGTCCATATATTTGAAGCTTCAAATTTTCATGATTACATCATGCTCTTAGATCGTCCAAGAGGGATATTTGTTGATGGAGCCGATGAGGGTTTATCAAAATTAGGACTTGGGTGGCTAGTTCAAGGTCATGGAAAAGGTAATCACTTTATGACATCGGATCAATGTACAAGTTTTCTAAACCGTGTTGTAGATACAATTTGGCAACGTATGCGAGTTAAGCTTCACAATTTCAATCGTTTACATTTTATAGAGAAAGCACTTCGCCATATTGAAGGCGTTGAAGCTGAGCTAAGGCAGTGGCAGTATACAATCAGGGCGGTTATTGCACTTCGTAATGACAAAGAAGCGGCTAAATCTGTGGCAATTAACCGGACCTCACGGTGTAACGCTTCTGAGCTGGCTTTACGCTTATTAGTAGAAATGGCCATTTCGGAATGCCCGCTCGAAGGCGGGGAACTGGTTGGCAAAATTGATTTAAGTTCATTAATGAGTGAGACACTCTTCATGTTTACTTTAGGTGGTTGGTCAGACGCTATTAAGAAAGGCGTTATGGAGCCAGAAATTAAAATAGCACCTAACGGGGATATCTTGTCTCATCCTGGATTTCGCGATGAGGTTTATGACCCTCACGGGCGCCATTTTGAATCAAAACTACTTGATCATGAAAATAGTCAATATGATAAATATTATGAACCACTTAAACCAGTTCCAACAATGCAAGGAGTCTTTCCAAATGAATTTTTAGCAGCGTTTAATACTGAATTTGGCTTATCAATTGATTTGTTACGTGGCGTAAGAGATGCGCTTGAGAACCTGGCAGCTAAAAAGAAGAAATGTGTTTTTATCGCTGATAAGAATGAAATTATTTCATATTGTGAGAGAAGTGATACTACCAACGAAGCAGTTGCAGAAATATTTTTGGATCGCTTTTCACTCTTTCCTGGGGAAGCATGGGATAAGACCCCAAAGGGGTTCAAGAGTAAGGATTGGTATCCTTGGCGATTTGGCAGAGCGCTTTCATTGGTAGCACGGCCTCTTATAAAGCTTGAGGATGGCGACAATCCTCGGTATATTATCTCGCCGGGCTTGATAGCCAAAGGGACCACTTATACGATTGCAAGGTATTATAACGCCGATATAGAAACCTCCGATTGCCATTCTAGTGAAATGAGGCGCTGGATTGACAATGAAAAGGCTCGCCTCAGCCATGAATTCGTTATTAAGGTTTCGAATAATATGCAGACCTTTGGCTATCAAACAGAAATCGAGATAGCAGTTAGCGCCTTACTCAATGAAAAAACTGATAAAAACTATGGCGACATAGATGTTCTTGCCTGGAAACCTGATCAAGGTAAAATTGAGTTGCTCGCTATCGAATGTAAAGACTTAAAAGTAGCAAAGACTCCCAACGAAATCGCGGAGCAACTTAGTCATTTTAGTGGCCTACTTTTACCGAACGGAGATCGCGATGAACTGCTAAAGCATCTGGATCGCTGTACATTTTTAAATACAAGAGCTGAGAGAATCACCCAAATACTAAATCTAGCAGCCTGTGTGGGAAACATAGAAAACCTTGATAAGATATCATAAATATTTGCATATAAGGCAGGATATTCTTGTAATCCGTCGAATTCATTAAGTATGATGAAAAAGTTTA
>JBEKKU010000051.1:0-15747 GCA_050010575.1 Thermacetogeniaceae bacterium | reverse complement strand
GCTTATCCCCGAGCCGGGTGACCCGGGTGGTGGACAGCCTGTCCCGCAAACTGATGATCCGGCGGGAACAGTGTCAGGAGGACCGGCGCCTGTGCAAGGTCTCTCTGTCCCGCCAGGGCCAGCAGGATCTGGCCAAAGGCGAGCAGGCGGGGCGCGCCTTTCAGGAACAGGCAGCCTCGAGGCTGAACGAGGAGGAGCGGGTGCTGATCCTGGCTGCCCTGAACCGCTTTGTATCGCTGATCCGGGAGGCCAGGTGAATTCGGTGTAACCGATCAGAATAGCCAGACACCCCGATTGCAGCCCGCAAGGGCTTTTTTGTTACCTGGCACCATTTGACAATCTCCGACATATCATGAAACAGGTAATAAATGGTATACTGGAGGTGTTCTGGTGAAAGAGATAAGAATTGGAGATGTTGTCACTCGGAAGTCCTATGGCGGGGACATCTTCTTCCGGGTTGATGACATCGATCATAACACCTGCATGCTGCGCGGGCTCTTCTTTCGCCTCTGTGCCGATGCTCCTCTGGAAGATCTAGAAAAGAAAAACCCGCTGGAGATTAATTCGCACCGCAAGGAGAATATAAAAAAACACACCCAGATGATCATGCGCACCATGAAGCGCCAGGGGCGGGACTACCAGCCCTATCCGCGCTGTTCCAGAAAGGAATCCTATAACAGCAATTTTTTTGAATTGCCCGGAAAAGTGCTGCACCTTGATGGAGACGACGAGTACCGGGCCTTATGTCAGCAGCACTACTTGCAGTTGGGTGTTCCCTGCCGGGTACTGCACATAGACGAAGCTGAACAACCGGCAGTGGTCGTGGACTATCTCCGGGAGGACCGTCCCGATATCCTGGTTTTGACTGGCCACGACGGCCTGCTCAAGGGGGCGAAGGACTACTACAAGATGTCCAACTACCGTCACTCCCAGTACTACGTGGACGCAGTCCGCAAGGCCCGGCAATTCGAGCCCAGCCTGGACAGTCTGATCGTCATCGCCGGTGGCTGCCAGTCCTATTTCGAGGCCCTGATCGAGGCGGGAGCGAACTTCGCCAGCGCACCGAAGCGGGTGCTGATTCACGCCCTGGACCCGCTGCTGATTGCCCAGCAGATCGCTTATACCTCGATCTACGAGAAGATTGCCCTGCCCCAGTTCCTGGAGGATACCATGACGGGTTCACGGGGGATAGGGGGCATCCAGACCAGGGGCAAGCTTCGCCTCGGGCACCCGCGCATCAAGTGTAATTATAAGAAAAAGACCTGAGCAAGCCGCCTGACCGGTTGTGCCACCTCAGCCCAACCACAACAACAATTGACTGGAAGATAAATAATTGGTATAATAGTTTGATGATGTTGACTGAGGTATTTATGGCAAACTGAAATAAAGAAGGTGAGGTTATGGCTACAAAGCAGGTACTTGCTGGCATCAAGCAAGACATCGAAACCTTTGTAGGCAACCGGGTCAGGCTCAGGTCCTTTAAAGGCCGGAACAAGGTTATAGAAAAAGAGGGAGTCCTGGAGCGCACCTACCCCAACATATTTATTGTCAAACTGGAAGAGAAGAGACTGCAGCGCCGTGTTTCCTTCAGCTATACCGACGTTTTGACCGAGAGCGTGGAGTTGACCGTGTGCCATGAAGACGGAGATATCAAAATAGCCTCGGCACGCGGTTAGTTAAAACCAAAGGTACACCCACAAACTGCCAAGAAGCCCTCAGAAACCCCTCACCCCGGTGAGGGGTTTTCTCATCCCCAACCTGCCAGCAAGACACCAACCACCAGCAGCACAGCCAGAGCCTGATGTACATATATTATCCAAGGCAGCATACTTCGGCAGCAAGGTGGCGCCGGCGACCGGCGCGGAGCGTCCCAGCTTGCAGACTGCAGTGATCATAAGGAGGAGGGGTGCGGGGATGTCCGTGGTCAGCATTAAAGAGCAGCTTCAGCGGACTCTAGCCTATGAGCGGGTCATCCTGCAATTTTATAAAGAACTGGGTGAGCGGTTGCCCAACAACGACATGGGTCTGGCCTGCAAGGAGGCCGCCGCGGCTGCACAAGATCGAGTCGATCAGTTGTCCGCCTGGTTGGATTGCCTCAACTGAGGCGTCAAGAAATCGAGACCTGCAGTTGGCGGGTCTTAGGCACAAACCAGCCCCATCCCAGAATATACTAGATCATCCTGGGTAGCTTAGGGGGGATGATGGATGAAAAAAATGTACAGATCCCTGGAGGTGGCTCAGAGCCGCTTTTCAGGATTGCCCAATGTTATTGGCGTGGGGCTTGGCTATAAGAAGCGTGGTCGGCAGGATACGGACGAGCCGGCCGTTATTTTTTTTGTGGAGAAGAAGTTGCCCGTAGAAGCGTTGGGTATCGACGAGGTGATCCCGAAGCGGATCGCCGGCAAGCCCACCGATGTGATCGAGGTAGGAGAGATCCGGCTGCTGGGCCGGACCGGGAGGCTGAGGCCGGCGATGCCGGGGGTGAGCATCGGGCACTTTAAGGTGACTGCTGGGACCTTCGGAGCGGTGGTCAAGGACCGGAAGACCGACGAACTGCTGATCCTGTCCAACAATCACGTCCTGGCCAATGCCACCGACGGGCACGACACCAAGTCCAAGCTGGGCGACGCGGTGTACCAGCCGGGCAGCTACGACGGGGGCACCAGTGACGACCTGATCGGACACCTGGTGCGCTTTGTTCCCTTTTCCCGATTCAACAAGGACGTCAACTGCAAGTTGGCTTCAATGGGGCTCAGGGCGGCCAACGCGGTGATCCAGGTGGTGCGCCCCAACTACAACCTGCGCCTGGAGACCAGGGGCGGCAGCAACCTAGTGGACTGCGCCCTTGCCCGGCCGCTGCGGCCGGAACTGATCAGCCCAGAGGTGATGGAGATCGGCAAGGTCAATGGGACTGCGGAGGGGGTGCCGGGTATGCATGTCAAGAAGAGCGGCCGCACCTCCGGCCTCACTGAGGGCACGGTCAAGGCGGTCAAGGTCGCCCTGAACGTGAACATGGGTCACGGCAACGACGTGGTGCGCTTCAACGATCAGGTGATGGCAGAACTGAAGTCGCAGCCGGGGGACAGCGGCTCCCTGATCGTGGACCGGGACAACCGGGCGGTCGGGCTGTTGTTTGCCGGTTCCAACGATTACACCGTCTTCAATCCGATCCAGACGGTCTGCGACCAGTTGGGTGTTGATATCGTGTGAAAGCGAAGCAGCGGGACCTGGGCCTGGCCCTGAGCGGCGGCGGGATGCTGGGCATTGCCCACATCGGGGTGCTGGAAGTCCTGGAGGAGCATGGCATCAGGCCTGGTATCATCACTGGCACCAGCGCCGGTGGGTTCGTGGCGGCACTCTATGCTGCCGGCATCGGCGCCGACCGGCTGCGCCGCATAGCGATGGAATTGAGGCGCGACGATCTCTTTGCCAGCAACCTGAGCGCCGGCACTTTTGTACTCATGCTGCTGCAGCTCTTCCGGGACCTGGTGCGGATGATGAACCAGTTGCCCCGGGGTCTGCTCACTGGGGCTCGGATCCGGGCTTACGTGGACCAGTGTGCCGGCAGGAAGAACATCGCCCAGTTGGCTATGCCGTTGGGACTGGTGGCGGTTGACCTGAACACCGGGAACCGGGTGGTGTTCACCAACCGGTTCCCGGCAGAGCCGGCGCCGGGCACCATTTATGTCCGGGAGGCCCCCCTCGGGCTGGCGGTTCAGGCCACCACGGCCATTCCCGGAGTGTTCGAACCGGTGTCATTCAAGGGGATGCTGCTGGTAGACGGGGGGATCGCGGAAACGGTGCCGGTGCCGCTGGCGCGCCAGTTGGGGGCGCGGGTGGTGGCGGCGGTCAACCTGAGCGAGAAGGGGATCGTCGCCGAACCCCAGGGAATCATCCAGGTGATGCTGCGCAGCGTCGACGTGATGTACCATCATGTGGGGCAGTATAGCCTGGACGGCGCCGACCTGGTGATCAACCCTCCGGCGGTGTCGGCCGAACTGGGGGATTTCTCCCGTGTCGGAGAACTGCTCGAGGGCGGCCGCAGGGCCACCCTCGAGGCCCTGACCGCCCTGCAGGGACTGGTGCGCTGACCCCACACGTGAGCGCGGGGACGGTTCTCGCGCTCACGAAACACGTGCCGAAACACGGGGACGGTTCAACTGTTAACAAAATACCAACATGTAGATCGTCAAACAATAATGGCGGCAACGGCCTGTGACAGCCTGCCGCCGGAGGAGGAGAAAACCATGTCGGATGAGCAGGCTCTCGGCATATCGGACATTTTTTTAAAGCCGGCGCTGACAAAACTGATCAAAAATCTGGAGCAGAAGTCCGTGGAGGGAATATCCGCGCAGGGCGATGTCAGGATTCTGATCACCGGGAATGTCAGTGTTGCCAAGGTGACTATCAGTGACAAGGCGGCCCAGGATGTGTCTGCCCTGGAGAAACTGGTGGCGGAGGCGACGAACGACGCCTTTCTGAAGGGTCGGGACCTGGTCCGGGCGGAGGTCAGAAAGGTGCTGGGACACATTCCCTGGATCGACGACCTGTTTGACATCTAACGTAACTACTCAGGAGACAGGAGACAGAATGAGAGGGCTGGCCGCGGCTGATGTCGCGGCTTTTCGCGCGATTCCCGTAAAAAGAATCAAAATTAGTAGTTGAGTCGTCTCAGTAGTATTGGCAGGGCAGGAATTATAATCAATATTGACGAATACAACAATTGGATGACAGATTATGACATTGCGGCGGAGGGGCGTGCTGGGGGATGAGCGAAAACAGGAAGAGTATGTGGGAGTTGTTGTGGGGCATACTGGTGAATCCCGGGGAGGCCTTCGGGGAGCTTCTGCAACAGGAGCGGCCATCCTTTCTGGCGGCGGCGTTCCTGTTTACCGGAATCAGCCTGGTGCTGGCGCTGATCCTGATCCCCAAGACTCAGGCGTATGCGCTGTGGAGTCTGCAGCATAATCCCAGTATTACTCCTGAGCAAGCGGCAGCAGCGCTCACGATCACGTCGGTTTCAGTGGTGGTGGGAAGCGTGGTCAGCGGCCTGATCGGTCCCTGGCTGACCTGGCTGGTGATCGCCGGGCTGTTGAAGCTGTATGATGCCCTGTTCGGCGGGAAGGGCGCCTCCTTCGGGTCGCTGTTCGCGGTAGCCGTCTATGGCTACTCGCCGGCCTTGCTGGGGCTGGTGATCATCGCCCTGATCAGGCTGGCGGCGCCGGTGGCAAATTACCAGTGGGTCAGCGTCAGTCTGGCCGCCCTGTTGCCAGTCCAGAAGACTTTCCTCTATTTCTTCCTGGCTCAATGCTCCCCCTTCACCTGGTGGAGCCTGGCCCTGTGGGGAACGGGCGGAGCGCTGGCTTCACGCAATAAAATCAGCAATGCCCTGCTCTACCTGTTGGTGATATGGCTGGTCTTTGCCCTGATCGGGGCGTTGATCGCCGTGAAAAGCGCCGCCTCCATCCCCGGTTAAACATTGGCGAGTCGAGCAACGGTCCCCTGGTTCACTTGTACCATACACTGTCGGTAATGAGGAGTGTTTAAATGATTATGCCAGTACAGAGATTGATGCCGCGTACGCCTAGAACCTGGCTGGTGATCGCCGGCGCCCTGTTGATCGTGGTGATTGTGGCGGCCAGCGTCCACCGCGCCCTGAGCGTTCCGTCCGTGAGCGTGAAGACGGCAGCGGTGGAGCAGCGGCTGTTCGAAGATAATGCCCTGGTCTCGGCTATGGTGGAGTCAGCTCAGCAGGAGCAGATTGTGGCCCCCTTTGGCGCCAGGCTGCTCCGTTACGATGTGGCCGAAGGGGATCAGGTGAAGGCCGGCCAGGTGCTGGCCGAACTGGACACTACGGATGTGGAGAAACAGGCCCGGGAGGCGGAGGCTGCGCTCGCGGTGGCCGTAGCCCAGCAGGAGCAGGCGCACCACCCGGCCTCGCCGGAGGAGGTGGCCCAGGCGGAAACCGACCTGACAGCCTATCAGGCGGCAGCCGGCACCGCTGGCAAGAAGCTGGAGCGCTGCCAGTTCCTGCTCGATCAGGGCGGCGCCTCCAAGGCCGACCTGGAGGCGGCGCAGACGGCGCAGGCCAGGGCGCAGGCCGATCTCCAGGCAGCTGTGGCCCGGTTGGCGGCAGATCAGAATCCCGATCCTCGCAAGCTGGCCGTTGTTGACGCCCAGGCTGCCCAGGCCCGGGTAGCCGCGGAAGACTTTCGGCGCACGGTGACGGATGGTCGGCTGACCGCCTCCTTTGATGGCGTGGTGTTGGAGAAGATTCCCCAGGAGGGCAGCTACCTGGCGCCGGGAGCGCCGGTGCTGGCGATCGCCAGCCCCAACCAGCTGCAGCTGGTGGCCGACCTCAGCGAGCAGGATATCGGCGGTATCGCCGTGGGACAGAGCGCCGATGTCCAGTGGGCTGGCCAGCCGGATAAGACCTGGCAGGCCACGGTGATCCGGGTGGCCCCGGCGGTCACCAAGAGCAAGGAACACGAGACCGAGAACGTGGTCGAAGTCTACCTGGGCTTTGCCCAGAACCCTGCAGGACTACTAGCCGGGGCGACGGTGGATGCGACTATCCACCGGATCGTCTCGCACCAGGCGCTGGTGGTGCCCAACGAGGCGCTACGGGGCAGCGGCCCCACCCGCACCGCCTTTGTGGTGACGGGCAACCGGGCACGGCAGCGCACTGTCAAGATCGGCTACTCCAATGAGTTATATACCGAGGTCCTGTCCGGGGTGAACAAGGGGGAGCGGGTGGTGCTCGATCCCAAGGATCTCCAGGATGGGCAGCCGGTGAAGGAGACCGGCGGTGGGCAGAAGTGATCAGCATCTCTGAACTGACCAAAACCTATGGTGTTGGGGATGCCGCTGTGACTGCCCTCGACCACGTCTCCCTGGAGATCGGGAGCGGAGAGTTTGTGGCGATCATGGGGCCGTCCGGTTCCGGCAAATCCACCTTCCTGAGCCTGCTGGGTTGCCTGGAGCGCCCCAGCGGTGGCCGCTACCTGGTAGACGGGCGCGACACAGAGACCCTGAGCGATGATGACCTGGCCGATCTGCGCATGCAGAAGTTCGGCTTCGTCTTCCAGGCCTACAACCTGATGCCGCGCTACGGCATCATGCGCAACGTGGAATTGCCCCTGATCTACATGGGGGTGGGGCGACGGGAGCGCGCCGCCCGGGCGGAGGCGCTGCTGCGGCGGGTCGGCCTCGGCCACCGCCTGCGGCATAAGCCCACTGAGCTGTCCGGGGGCGAGCAGCAGCGGGTGGCCATCGCCCGCGCCCTGGTGAACAATCCGGCGGTGATCCTGGCAGACGAACCGACCGGCAACCTGGACAGCAAAGCCGGCCACGAGATCATGGGCATCTTCCAGGAACTGCACCGGGAGGGCAAGACGATCATCCTGGTCACCCACGAGCCGAATATCGCCCGCTACGCTGGGCGCATCCTGTACTTTTTAGACGGACACTTGATTAGGGAGGAGGCCAACACCCCGTGAAATTCGACGACCTAACCCAGATCGTGGGTGAGAACCTGCTGGCACACCGCATGCGCGCCATCCTCACCATCCTGGGGATCACCATCGGCATCGCCGCCGTGATCGCCGTGGTGGCCATCGGCCAGGGCGGGCGGGTGGCCATCCTGTCGCAGATCGAGCAACTCGGCAGCAGCCGCTATTTTGAGATCACCGTAGATCAGTCCCGCGGTGAGGCCGCTACCGTTGACACCTTCCGGATGGAGGACGCCACCCTGATCAAGGAGCTGTCGCCGGCCGTGGAGAAGCTGGCGCCGATCGCCGTCGGCGCGATCATCGACGTGCGCCTGCCCCAGACTAATCAGAAGCCGGTGAGCGCACAGTTGCTCGGGACGACGCCGGACTATGCTCCTGCCGGGAACCTATCGTTTGCCAGCGGGCGCTTTCTGTCGGCGGGGGATGTCTCCGCCCACTCCCGGGTGGTGGTGCTGGACGCCGAACTGAGCAAGCAGATTTTTGGAGATGCCGACCCGGTCGGCAAGCAGGTGTTCATCCAGGACAACTCGGCGACCGTGATCGGGCTGCTGAAAAAGCAGGCTTCGGGCCTGATGGGGTCGATGGGCATCCGGTATGCCTACGTTCCGATCACCTTTGCCCAGGAGATCCTCAACAGCAGGGTGATCTACCAGTTGTCCGGGGTGGCCGTCTCCAAGGAGGCGCTGCCCCAGGCGATCGCAGACAGCGTCAAGATCTTGGAGAAGCGGCACCCGGCCAGCGGTGTCCACTACAAGGGCCAGTCCATGGAGGACCAGTTGGGCGCCATCAGCCAGGTGACCTCGGTGATCACGATGGTGATCGGGGCGGTGGCCGCCATCGCCCTGGTGGTGGGCGGCGTCGGGGTGATGAATATCATGCTGGTGGCGGTCACCGAGCGCACCCGGGAGATCGGCCTGCTCAAGGCCCTGGGCGCCCGGCGCCGGGATATCATGCAGCAGTTCCTGGGCGAGGCGATCGCCCTCTGCCTGGTGGGCGGTTTCTTCGGGGTGTTGTTCGGGGCGGGCGGGGCCTGGATCGTGGCCTATTTCGCCCACTGGCCACCCCTGATCTCCGGCTGGACGATCCTGCTGGCTTTCGGCTTCTCCGCAACGGTCGGCCTTTTCTTCGGCATCTACCCGGCCAGCCGGGCAGCCGCCCTCAGCCCCGCCGAGGCCCTCCGCCACCTCTAACTGGACGCGGGGACGGTTCTCGCGTCCACGCAGATGATCACTTCGAGCCTGACGGCAGTTTCTTCATGAATAGAACAATATGCCAGATTAGGGGGTGAAAAATATGGCACGAAGGGCGAGAGAGAAGAGCGAAAGCGGGATCTACCATATCATTCTTCGCGGAACCAATAGACAGGAGATCTTTCATGATGATGAAGACTGCCGGCGATTCCTAAAGATGCTTGTAAAATATAAGAAGCCGACTGGGATTAAAATATATGGATGGTGCCTGATGGGCAACCACATCCATCTGCTGTTTGGAGAAGGCAATGAAGAGATATCGCTCACAATGAAACGTGTAGGGGTGAGCTATGCATCCTATTATAACTGGAAATATGCCGCGGTCGGCCATCTATTTCAGGATCGATTCAGAAGCGAAATGGTCGACAGCGATACTTACCTGTTGGCAGTCATAAGATACATTCACCAAAACCCTGTCAAGGCCGGACTCGTGAAGAAGCCTCAAGATTGGCAGTGGAGCAGCTGCAGCGGATATTATGGAAAGGAAATTTATCCGGCGGGTTTGTTGGATAGCGAACTGATATTGGGCATGTCTTCGGGGGAAAGCGTAAGCGCCATAACCGAATTCAGGAAATTCAATGAAGTTGCCAATGCAGATTCTTGTTTAGACAACGAGGCAATCAGGAGATTTACCGATGACCAGGCGCGAGCAGAGATAACAAAGATCATATCTATCAGTGAAATGACCCAGATCAAAAATATTCCGAAATTGCAAAGAGACGAGATATTGGCCAGAATTAAGAAGATAAAAGGCATAACACAGCGGCAAGCAGCCAGGATTTTAGGTATTTCGGCCACTACGATGGGCAAGGCTTAAACTGGACGCAAGAACCGTCCCCGCGTCCACCTGCTCACGCAGCCGGGCAGCTGCCCTCAGCTTTTACCGAAGCTCTCCGCCACCTTTAACTGAGCGCGAGAACCGTCCCCATGCTCACCCCCGCGCTCACCCCACGGGATAAAAAACCAGGCTTGCCACTGTCACCTGCCATCACCCTGCTCATACAATATTGGGGAGCAGATTTTGCCGACCGTATTGTGAATGAAAAATAAGGGGGTATTAGTGTGGCGCAGGAACAGGGAGCCGAGCCGGAAGGTCAGGGGTTGAGCTTGAATTTGCTGCTGGCAAACGCCTTGGCCAGCCTGGAGCAGAAACGGGTGGATTTTCCCAGCCTCATCGCCGTCCTGTCATTGTTCAATCTTTTCAGCGTTCTGAACAATCCAGTTCAGGTGCAGCCTAAGGCAGGGCCGGCGGGATTGAACGGCGCCGACCTGATGGGCATGCTCACCGGGCTGCTGGGAGGAGCGGGCGCCGGCAGTGCTCCGGGTGCGGATCTGCAGAAGCAGGGGGGGAATATCAACCCGCAGCTGTTGATGTCGCTGCTGTCGTTGCTGAGCCAGGTCAAGTCGAACGCTCCGGCAACCGGGGCGATCGAGGGGAGTTCGCCGGCGCCAGCAGAGAGGCGGCCGGGCCGGGGATTGCTGTAACTCGCCGTGCAGAGGTTGGTTCTGGGGAGGGAAAAACTTTGGGCAAAGCCGGCAACGATGAGCGGGGGTCTCTGTACTGCGACCTGAAATATGGAAATGCCTATGACCGGGGGTATGCTGACGGGCACGCGGACGGCTTTGTCAAGGCGTTGAAGATCGGGGCGGCGAAAGGATTTGAGGGCGGCCGCGACCAGGGCCGGCGCCAGGGCTACCAGGATGGTTATGAGGCGGGTTACCAGGAGGGCATGAAGGAGGCGGACGAACTCTTCAACCAGGGCTGGGAGCAGGGATACCTCAAGGGGTACGACGTCGGCTTCGGGATCGGCTTCAAGGAGGGTGCGGAAAAGACCTAATAGCTACCAGCAAGCCTAACTGCTGAGAAATAATTCTAAAAAATAGGACTAGTAGTCCTATTTTCATTTCCTGGAGCCTGCTGGTTGCCAGAACAGGCAACAACTTTGTTTTCTCCGGACCGGGTGACGCAGGGGGCCGGGGCCTGCATATAATGGACAGAAGCTCCGTCCTGGGCAAGTGCCCGCCTTTCCTCAATTTGGCAGTTATCCTGCCCGGACACAATGCACAATCACGTACATATGATAGTATAGAACACTATTGCCCAAAGCAAGGAGGGAATAGAATGAAGTGCGAGTTGCTCAAGATCGAGCAGGTCATTGGTCAAGCGACTGTGCAGGCGACCATCAGAGAGGCGCTGATCATACCTGACGAGAAGCCGGGTGTAGAACAGGTCGTTTCAGTTGACGGCACAGTCAGAGTCAGAAAAATGGAGATCATCGAAGACAAGGTCATTATTAGCGGCAGGCTGAATGTCGGGGTTGTCTACGTGGCGCAACGGGAGGAACAGCCGGTACACTATACACACGGCCACATCGATTTCACCGAGTTTGCCGAGATCATCGGCGCCATGCCGGGAATGACGGTGCACGTCAACGTCAGGATCCTGGATCTGCAGGGCGAGGGTGGTGAGCAGTATCACCATCACCACGATGAGCTTGAAGAGCATCATGGCGGAGGCTCCCTGCCACCCTGCCAGGTGGGCATTATCGCGGTGGTGGAGATTTCCGTGAAGGTTACCCAGACCCAGGAGATCAACGTATTAGTCGAACCAGACCCGGGTGTCCAGGCGACAACCCAGCGGGTCCGGGTGGAAGAGATCGTGGCTGAAGCGGAACAGCAGACTCTTGTTGACGGAAGGTTCACGGTCCCTGACGAGAAGCCCGGCGTCGAAAGAGTTTTGGACGTGGCCGCCGAGATATTTATTACCGAAACCAAGGTTGTTGACGGGCAGGCGCTGATCGAAGGCGAGGCTGTGCTGCAGTTCATGTATGTTGCCCTCAGGGACAGCCAACCGGTACACCACATGCACCATAGGCTTCCTTTCACCCAGTTCGTGGCGCTTCCCGACCTGGCCGGCGAGGCGCACAGACGTGCCAAGCTGCATGTCAATGTCGATGAGATCGTCGAACATATCGGGTTTGATGTCATCGATGGGTGCACGGTCAAGGCGGAGCTGTTTTTAAAGAAGACAGTCCGGGTCACGCGCACCAGGGAGGTCGATATCGTCACTGCCATCACCGACAGCACCAGCGTCAATTACCAGGGGCAGAGCCTGCAACTGGAGCAGGTGATCGGTGAAGAGCGCACGCAGATCCTGGTCAAAGAGGTCATTGCCATCCCTGACGAAAAACCTGGGGCAGCGCAGGTGCTGGACGTCAAGATCGTCAGGGTGCACATTCCACGTGAAGAGATCGTGCTCATCAACGACAAGGTTATCCTGGGCGGCATCATCCACCTCAAGGTAATCTATGTGAGCGTGAAAGAGAACCAGGCGGTGCATGCCGTGGAGGCCCGGCTCAAGTTCCGCAACTTCATCGCCATTCCAGGCGCTATGCCGGATATGACCGCCTTGGTCAACGCTGTCGTCGAGCACGCCACGGCCCATGTCAAAACTGGATGCGAAATCACTGTGGAGATCATCCTCAGGATAACCGGCCGTGTGGTGCAGACTGTCTGCGTGGATGTGGTATTGTGCCCCGCCGCTGCAGCACCCCCGCCCACCGCCCCGGTCTGCCCGCCCGGCACTTATAATACCACGGTCACGGTACAGCCGGGTGATACGATCTTCAAGTATGCCATTACGCACCACGTCAGCGTCGACCATATTCTGGCGGCGAACCCCGGCATTGACCCCAACAATCTCGTGGTCGGCACTACGGTTAAAATTCCGTGTGATCCATAAGGCCGGCCTGTTGGCAGGCGGTCTGTGGAGCCGTTTTTTTCTGAAAGAACAGTGGGCGCCGGCGGCCTGAGCTCCCTCGGCGCCTGGAGCAAGATCCGGGTGCAGCCCGGAAAATCAAGTGAACTATGAACTAAGGAGGTAAAGCAATGAGTATTCCGAATCCGGCAGGTACGGCATCAAGCATTTTTGTGAGGGTTCCCTCGATCGTCGGGGAGACCCTGGTTCAGACCATGGTCGACAACACCTTAACCTTCAACCACAGCGTCATCAAGGTGGAGTCGATCGACGTCACGCTCCTGTGGGTGGATTGGGAGATCGCCAACGGCAAGGTGCTCTTCCACGGCAAGCTGCGCAAGCAGATCCTCTATGTCACCGGCAGCCACTACGTCAAGGAAAAACGCGAGGATGTCTCCTTCAGCAGTTTTGCCGTCATCCCAGGGGCTACCCCGGATATGAAGGCCACAGTCACCATCAAGATCCATGGCATCGAATGGGATCTCGAGCAGCATTGCCGCCTGGATCAGCATATCCTGCTCGATGTGTCCGTTGAGGTCACCCAGTCGATCGAATTTAACGTCCCCATATTCGGCCAGATCACCGGCCAGGTAGTCCTCGGCGGAGTCGCCCAGGCCAACGCCATCGTTGCTCTCTATGATCCTAACGGGGTGCTGATCGCTTACACCTTTACCAACTCCAACGGCTACTATAAGCTGATCAACATACCGGCAGGCACCTATACGATCGTGGCCGCCGTCACCGGCACCTACGAGGCCAGGTCGATTCTGGTGGGGATGGATTCGACCGCCCCGCTGGTAGTCAACTTCTTCCAGTCGCCGACCACTACCTGCACCAATATCCTGTCCGCTTCCACCTGCGCCTTCCTTAACGGCCTGCTGGGTGTAGTGTAGGTCCATTCCGGGCCACCCTAGGGCCACCCCCTGTTCGCGGCGCCAGCAGCGCCGGACAGGGGTTTGTTTTTGTCCTTGCCCTGACGGGTGACATGGCAATTTGAGGGTATAGTTGGCCACCCCGGATAATTCATCCATAAACTGGCAACAATAGAGGCAGCGATACCAGATTGATTGCCTTCATCATCAAATTTTCTATCGATGCTCTGGAGAGGGTGGCTTTCATGAAGAAGATCGGCAACTGGAAGCAGAAGTATAGTGTGGGCGGCGGCAGGAAGAGGATCGCTGTCCGGGTGGTGGCGGCCCTGGTGCTCGGCGCTGCCCTGTTTGCAGGCCTGGCGGTGGCTCAGCCGCCGGCCCCACAACCGCCGGCCCAGAGTCCGGCGGATTGCCAGTCGCTGGCCCGGGCGCTGGCGGCGGCGCCGGATCAGCTCAGGCATGACGGGGACACCATCGGCGTGGGGCAGATCATCCGGTTCCGGGTGATCGCCGCCAGCGATAGCGCCTTTGACCAGGCAGTGAAGCTGAGGGTGCGGGATGCCGTGCTGGACTACCTGCGGCCGGAACTGCAGGGCACCGCTAGCGAGCAGGCTGCCGCGGCCCTGATCTCCGGGCGGCTGCCAGGGATCCGGCAGGTGGCCCAGCAGACGGTGCGGGCGTCAGGACCGGACAAGCCGGTCCAGGTCTACTACGGGGTGACCGCTTTTCCAACCAAGGCGTACGGTCCCGTGGTCTATCCGGCAGGCAACTACCAGGCCCTGAAGATCGTGATCGGGGCCGGGCAGGGCAAGAACTGGTGGTGCGTACTGTTTCCACCCCTCTGCTACGTTGACCTGACCAGGGCCGCCCAGGACCTGTCCGGTGGCCAGCAGATCGCTCCGGTCAAGTATCCGCGTTTGACCACCAGAATCGGTTCCTGGCTCAGCGGGGTCAGGCTTGCCTGGAAGTAACGGGGAAGTAACGGGGTCAGGCGTATTTTATTGCTTTAATGAATAACCTGGGCCACCCAGAGCAGGGCGTAGCCGCCGGCCACCCCGATCCAGCTCCAGACCGGGCTCTGTTGCTGGGCGGCGGGGATCAACTCATCCTTGAGCAGGTACGTCATCGCCCCTGCGGCCAGGGCGAGCATGAAGCAGAGGTGTTCCGGAGACAGGTGGAGCATGAACAGGCCGAGCAGGGTGCCCAGCGGGGTGAAGATGCTGACGATGAGGTTGACCAGAAACACCCGGCGGCCGCGAACGCCCCCCATGTACAGCGGAGTGGCGGTGGCGATTCCCTCCGGGACGTTGTGCAGGGCGATGGAGAGGGCGAGCAGCGGCCCCAGCGCCCCCCCGGCGGCGTAGGCGCCAGCGATGGCGATTCCCTCCGGGAGGTCGTGCAGGGCGATACCGGTGGCCATCAGGTAACCCATTCGCCGGTAGGAGATCTCCCGGCTGTAGGTGTCGCTGGCGGTGAGCCAGGTCAGCAGCCTGTCCAGGCTCCAGAGGATGACCACCCCGGCCCCGAAGCCGATCCCCGTTTCCAGGGGCGTGCCCTGGTCAATGGCGGCGGGGAGCAGGTCCAGCAGCACTACCGCCAGCATCACGCCGGCCGCCCCGCCCAGCAGGATGGCCAGGATGCGGCGCCCCGGACGCCTCCAGATCAGGATTACAAAACTGCCCAGGGCAGTGGCCAGACCGGCCAGTAAGCTGGGTAGGAGAGCGTGCATGGTTACACCTGCCTTTACGGATGTCGGATACAAGAGGTCGGAGGCCGGAAAAGTCTGCGGCGCTGGTTCTGCTGGACCCAGACTGTCGCTTTAGCGGACAGAGGCGTCACATTTCAGAGAATACCAGCAAGGTGTTCGGATGCCGGAGCTTGTATCTCCTAAGACAATCTATGCGTGGCGGGGTGGTTTATGCCGTCATTTTCCGTTTTGGCGGGTTGGCTGCAGCCACTGCTTAGCAAATCGAGGGGCTGGTTCTTCCAGCCCCTCGATCTTCTTTATACTACTATAGCGGGGGTATTAGGGGTTGGTAGCGATCGGATACACAATACAGAGCATAATTTATCGGGGCCGACACTGGCTCACAGGACATAATTGGAGGCCGATGGCCGAAAACTAATACCCGGGTCAATTTTGCATTAGGGAGGCAGTTAATATGCCAGAAGCAGGCAGGGGCGCCCTGGTGATCATCGGCGGCTCAGAGGATAAGGAGGGCGAGTGCGTGATCCTGCGGCGGTTTATATCGCTGGCAGGCCAGGCCGAGGCCCGGATCGTCATCGTCACCTCCGCTACCAGCCAGCCACAGGTGGTGGGGGAGACCTACACCCGGTTGTTCAGGTCGCTGGGAGCT
>JBEKKU010000050.1:0-15794 GCA_050010575.1 Thermacetogeniaceae bacterium | reverse complement strand
CAGAGATTGTAGCAGAGATCGTAGCAGAGATCGTAGCAGAGGTTGCACCAGAGATCGTAGCAGAAGCTCCAGCAGGCATAGCAGGCGACGAATCCGAGCAGGCTTTGGCCAAGACGCCATCTGAACCAGGACAGGAGGAGATGATGAATCTCGGTTTCGCCGGGACACCGCGCCAGATCCAGCAAGGCGATGTCATCAGTGGGACCGTTGTCCAGGTGCGGGATGACGAGGTTTTAATAGATATCGGCGGAAAGTCTGAGGGCATTATCCCGCGCCAGGAACTCTCTTTGAAAAGCGTCGGCAATCCTGGCGAGGTGGTCAAAGAGGGCGACGTGATCGATGTTTATGTATTGCGCGTGGACAACGATGAGGGCCACCTTATGCTCTCCAAAAAGAGGGCGGACCGCGCCAAGGCCTTGCAGGAGGTGGAGCAGGCCCTGGATACAAAGGTAGAAATGGCGGGAGAGGTCCTCAAAGTGGTCAAGGGCGGGCTTCTGGTCGATGTGATGGGCATGCGGGGTTTTGTGCCGGCGTCCCTGGTAGAAAGAGGTTATGTCGGTGATCTGGATAAATATGTGGGCAAGATCCTGCGCCTGCGCGTGATCGAGTTTGATAAAAACCGGGGCAAGGTCGTTTTATCACAGAAGGCGATCCTGCAGGAGGAGTATATCCAGGCTCAGAAAGAGCTGTGGGAGACGATTCAGCCCGGAGAGATCAGAAAGGGCACCGTGCGCCATCTGACCAATTTTGGAGCTTTCGTGGATCTCGGCGGTGTGGATGGCCTGCTGCATATTTCTGAATTATCCTGGGGCCGGATCAAGCACCCCTCTGAAGTCGTCCAGGATGGGGACGAGGTAGAGGTCTATGTGATCTCCATCGACAGGGATAGCAAGCGGATCTCCCTGAGCCTCAAGCAGGCGCAGGCGAACCCCTGGAAGACCGTTGACGAGCGCTACCAGGTCGGTGAGATCGTGAAGGGCACCATTGTCAGGCTGGTCTCTTTCGGGGTTTTTGTCGAGGTTGAGCCTGGCGTCGAGGGCCTGGTGCACATCTCCCGGTTGGCCGACTACCGGGTGGCTAAAACGGAAGATGTGGTGGCCGCTGGGCAAGAGGTTGATATCAAGATTCTGGAGATCAACAAGCAGGACCAGCGGATCAGCCTAAGTATCAAGGATGCCATGAAAATAGATAAAGAGGGCAAGGGAAGGAATTCTGACAAAGAAAGCAGGAGCGATAGAGAGCCTGACGCCGGCAAAGACCCGGAGGTGTCACAGAACCTGGGCGATCTGTTCGGCGATCTGTTTACGCATTCCGAAAAATAACAGAACTCTTGATAGGTAGACAGATGTTGAGTGATCTTGAGGGGAGGGGCAATAATATGCCGATGTACACTTTCAACTGCAGCAAATGCCACGAGGAATTTACCAAGTTGGTCAAGGTGGACCAGAAGGATCAGGTCGCCTGCCCCAATTGTGGTTGTAATGACCTGCAGCAGTTGTTTCGCCGCTTCAATTATGTCAAGATCACCCAGAAATACAATCCGGAATGTCGCAACGCTTTGAACTGCGTGAGCGCAAAACGGCTTGGTTGTGGGAAATACGCCAAAGACCCGGTACCACTGATCACCTGATCATGGAAGCAGCGGCGATTATTCTGGCCGGTGGTAAAAGCTCGCGCTTTGAGGGAAATAAGGCGCTGGTGGAGATCTCATCCCAGCGGCTGATCGATAGAGTCATGCATAAATTAAGGGCTAGTTTTCCCTTGCTGATTCTGGTTACCAATACACCGGAGGACTATCGGGGGTTGGATGCCGATATCACCGGCGACCTGATCCCGGGCCAGGGTCCTCTGAGCGGTATTCATGCCGGCCTGATCGCTTCGCCATACAGCCTGAATTATGTGACTGGTTGCGATATGCCCTTTATCAGCGGTGAACTGGGGACCTATCTGATCCAGCGGGCAGACCCCGGTGATGATGCGGTCGTACCGTTTGTCAATGGCTATGCCGAACCCCTGTCTGCCGTATACCGCAAAACCTGCGTCCCTTACATCGAAAACGCCTTGCTGGCAGGCAGGCCCAAGGTAACCGCCTTTTATAATCAGGTAAGGATAAAGTACGTTCAGGAAGAAGAGATCATTGCTTTCGGCGGCGAAGATTGCTTTTTTAACATTAATACCCGGGAGGATCTGCATAAGGCTTTTAAAATATTACCGGTGCCCTGATTATTTGTAAATCTAAAAAATAATGGTGAGTAAGATTACCGGTCCGGCTGCGGCCGGTTTTTTTGTTGCTTGGTGGGGCGTATCGTTTCTCTCGGGGGTGACACAATAGAAGAGAAGCGGGCCTGTAGTGGCCTGAAGCGGCTCGCATATTTGTTCCCATTCTGTGCACGATAAATAAGGAACAAGAAAGGGGGTCAACCGAATTGCGAATTCCGCTTGGGATGATCGTACTACTGCTAATTTCTCTGCTAATTTATTTTGGGGTGGCCCATCGGGTCCTCGATCGTCTGAGGCTATCAGATAAGGCAGCCCTGGCTATGATCGCCGCCCTGATCATCGGGGGGTTTATTAATATCCCCTTGCCGGCCGGCCCGCGCCTGGAAGCCTCTTTGAATATCGGGGGAGGGGTCGTGCCGCTGATCTTGGCGGTTTATCTGCTTACCAAGACTTCGGCGAAAGAAAAGGTCAGAGCCTTGGTGGGGATGGTAGTAACTGCGGCTGCGGTTTACCTGACGGGTATATTGATGGGTGCGGAGCCGGGAAACATGCTCCTGGACCCTCTCTACGTTTATCCGGTAGTGGCCGGCGCCGTTGCCTATCTGATCGGGCGTTCACGACGCGGGGCCTTCTTTGCGGCTACGATGGGCGTACTTGTCGTTGACGTGATCTCTTACTTTCGCCTGGCCTCGAGTGGAACCCCCGGTGCGGTTCTGATCGGGGGTGGCGGGGCCTTCGACGCCATAGTAATTGCCGGTTTGCTGGCGGTCCTCCTGGCTGAGTTCATCGGCGAGTCCCGGGAATGGCTGCAGGGCGGACCCGGCGTGGAGGGAAAGGCGCCGGCTCTCTTGAAGCATTTACGCCCGTTAGATCGGAACGACAGGGAATTGAAACACAGCCGCAGGGAGGATGATGATCATGCGTCAATGGATAAATAGGCTGCTGGTCATGGTCATGGCCATGACCATTCTGGTGGGGGCTGCTGGTACGCTTGCCGCTGCAGCACCCGGAGGACTCTCGCTTCCGAGAACCGGTGAAGGGGTTTATGGCCTGGAACGGACCGATGGCAAGTACTATACCATCACCGACGAGCATAACAAGCCTCTGGATTATACGGCGCACATCCTCTATCCGGGAGACGAAATTATCACTGCAGACAATCTGCGCTACCAGATTACCGGAATCAGGGGGGATATCGCCTCGACCCGCTTGGTTGGAAAAGAGGCGGCGGTGACCGTGAATTCCTTCCTGCCAGCCGCCGGCGGTACTTCGGGACAAGTGGCAGCCGGACAACAGGAGATTGCCATCTACCACACCCACAGCGACGAATCCTATGATCCCTCTGACGGAACATCCAGCATCTACGCGCACGGTGGGATTTTCCAGGTTGGAGACGCTTTCGCTGCAAAGCTTAAGGGCGAGGGCTTCAAGGTCCTGCATAGTTTGCGCCCTCATGACCCACATGACGCCAATGCCTATACCCGCTCGCGTCGTACGGCGGTGGAGTTGCTAAAAACAGGACCGGCCGCTATTTTTGATCTCCATAGAGATGCTGCCCCTGCCAACGTTTATTCAGCCACAGTCGACGGTCAGCCCATAACCAAGGTCAGGTTTGTCTTGGGTAGGGGAAACCCCCACATCAGTGCCAATCTCCAGTTTGCCAAGGAGATTAAAGCGGCGGAAGACCAGCTGCATCCCGGGGTGGTGCAGGGTATCCTGCTGACCCAGGGCAACTTCAATCAGGATCTGACACCTAGATCGCTGCTGATCGAAGTAGGAGCCAATACCAATGCCAAGGATGCGGCAGAGCGCGGAGTATCATTTTTTTCTGATGCCATTCCCAAGGTGCTGGGCGGCGTCACCACTGGCACCAGGCCCATTGTGGAGCTTCCGGCAACCGGCGCCAACCGGGCCAATTGGAACGCCGCTTTATGGATTGCCTTGATCGCGGCAGGTGCCCTGGCAGGCTATCTGTATATCAATGCCGGGAGCTGGCAGGGGGCCTGGGATCAGGTTCGCCGGTTCCTGGGCGGGGAATTTGGCCACCGTATCAGGGACCGCAGATAAGATTTAAGCAGCCAGGATACCATGAATAGATACGTGATCTTTCATTGTTATGGCGGCGCCCATTCATCGGTCACATCGGCGGGCATCTACCTTGGCCTGTTGCCGCGCAACCGGGTGCCCAGCATGAGGGAGCTGCTGACGGTTCCTCATTATGACGGAGAAGAGCCGATCCCCCTGGGGCACTTTCGCTTTATGGGGCGCGATCAGAGAAGCCGGGCGGTATTTGTTCTGGGCAAGCACATGATGGGGCCGCCGATCAACCGTCTCATGGCAGTCATTGCCGGCATCTATGGTTGTGCCGGCAATGTGTTTTCCGTAGATACCACGGCTTTTATCAATGTCTTGATGGTGATCGGCGGTTATACCTCCAGGGTGTTGAAACTGGTCCGTCTGGGACGCCCGATCGTAGTGCTGGGGACGAAACTGGCTTACTTTAAGTTTGTCGGGCTGGCACACGGAGCAGGCCAGAGATTGCAAGCAAACTGCTGTGTCGAGGCCGCGCCTCTCCCTGCTGCGGCACGGCAAAAGTCCATCTTCTATCTCTGCCCCGAGGGTTTTCGATACTCCTTACTGGTAGCTGGTTGTCATGTCCTGGCTGGAGCCTCTGAGGAGTCGCTGCTGTGCTGGGCCCGGCAGCAGAACTTTATAGGAGCGATCGGATCGGTGCTCTATGTGGGTGCGGCTGATGGCTATCAAGTCTACGTGGTGGGCGTTGGACGGGAGCCAGGCCTGGCGGGACGCGTCATCAGAGAACTGCGTTATTTCCTGGATGTGCCCCAATCGCACTGCCTGGTGGTGGAGCCGGCGATCCAATCTTCTCTACTCGGTGTCCTGGCGCGAAAAGGCAGCTGGTGTCTAAGACTTTCCCACCGATATGATGTTTGGGAGGAAAGACTTTTTAGAAAATATATGAATATCTGTCAGCGTTCGAGTAATGATGTAAAAGTGAGAATAGAAGAGGGAATCCTTGACTAAACCTGGATTATCAAGGATAATGGTAAAGAAACGGAGCATCAGCATGAACTGCCACCAGCATATCATCAGAATTGCGGGAGTGGCTCCAGGATCGCCTGCCATGGCCTGTGGAATCAAGGGCGGGGACCATCTTGTTTCGATCAATGGCATTCTCCCGCGAGATACAATTGAATACAGCTATCTGGCCTGCGGTGACCGTATCCGGTTGAGAGTCCAAAGCGGCAAGCAGAGCAGGACACTGGTGGTGCACAAGAACTGCGATGCCAATCTGGGGCTTATCTTTGACAGCGATTGCTTCAACGGTGTTAAAAGATGCCGGAATAACTGCATTTTCTGTTTTGTGGACCAACTGCCCCCGGGCCTGCGCTCCTCATTGTATGAAAAAGACGACGATTACCGCCTTTCTTTTTTACATGGCAACTTCCTGACCATGACCAATATGGATAATATGGAGCTGCGGCGCATCATCACCCTGCATCTCAGCCCGCTGTACCTATCTGTCCATGCAACCGATCCCGGTATCAGGGGTTTATTGCTGGGCCGGGCACAGCCGGCTCCGGTGCTGGACAAGATTGCGCAGTTGGCCGGTGCGGGCATCGTCATGCACATCCAGGTCGTCCTGTGCCCCGGCATCAACGACGGCGATGTGCTAAGGAAAACCGTGGCTGACTTGGTGGGCTTTTGGCCCCAGGTGGCTTCGATCGGGGTTGTTCCGGTCGGACTGACCAAATTTCGAGGCAACAGGCCAAAAATCCGGTCTTTTACCAGGGTGGAGTGTCTGCGGCTGATCCGGGAGGCGGGCGGCTATCAACACTGGTTCCGGCACCAGTTGGAAGCCTCTCTGGTCTATCTGGCGGATGAATTCTACTTGCGAGCCCGGATACCTTTTCCCAAGGCAGCTAACTACGACACCTTTCCGCAGTTGGAAAACGGGATCGGCAACGGACGCCTTTTCTATGAAGAGTTTCGCAGGCTCTCGGCGGCCCTTCCGGGTCGATTACCGCGCCAGCGCCACCTTTATCTGGTCAGTGGCAGGGCGGGGGCAGCGGTATTGGGGCCTGTCGTCCGGCGCCTGAGGCGGATCCGCAACCTGGTTCTGTCTCTGATTCCCATCAACAGCGTCTTTTTTGGTCCTCGTATCAGCGTGACCGGCCTGCTGACCGGCCGTGATCTGGTCTGGGGCTTGCGTGGACAGAGGGGAAAAGAAGTGCTGCTGCCCAATATTATCATGAGGCAGAGTACCTCTCTCTTGCTCGACGGGATGTCCCTAGAGCAGGTTGCATTCCAGACCGGCTGCCGCTTCCGGGTTCTGCAGCCGACCGCGGGCGCTCTGGTATCAGAGATATTGCAGGTTATATAACTACTTCGGATGAGAGGAAGCAGATCGATTATGGCAAAACCGGTGGTGGCAATAGTAGGACGGCCAAATGTGGGCAAATCCACGCTTTTTAACCGTCTCACGGGCGGGCGCACGGCAATTGTTGCTGATGTGGCCGGTGTGACTCGGGATCGCCTATACAGAGACGTGGAATGGGACCGGGCAGTATTTTCACTGATCGATACGGGTGGCCTGTTCATGGAAGAAGTGGATTTTGCCGCCCATGTCCACGAGCAGGTGGACAAAGCCATAGCGGAGGCCGATCTGGTTCTCCTGGTAGTTGATGGCCGGGTCGGGCCGACTACCGAAGACAGGGGGATCGCCCAAATGCTGCAGAGAGCCAGGAAGAAAACGGTACTGGCGGTGAACATGGTGGACAACTATAAAGACAGCCATGTAGCATACGACTTTTTAAAATTGGGGCTGGGGGACCCGGTGCCAGTCTCGGCGGTGCACGGTCTCAATATAGACGGGTTGCTCGACCAGGTCGTTTCGCTGCTACCAACGGATACAGCTATGGAGCCCGAGGAGGGGGTTCGGGTGGCTGTTGCCGGGAGACCGAACGTGGGGAAATCATCGCTGGTGAATGCCCTGCTAAAAGAAAAACGGCTGATTGTCAGCGATATTCCCGGAACGACCCGCGATGCTATTGATACAGTTTTGGCCAGAGGTGATCACAAGTACGTATTGGTGGATACTTCCGGCATCCGCAAGCGCAGCCACGTCACCGATGGCATCGAGTATTACAGCGTGCTCAGATCCCTGAAGGCGATCGACCGGGCCGACATCTCCCTGTTGGTGCTCGACGCCGATCAGGGAGTTGTAGAACAGGATAAAAAGATCGGTGGGTATATCCAGGATGCTGGAAAAGGAATTATAATATTAGTTAACAAGTGGGACTTGGTCAGAGAAACGGATGCCAGAAATAAATTTGAGCGGCATGTCCGAACGGAACTGAATTTCCTGAGTTATGCGCCGATCCATTATGTTTCAGCCCTCGAAAACAAGGGTGTTGTCAAGGTCCTCGATCTGATCGACAGGGTTGACGAGCAGCAAAACAGGCGAGTCAGCACTGGAAATTTGAATAGTTGGTTGAGCGAAACGGTTTATCTCAATCCACCCCCTTCGATCAAGGGACAGGATGTAAAAATATATTACGTGGTGCAAGTGAGCGTCAAGCCCCCGACATTTGTTTTTTTTGTCAACAAGCCGGAATTATTACATTTTTCCTATAAGCGCTACCTAGATCGGCGACTGCGGGATGCTTACGGTTTCGAGGGGACTCCCCTGCGGTTGATCTTCAGGCTGCGCCAGTAACGACAGCGATATTATTAAGGAGGGTACGTTGCCCTTGTTCTGGCTGATTCTGGGGAGTTACCTGTTTGGCTCCATTCCCTGCGGTTACCTGTTGGGCAAAATCAAGAGAGTCGACCTGCGCCGGCACGGAAGCGGAAATACTGGCGCCACCAACGCTTTTCGTGTACTGGGGAAACAGTTGGGAATGCTAGTCTTTTTTTGTGACGTTGTCAAGGGGCTAGTCCCCGCACTGGCGGGAGCGCACTTCGGCCCGGGTTGGGGAGTATTGGCAGGGCTGGCCACAGTGGCAGGGCATAACTGGTCTGTCTTCCTGGGTTTTCGCGGTGGACGGGGAGTGGCTACCGGAGCTGGAGTGGTGCTCGCCCTCATGCCCAAGGCAGCAATCATAGCCTTTATCATCTGGCTGCTGGTCCTCCTTTCTACCGGCTATGTCTCACTGGCGTCAATTATCGCAACGATGTCCGTGCCTGTAATTGCCCTATTTCTACAGGCGCCTTGGATTTACTTTGCCTTTGCCATCCCTGCGCCGCTGTTTATTGTGGTGAGGCACCTGCCCAATATACGCCGGCTCCGAAACGGCACAGAGCCGCGGATATATATCTGGTGAGCAAGTTGGCCATCCGAACCGTCCCTTGCTTGCGTGCATCGACGAAGGGGTTGTAGTACATGAATAATGAGGAGCAGCAAGTTAAAGAGATTGCCGTTTTGGGAGCCGGGAGCTGGGGTACGGCACTGGCGGTGCATCTGGCGTCCAAGGGTCTGACTGTCAGGCTCTGGGAACGGATTCCCGAACTGGCATGGCAGTTAAACGAACAGAGGATTAATGAGCGCTTTTTACCGGGTGTCAGGCTGCCCGAGGGAGCGGTGGTGACCGCAGACCTCCAGGAGTCGCTGGAGCGAGCAGAAGCGGTGGTCTTGGCCATACCATCTCAAAGCGTCAGGGAAATTGTCAGAAGAATCCGCACCCTGTTAGAGCCGGATAGTATTCTGATCAATGGGGCAAAGGGCCTGGAGGATGCGACCTGCCTGCGGCTCTCCGAAGTGATCTGCGAGGAGGTTCCGGGATCTGCCGATCGCTTGGCTGTGATCTCAGGTCCCAGCCACGCCGAGGAAGTGGGCCGGGGAATGCCTACGGCGCTGGTGGCGGCTGCCGCCGGGCAATCGTTGGCCGAACGCGTCCAGGACCTGTTCATGACTGAGAGTCTGCGTGTTTATACCAATTCAGACCTGGTGGGAGTTGAGTTGGGCGGTGCCCTGAAAAATATCATTGCCTTGGCGGCAGGCATCACCGAGGGTTTGGGATACGGCGACAATACCAAGGCAGCGTTGCTCACCAGGGGCCTGACGGAGATTGCCCGTCTGGGAATTGCCCTGGGCGCCAGCCCACTTACTTTTCTGGGACTTACTGGTGTCGGCGATCTCATCGTCACCGCCACTAGCAACCACAGTCGAAACCGGCGGGCGGGGATTCTGCTTGGTCAGGGGTTGAACCTGCAGGCGACCCTGGAGCAGGTGGGCATGGTCGTCGAGGGCGTCAAGACGATCAGGGCGGCAAGGATGCTAGCCAGGGATTGTAAGGTGGAAATGCCGATCACCGAGCAAACTTTTCAGGTGCTGTTCTCCGGGTTAGATCCGGGAGTGGCCGTCTCCAATCTGATGACCCGGTCAAAGTGCCATGAAGTGGAAGACATTTTCCTGAACAGGATCAGTTGGTAGAGTGTGAACGCGGGAACAGTAGTCGACCGTAAAAAAGTGAGCGCGAGAACCGTCCCCGCGCTCAAGTGTTTCGTTGTTTCACGAGCAGGCCTCTTGGCAGAGCCTGTTTTTTTGATCTCGGTACTACCAGAAAATGCTGCACATATAAATAGTACCGATGGGTTGGCCCTGTACCACACTGCAGCAATCGCTTGGGGCAGAAAAATGACCCGTTGCAGAATAATGCATGAAAATGGATTGTCCTGCATAAGAAAGATCAGGGAGGGGGATACCGATGGAAAAGAACAATATCTTCCGCGACCTTGCAGAACGAACCGGTGGCGATATCTATATTGGCGTTGTCGGTCCGGTCCGGACTGGAAAGTCCACCTTTATCAAGCGGTTTATGGAAATGCTGGTGTTGCCCAACATTAACGATGTTTATGACCGGGACCGCGCCAGGGACGAACTGCCACAGAGCGGTGCCGGAAGAACCATCATGACCGTTGAGCCCAAATTCATACCCAATGAGGCGGTGGAGATCGCTGTCAAAAATGGACTCAACGTGAAGATCAGGGTGGTGGACTGCGTCGGTTACACCGTAGACGGAGCGCTGGGGTACGAAGCCGAAAGCGGTCCGCGCATGGTCAGGACCCCCTGGTTTGAAGAGGAAATTCCCTTTCAGAATGCTGCAGAGATCGGGACGCGCAAGGTTATTGCGGAACATTCGACGATCGGTATCGTGGTCCTAACAGACGGTTCTATCACCGACATTCCCAGGGAGAACTATGTGGAGGCTGAGGGGCGGGTCATCGAGGAACTCAGAGAATTGGGCAAACCTTACGTGATCGTGCTCAACTCCATTCATCCCGATCAGGTGGAAACTGTGGACCTGGTGCGGGGCCTGGAGGATAAATATGATGTACCGGTACTCTCATTGAATGCGGCCGAAATGACCCAGGATGACATCCTGGCTATCCTGCAGGAGGCCTTGTATGAATTTCCGGTTCAGGAGGTTGGCGCCAACCTGCCCCAGTGGATTGAGGAACTGGAACTCGGCCACTGGCTGCGTGCGGATCTCGATCAGGCGATTGAGAATGCGGTAAACAGCGTCCACCGCCTGAGAGAGATAGACCAGGCTGTTGAGCAGATCAGACAGAACGATTTTGTGGCTACGGCCGTTCTGGAGAACGTTAACCTGGGTACCGGAGTGGCGGTTATCGACGTCAAGACCCAGGATGGACTGTTCCACAAGGTGCTGGAAGAGGTGAGCGGCCTGGCGATCAACGGTGACCAGGATGTCCTCAGGTACCTGCGGGATCTCAGTCAGGCCCGGCGCGAATACGAAAAGGTGGCTCCGGCCTTGGAGGAGGTTCGGGAGATGGGATACGGTGTGGTTTCTCCCAGCCTGGAGGACATGATCCTGGAAGAACCGGAACTGATCAGGCAGGGCAACCGATTTGGATTACGACTGAGGGCCAGCGCTCCCTCCCTGCACATTATCAAGGCGGACATTACCGCGGAGATCACACCGATCATCGGCACGGAAAAACAGTGCGAGGAACTGGTAAAATATATCCTTGAGGAATTTGAGGATGATCCTCAGAAGATCTGGCAGAAGGATCTGTTCGGCAAGTCACTGCACGACCTGGTTCGCGAGGGGATCCAGAACAAGCTGCACAGGATGCCGGAAAATGCGCAGGCCAAGCTGGCGGAGACTGTGAGCCGGATTGTTAATGAAGGAAGCGGAGGGCTGATCTGCATCATCATCTAAACTGAGATATTGCCCACGCCCGGGTGAAAAAAAGCGAAAAGCGGGAATAAGAACGAAAAAGCAGGAAATAATGCCGGTTGACCAGAAGTATATGGCAGTTGTATAAAATAGAGATGCATTCTACGAAGTAGGTGAGTCAACATTGCCTGAAGTGATCGGGATTGGCCTGCTGGGTGTGGGAACAGTTGGATCAGGCGTAGTCAAGCTGCTACGCGATAATGCCAGTCAGATCGCGCAGCGCGTTGGAAAGCGCGTGGCGATCAAGCGAATCCTGGAAAAGGATGAATCGAAGCTGCGCAGCCTTGGTCTGACAGAACAGGGTACCAGCAGGTATGAGGACCTCCTGGATGATCCGTCAATCCAGATTATCGTGGAATTGCTGGGAGGCATTGAACCCGCCCATACCTACTTGTTGGAAGCGCTAGGCAGGGGCAAGCATGTGGTGACCGCCAACAAGGATGTGGTCGCCACCTATGGCAAGGACCTGTTTGCAGCTGCTGCCGCCACCAAATCGGATTTTTACTTTGAAGCCAGCGTTGGAGGCGGCATTCCGGTAATCAGGGTTTTGAAGGAGAGTCTGGCCGCCAACCAGATCGAGGCAGTCATCGGCATAGTCAACGGCACCACCAACTACATCCTCACCCGGATGGGCGAGGAGGGGATAGAGTTCGATGCTGCGCTCTGCGCCGCCAAGGACGCCGGCTATGCGGAGGCGGACCCGAGCGCTGATATAGAAGGCTTTGACGCGGCCAGGAAGATCGCTATCCTGGCTTCTATCGCGTTTAACACCCGGATCACCCCCAATGATGTCTTTGTCGAAGGGATTACCCGGATCACCCCCCGGGACATCAGCTATGCCCAGGAACTGGGTTACGTGATCAAGCTGCTGGCCATTGCCAGGGAACAGGACGAGGTGGAGGTAAGGGTTCATCCGGCTTTAGTGCCGAAGAATCATCCCTTGGCAGCGGTCCAGGGCGTGTTCAACGCCATCTTTGTCCAGGGCAATGCGGTCGGTGAGACCATGTTCTACGGCCAGGGCGCTGGCCAGATGGCTACTGCCAGCGCAGTGGTGGGTGATGTGATGGAGATCGTGCGCAATATAGAAACCAACAGCACCGGGCGTTTTTCCTGCACCTGCTTCTATGAGAAGAAGATCCGGCCTCGGGGTCAGTTTCATAGCAAGTATTATATCCGGCTAGTGGTTAAGGACCAGCCTGGAGCGCTGGCCAGCATTGCCGGTGTCTTCGGGAACAACAGGGTGAGCCTGGGATCGGTAATCCAGAAGCGTACCCTGAATGTGGCTGGTGTTTCTATGGCTGAGTTGGTGCTGATCACCCATGATGTCATGGAGCAGGATGTACAGGATGCCCTGACGGTGATCAAGGGGCTGTCCATAGTGGGCTCCGTGGAGAATGTCATCAGGGTCGAGGGAGGAGAGCAGAACCGATGACCTGGCGAGGGGTAATCGAAGCGTATCGTTCTTTCCTGCCTGTTACCGATCAGACGCCGGTGGTCACCCTGTACGAGGGGAATACCATTCTGCTGCCCGCCCCGCGGCTGTCACGGCAGCTCAAGGTCAATATCTATTTGAAGTTTGAGGGCCAGCATCCCACTGGCTCTTTCAAGGACCGGGGAATGACCATGGCCGTAAGCAAGGCCCTCGAGAGCGGTAGCCAGGCAGTCATGTGCGCCTCCACGGGCAATACCTCGGCCTCTGCAGCAGCTTACGCCGCCCGGGCCGGCATCAAGTGCGTCGTCCTGGTGCCCGATGGCTATGTGGCTTTGGGAAAACTGGCCCAGGCTCTGATCTATGGGGCGGAAGTCATTGCCATCAAGGGAAATTTTGATGAGGCCCTGAAGCTGGTGCGCCAGATCACCCAGGACTACCCGTTAACCCTGGTTAACTCCATCAACCCATACCGGATTGAGGGTCAGAAGACCGCTGCCTTCGAGGTCTGCGATCAACTGGGCTTTGCTCCGGATTATTTGGCTCTGCCGGTTGGCAATGCCGGCAACATCACCGCCTACTGGAAGGGTTTTCAGGAATACGGCAATGCCGGGCGTATCCAGAGCCTCCCACGCCTGCTAGGATTTCAGGCGGCGGGAGCGGCGCCGATCGTTGAGGGCCAGGTGGTAGCTGAGCCGCGCACCATGGCGACAGCGATCCGGATCGGCAATCCGGCCAGTTGGCAGAAGGCGCTGCAGGCGCTGCAGGAATCTCATGGCCAGATCGACAAGGTGACCGATGAAGAGATTATCGAGGCCTACAAGATGGTCGCCCGCTATGAGGGCCTGTTTGTAGAGCCCGCTTCCGCAGCCTCTTTGGCCGGTGTTATCAAACTGGCAGCAATGGGCTTCTTTGCTTCCGACAACCGCGTTGTGTGCGTCATGACCGGTCATGGCCTCAAAGACCCCGATACCGCACTTTCCGCCTGCCAGTTGCAGCCACGGGTGATCCCCGGCGAGCAGCAGGCAGTGCTGGAGTTGTTGCAGCAACTAAACGTGCTCTAGTCAGAGCAAGAATAGGTGATAAACGTGGGAAGGAAAGTAGTAGTCAGGGTACCGGCCAGCGTGGCCAATCTCGGGTCGGGATTTGATGCCATGGGCATGGCCCTGAACCTGTATAACCTGATCGAGCTGGAAGAGACTAGCGACGGGCACAAGATTGAGATAACCGGAGAAGGAGAGCAGGTTCTACCGAGAGATCGGAGCAACCTGATTGCTCAGGCTATCGACAGGCTATTTGCCGTTACCTCCCGTCAGATATCCGGATGGAGGCTGCATACGATCAATAACATTCCCCTGCAAAGCGGGCTGGGCAGCAGCGCCGCAGCCATCGTCGGGGGCCTGGTGGCAGCTAATGCCATGGCCGGATATCCCCTTTCCCTGAAGCAAATTCTAACCCAGGCGATCGCCCTGGAAGGGCACGCGGACAATGCGGCCGCAGCCCTGCTGGGCGGGGTGGTAGTGATTGTACCTGAGGAGAACGAGGCCACAGATAACAGCGGCGCCACATTCAGCTATCTGTACTCCCGTTTTAACCCACCCGCAGACCTGGTGGTTTATACAGTGATACCCGCATTCACCCTGTCCACCAGCCTGGCCAGGAGCATTCTGCCGGAGCAGATATCTTTAAAGGACGCGGTCTTCAACCTGGCCCGGGTGGCCATGTTAGCCATGGCCCTAAGGGATGGAGAATGGGATAAACTGGGCACTGCACTGCAGGACCGCATTCATCAGCCATACCGCGCAGAGCTCGTTCCGGGTTTGGAGGAGATGCTTCAGGCAGCGCGGCTGGCAGGAGCCTATGGGGCATTTCTGGGTGGAGCCGGCCCCTCGGTGGTTGCCCTGGGGCCGCCTGGTTCTAAAGCAGGAGAGGTAATCAGAAAAATATTTATGGCTCATGGTAACGAAGCCAGGGTACTGGAGTTACAACCGAGCCCACAAGGAGCATATGCTGAAATATCTGCACTTTAAAAACGCGAATCGGGAGGGGTTTGAATCGTGCAGATAATCGTTCAAAAATTCGGGGGCACATCAGTAGCCAATCCTGAACTGATCAGGAACGTGGCCCGCCGGGTAGTGAGTGCCAGGGAGCAGGGAAAGCAGGTAGTGGTGGTGGTATCAGCCATGGGCCATACCACTGACCACCTGATCGAGCTGGCCCGAGCGGTGGGAGACTGCTGTCCGGAACGGGAGATGGACATGCTTCTAGCAACCGGCGAGCAGGTCACAATTGCCCTGTTGGCCATGGCCCTGCAGGATATGGGACATCGGGCGATCTCTTTGACTGGCCCCCAGGCCGGTATCGTCACCGACGAAGCCCACACCAAGGCCCGGATCCTGAAGATCGATCCAGAGCGTATCCAGAAGGAGCTGGAGAACGGAAATATCGTGGTGGTGGCCGGTTTTCAGGGAATGGGCGCCGATCATGAGACCACCACTCTGGGCCGGGGGGGTTCAGATACCACCGCCGTGGCCTTGGCGGCGACCTTAAAAGCAGAGGTGTGTGAGATCTACACCGACGTGGACGGGGTCTATAGCGCAGACCCGCGGTTGATACCCGACGCCAGGAAGCTCGACATCGTTTCCTACAACGAGATGCTGGAACTGGCCAGTCTTGGAGCCTTGGTCCTGCAGGCGCGTTCCGTGGAGTTCGCCAAACAGTATGGGGTTACCATCAATGTCAGGTCCAGTTTTAACAACCATCAAGGAACGCTGGTAAAGGAGACTTCAGACATGGAAGAGTGTCGTCTGCTGAGTGGAGTGGCACACGATATCAATGTGGCCAAGATCGGTTTATTTGATGTTCCTGACCACCCGGGGGTCGCCACGCACCTGTTTAAGGTGCTGGCCGACGAGAAGATC
>JBEKKU010000049.1:0-16057 GCA_050010575.1 Thermacetogeniaceae bacterium | reverse complement strand
AGGGAGATGATCCCCCAGGAGGCGGCCAGGGTGAACTGGAATCCGGGATCCTGGAGCAGCAGGGGGTTAGCCAGGATGATGGCCAGGGCGGCAATGGCCAGTGAATTCAGGGGGCTGTGGCGGGTCTGTTTCCAGAGGCTGCCCGCCAGGGCGATGGTGCCCATCACCGCCGCCCGGATAACCGGAGTTGGCAGCCCGATCAGGGCGGCATAAGCCCAGATGGCCAGTCCTACCAGGGTAAAGGTGGCGCCCCGCCCGAGGCGCAGCAGCCGGGCCAGGATCAGAAAAAAGGCCAACACAAAGCCCAGGTGCAGCCCGGAGACCACGAACAGGTGCATCACTCCGGTGCGCTGGTAGAGGTCCTTATCCTCCGGTGTCATCCAGGCCCTGGCGCCCAGCAGCATGGCAGAGAGAAAGGAGGCCTGGTCTGCGGGCAGGGCTGCCCGCAGACTTTGTTCCAATCGGAGATGGAGGGCAGCGGCAAATCTCAGGGGATACCAGACCAGTCCGGGAGCACCAGCCTGGAGTGCCGGGGACTGGCCGCCCAGGAGTTCGGCAGCCACCCCGTGCCGCAACAGATAGGCCCGGTAGTCAAAATCTCCGGGATCGGCAGCCACCGGAGGCAGGTTTAGTTTACCTTTGACCAGCAGATGGTCCCCCGGCAGCGGCATCCGGACACCGGCAGCCGCCGGGCTTCCTCTAGCGCTGGCGCCTGGTTCGCCCGTGCTCTTGTCAGGGTCTTTATCCGCAGTTGTTACCGGGTTGTAGCAGACGGCCTGGATCCGGGTCCCGCTCGCCTTGCCGCTCCAGGCCTCACTGCCCAGTTGCAGCACCGGATCCTTCAGGACATAGACGGTACGATCGTCATAAACTGACGGCTGCTGCGCCAGGGTTCCGCTCATGGTAACATAATGCCCCAACAATGGACCGAGGCCCGCAGGAACGACGGGCCGGCTGCAGCTGGCTAAGAGCAACCCCAGGCAGAAAAGACAGCCCAGCAGCAACGCCGGGGTCTCCCGCCGTCCGCCAACGTAGGCTGCGATCGCGGCCAGCAAAAAAAGGAGGGCCCCGATCAGGCCCCATAAAGGATTGATAACATTATTCAATAACAAGGACAGGAGCACTCCCAGCCCCAGGTCGATCGCTGCCAGAACCAGCGGAGTCATCGGGACTC
This sequence comes from Thermacetogeniaceae bacterium, assembly GCA_050010575.1. Taxonomy (GTDB): domain Bacteria; phylum Bacillota; class DSM-12270; order Thermacetogeniales; family Thermacetogeniaceae; genus Palsa-1188. The sequence goes on along the minus strand of JBEKKU010000049.1, from coordinate 14,883 downwards.
CATGCTAGGATGTGCGCTCTGCTAGTGTTACCGTTGCCTTGGTCTGTTGCCGATCGCGCCAGATCGTCAACTCGATCTTGGCGCCAACTCCCGCCTCCTGGATCTTCTGCAGTAGGTCGTCAGTGTTGGCCACTGCGGCTCCGTTCCAGGCGGTGATGATGTCGCCCTCCTGGAGGCCGGCGCTGGATGCAGGCCCACCGCCGACTACGGCCCTGACGACCACCCCACTGGTGTCATTGTAGCCATAGGCAGTGGCAATATCTGAGGTGATGTCCTGAATCTCCACACCGAGCCAGGCCCGGCTGACCTTGCCATTCGTCATCAACTGGTTTAACACATCCTTGACGGTATTGCTGGGGATGGCAAAACCGATTCCCTGAGCCTGGGCACTGACCGCGGTGTTGATCCCGATCACCGCCCCGCTCAGGTCCAGCAGCGGACCACCGCTGTTGCCGGGGTTGATGGAAGCATCCGTCTGGAGCAGGTTCCGGTAGTTGCGGTCCTCAACAGAGATCGGGCGTCCCTTGGCGCTAATCACACCAACTGTGACGGTGTGATCCAGCCCATAGGGGTTGCCGATGGCGATCACCCAGTTGCCCACCCGGGTCTGATCGGAATTGCCCAGTTGCAGGTATGGCAGAGTGCCGCCAGCGTTGACCTTCAAGACTGCCAGGTCGAGATCCCGGTCGCTGCCGACCACTTGGGCGCTGAGAGGCTTCGACTTGCCCATGATCGTCACCTGGATCTGCTGGGCGCCTTCAATCACATGCTCATTCGTCAGCAGGTAGCCATCGGCGGAGATCAGGAAGCCGGAACCCAGCACCTGCTGTACCTGTGTCTGGGGCTGGTCATAATTCTGGCCAAAAAACTGGCGGAAAAAGGGGTCGCTCAATAATGGGTTGTCCACCTGGGTGGTCTGCGTGGTTTCGATCTTGACCACTGCAGGCCCGGTATTGGATACTATATCGGCAATGGTGTTTGGCCCCACTCCCGGCAAGAGACTCTTGGTGGTATCAGTCGCCTGGGGTGCATTCAGGGCTGCCAGCACCGGGTTCAGCCAATTGTGGCCAGAGGCGAAGACTATGCCTCCCGCAAAGGCAATGCCGGCCAGAAAAGCCGCCAGGATTATCCCCACGATCATGCGGTTCCGTTTGATATTCATGCCGCTTTTTCTCCTCCCTGCAAATCCCTGTACAAGTTCGTTCGCCTATTGTTTATCACTGGCGACTGCCTCCGCCAGGGATGCTGTCGCTTCCTGTGGCCCGGTTTCGACCCTCTCTTCAGTTTCTCTGTTCTCAGTCTCTTTGGGTCCGCCTGCTTCTTCCCGCAGATCCCTCTGCCTGTTCCCCTGATCCGGTCCTTCAGAAGCTGGTGCGACAGCCTCGGCAGCCTGCTGCGCCTCCAGTTGTTTGGCCCTTTCTCTGGCTTCCTGGAGTTCCATCTCCTTGCCGATCTCATCCCAGGTGCGCTTGGCAGTGTAGGTCACTTTACCAAATTCCTTGGTCAGCTTGCCGAGCACCCTGGCCACATCGGGCAGTTTATCGGGGCCAAAAACGACTAGGACGATCACAAAGATCAGCAGCACTTCCTCGACTCCGAACAACTGATCACCCCCTGGTTATTATAACCCGCTTCTTTTTAATGGACAACTCTGCAATACATATTATTGACAGTTACGGCAAACCAAAGAGTTTCTGCCTTTTTAGCAGGAGCCTTGAAGCCGGTGCAGAAATATTTCCATTGGTAGGAACAAATAAATAATTATAGAGGGGGGGGCTTCTAATGCCCGTACAGGTTGCCAAGCTTCAGGATGTTCCAGCCGGTAAGCTGAAAAAGATCGATCTGCAAGGCAGGGCGATCCTGCTGATCAACCATGACAACAGCATCTACGCCATCGAGGAGAAGTGCACGCATCGCGGGTGCTCGCTGGCAGCAGGAAAGTTAGTGGGCAACAGTATCGAGTGCCCCTGTCACCAGGCCCGCTTCAACATCATCTCCGGTAAGGTAACCCAGGGCCCTGCCACCAAACCGCTTGCCGTTTACCAGGTGGCCGTGGAAAGTGGAATGATCGCCATCAATCTCTAGGGCGCAGTGGCGCTAAGAACTGCCCCGGCCTTAACGGAGACCTGTGAAAATAGCAACCGGTCTCCAAAACAGGATGATGAAAAAGCCCCCACCTGATGCGATGGGGGCTTGCGCTTGACATTGCGCTCTATTCCAAGCCTGTGGACTACTCGCTTGACTTTTCGCCCTTCTCCTTCACAGCCTTGGAGTGGTAAATGATAGCCTCTCTCTTATAGAACGGCGCCCGCCATTGCGGTGCTATAGTGATGGCGTCTTTGGGGCACACCTCAGCGCAGACCTCGCAGATGATGCAGCGGTCCGGATGAAGGATCCATTCCTTCTTTTCCTTGTCGAGATCGATGGCTACAGCCGGGCAGCGGCGTGCGCAGGTGCCGCACTGGTTGCAGAGGTCTTCGTTAAATTCTACGTGTCCCCGTGCCCGAGCGAAGGGCTCTCTGGTCGTCACCGGATACATCCGGGTGGCCGGCCCCCCGAAGAGGTTGCGAACAACTGTTGGCAACATGATCATTCTCTACTCCACCTCCTTCTTTTAGTTTCCTGTGCTACCGTTCGGTGCAACTGATGCACGGGTCGATCGAGAGAACGATGATCGGCACATCAGCCAACTCGCACCCGGGTAGCATCACCAGCAGTGACGGAATGTTGGCGTAGGTCGGTGTCCGCACCCGGAGGCGTTCCAGGTTGCGGGTGCCGTTGCCCTTGGCGTAGTAGAAAACCTCACCACGAGGCTGCTCCACCCTGCTGACGGCTTCATTGGCCGGCGGGTTGCCCTTTGGCTTGACAGCAAGCTCACCCTCCGGCAGCTTGCCAAAGGCTTCGAGCTGCAGGTCGATCGCCTGGTACAGTTCCCCGGCGCGGACTGCGGCGCGGGAGAAGGAGTCGCCGCCGGTGGCTATGACCGGCTCGAAGGACAGGTCGCCGTAGGCCCAGTATCCCTGAGTGCGGCAGTCTTCCTTGACTCCGCTGGCCCGCAGGTGCGGCCCGCACAGGCCCAGGGCAATCGCCTGATCATAGGAGAGCACGCCCTTGCCAACGGTTCTGGCCTTGACGGTGTAGTCGTTGACCAGCACATTGTTGAGAGCCTCGGCTTCTTTGCGTACATCCTTTAAAACCTCGATGCAGTGCTTCTTCTGGTCCTCGTCGATATCCCGGCGCACACCGCCGACGATAGAGACGGACTGCGTGACCCGGTGCCCGGTAGTGATCTCCAGGATGTCGAGCACCTTCTCACGAATGCGCCAGTACTGCATGAACATACTCTCAAACCCGAAGGCGTCCGCCAGCAGTCCCAGCCAGAGCAAATGGCTATGGGTTCTGGCCATCTCCGCCCAGATGGTGCGCAGGTACTTCGCCCGCGGCGGAATGTCCAGCGGCCACAGTTTTTCCACCACGTCGCAGTAGGTCATGCCGTGGATAGCGCTGCAGATGCCGCAGATGCGCTCGCAGAGATAGATGTTCTTCGGATATTCGTTCAGTTCGCAAGCTTTTTCGATGCCCCGGTGTCCGTAACCGATAGCCGGCAGGACGCTGACTACTCTCTCGTCCTCCAGTTCCAGTTTCAACTGGACAGGTTCCGGGAGTACCGGATGCTGCGGGCCAAATGGCGTTATTGTGCGCGGTGCCATTTAATTGCCCCCCTTCTTGCCGGCTTCCAGTTGTTCCTCGGTTTTCAGCATGGGTAGCACCGGGCTGTCCTGCGCCAGCATCATGTGACCGCCAAAGTCGATAGCCAGATCCTTGACTTTCAAGCCGAACAGTTCCTTCATCTCGTTCTCGATCAGCACGGCAGTGAGGTAGATGCCGGTCATGCTCGGCACTTCCTCATCCTTGCCGACGGAGAAGCGCAGGGCCGACAGGTCCATGCCGGGGCTGGCGTTGAAGAAGTAGGTAATTTCCAGCTTATCCCCCAGGTCGTTGGCGGATCCCGTTACGAACCGCGCCTTGGCATCGGCATACTTCTTGACTTCTGCAAGCAGTTGGTCTTTGCTGATCTCTTTCAGCTTATCGATCATAATGCCACCCCCTGCAGTTTGGCCAGCTTCTGCAGCGCTAGCACAACCCCGTCGATGATCGCTTCGGGGCGGGCTGCGCAACCAGGCACGTAGACATCGACCGGGACCACCTGGTCCACGCCGCCGAGCACGTTGTAGCAGTTGTGGAAGACGCCGCCCGAAATGCCGCAGGTGCCGACCGCGATCACCATCTTGGGGCCGGGAATTTGCTCGTAGAGGTTCTTCAGCACCCTGGCAGTCCTTCTGTTCACCGGTCCGGTAACAACCAGCACATCAGTATGCTTCGGGTTGCCCATGTTGACGATTCCGAAGCGTTCCACGTCGTAGAGGGGGGTTAAGCAGGCCAGCACCTCGATGTCGCAGCCATTGCAGGAACTGTTGTCAAAGTGCATGATCCATGGTGATTTCAGCCGCGAAGTTGCAATGATCCCCATCTAGGACACCCCCTTAATTGGCAGCAGCCAGAAGTAAATCAGATTAAGGACACAGAGCACCAGACCGACGGACCAGACAAACTTGACCGCCCAGCCCACGGTCATACGAGCGGTGATGTTGTCGATGAACAGCTCCAGGATGTAGGCAATCGCCGCCACTATCAGGCCCGCCCACCAGGGGTTCGCCCAGAAGATGAACACCAGGCCGAGCAGCAGGACGTATTCATACCACTCGGTCAACTGGATCAGGGCGTAATAGGGGCCTGAATACTCGGTCATGATCCCCTTGATCAGTTCCTGGTGGCCGTGGTGCGAGGTTGCCAGGTCAAAGGGGGACTTGCGCAGCTTGATGGTCAGGACTACCAGCAGGGCGATGAAGATCGGCCATAACCGCGCCAGGAGCGGCGTCGGGTTATTGAAGATCTCGCTGATCAGGAAGCTGCCATTCTGGGCAAAGACACCCAGGGCAAACAGCAGCAGCACCGGCTCATAGGCCAGCATCTGCATCAGCTCACGGTTGGCTCCAATGTGGCTGTAGGGCGACTTGGAGCTGAAACCGCCGAGGGCGAAGCTGACGCCGGCAAAACCGATGACAAACACCAGCAGCAGGAGATCCAGCTTCAGCACCAGGAACAGCAGGGCTGTAACCATGAACACCAGATAGCCGTAGATCCAGATAAACTGCAACCGGCTGGCCGCAATTCTGGTCTTGCCGAGCAGTTTGAAGAAGTCATAGAACGGCTGGAGAATCGGAGGCCCGAACCGGCCTTGCAGCCGCGCCGTGATCCTCCGGTCAATCCCGGCCAGGAGGCCACCGATGAACGGAGCCACGATCACCGTTACGATGGCGATAATCCATGCATTCATTTAGATAGCACCTCCAATCGCCAGGAACACGACTCCAAACATGATCACCAAAAGGGCAATGGACAGTGTATAGGTCCATGGGTTCAGCGCTGCTTCACCCAGGGCGCCCTTGAAGTAGAAGCCGCCCAGCTGCACTTTCGTCTTGGCATCAGCAGTGGAGTACCATTCGTCGGAATCGGTACCCTCAACCTGCTCGCCGCACAGATACACCGGACGCAGTTCGCCCGGTTTGATCGCCACAAAGATGAACGGGATCAGGATGCCGATGGCGAACACCGCGAACAGCGGCCAGACCGGATATGACCCCACTGCAAAACTCGGATTCGAGGAGACAGCAGAGACTCCGTTGACCACGATGCCCGTAGCACTAGTCGTCAATGCCTGCCCCGAGGCGATCACGTTGGCAACAGCGTTCTTGACGAGCCCTTCGTAGACCGGGCCTACTCCGAGACCCAAACCGAAGATGCTCAGCACCAGCACCCACAGCGGCACCGTGTAGCTAAGCGACAGGCTTTCAATCTTGGAGCCCAGTTTCGGCAGCACCTGCAGTAGACGGCCAAGCCACTTCGCCCAGAAGACGAGGGTGTCGGCGCTGGCGATCACGAACAGGATCCCGGCCAGCGGAATCGTAAAGGAGGCCTCCAGAGCCATCCACTTGGCCAGCAACATACCGAAGGGCGGCAGGAACATGGACAGCACGCCGATGGTGAAGATAGTGGTGGTCATTGGCGCTTTGGCCGCCAGGCCTTCCATATCATCGATCTCCCGGCTCCAGACGATGTGCTCGATGGTGCCGGCGCAGAGGAACATCAGGCCCTTGGAGACAGCATGGAAGATAATCAGCAATATTGCCGCCGAGATTGACAGCGGCGTGTTGATTCCAGCACAGGCGATGATCAGGCCCAGGTTGGCGATGGTCGAGTAGGCGAGCACCCGCTTGCCGGTGGTCTGGCTGATCGCCAGCCCGGAGGCGGCCATGAAGGTGAAAGCGCCCACCAGGGCGACCATGATCCCTAACTTGGTGCCAGCGAAGGCTGGAGCTAACCGAACCACCAGATAGACGCCGGCCTTGACCATGGTGCTGGAGTGGAGCAGGGCGGAGACCGGAGTCGGCGCCACCATGGCTCCCAGCAGCCAGGTCTGGAACGGCATTTGAGCTGCCTTGATCATGCCGGTGAAGCACAACAGGGCTACAGGCAGCAACAACAAGGCCGGGGCGATGCCGCCGGAGATGATCTTGGCCACGGACAGCGAATCCGGGCCGACCTTCACAAACAGATAGATCATGGCCAGGATCAGGCCGGTGCCGCCGATGGAGTTCATCCACAGCGCCCGGGCTGCATTGTCGACTGCTTCCTTGTTCAGGTCATGGGCGATTAACTGGAAGCAGACCAGCGTCGTGACTTCCCAGAAGAAATATAGATAGATCAGGTTATTGGCAAAAACCAGTCCGTTCATGGCGCCCAGGAACAACACCAGCCAGAAGAAGAAGCGGGGCTGCCGCGACTTCTCGATCTTGTTGTGATGTTCGTGGTCGTACATGTAGCGAATCGCCCAGATACAGATCAGCGAGCCGACGATGGAGATCACCAGGGTCATCACGATGGCCAGGTGGTCAACCACAAAGGTCGGGTTGATCGCTTCCAGCGCTGCCTTGCCGCCCATCCCGAATTCGAAGTAGGCCAGCGGTACGATCTGGGTCAGGGCAAAGATCAGGACGAGCCAGTTCTTGAGCGAAATACCGGCGTAAATGTAGAATAACAGGATAAGATAATCTAGTACCGTGACCACCGTGTCCCAGAGCTGAGCATTGGCCGGTGTAAATGTCTGGGCGCCCTTCAGCAGGAACAGGATGGAGTTGATGATCAGAGCGATCGCGGTCACCACTACGATGAAGCCGCGGACATGGTACTGGCGCAAGATGTAAACCAGAATGGCGGCCACTACCGGGAGTAAGATCGCTACTGCCATCATCCAGTTGTAATCCATGTATTCTTCCCTCCCTTAAAACATTAATCTTCTCTGCCCACTCACAAACCTACGCTCTCGTTCCTCCCTCCGGTAGCTTATCTCCCTCTCCCGTCACCCCCCTGGTAATACTTGTCCATCCCCGCTTCAGCAGGAATGGTGTGTGCAGCATCAAGACCATAACGCGCCTGGAGCATAAAAAAAGAGATACTCCTTTGTTAGAATTCTATTTCTGTTTATTTTGCAAAATTCCTTCACGGGTGACGAAAAAAATCTCCCGCCTAAAAACCCGGGATCCCTGTCTGTCAAAATATTATCAGATTGTCACATACTCTTTGATCTGGTCGAAGCGGCGGGGGCCGATCCCGGAAACGCTGCGGAGGTCTTCGACGGTCTTGAAGCTACCATGGCTGGTGCGATAGTCGACGATCCGCTTGGCTAACGTAGGGCCGATCCCCGGGAGCTTGGCGTCTAGCTCTTCAGCGGTGGCAGTGTTGATGTTGAGCTTGTCCCCCTGCTGGCTGGCCGCCCCTACTGTTGTTCCCGCCGGTGCGGGAGCAACTCCCTGAGAGCCGTTGGTGGCGCCGGCTGGAGTCTCACCCTGGCGCAGCACGTTGATCTTCTCCCCGTCAACCAGCTGCCGGGCTAGGTTCAGGGAGCCGATGTCCGCCTCCGGAAGCAATCCGGCCATATTTAGCGCATCGATCACCCGTGAGCTGGAAGGCAGGGTATACACTCTGGGTTTACTCACCGCCCCGGCAACCTGGACTGTAATCTGTCCGGCAGGAACACCAGTTGCCAGGCCTGCGCCCTGTCCTTCAGCGTTGGTAACTACCGGCGCCTTGGCGTCCTGAGACCTGTTCACCAGCCACTGACCGTACCGGGCACCCCCGGCAAACATCAGGGCTGCCGCCAGCAGCAGCATCAACAACTGTACTTTCCGGTCCCAGGGCCACACCCACGCTCATCCTTCCGGCCTACCGCTTTCGTGCGCCAACAGGCGCACCTTCATCTCAGTGCCGCCACACCCGTAGTTACCTGGCCCGTCACCACGCACCACCCGGTGGCAGGGAATGAACAGGGGCAGCGGGTTACCAGCCATAGCTTGACCGACTGCCCGGGCCGCAGCCCTGTTGCCACAGGTGGCGGCCACCTCCCCGTAAGAACGCGCCGCCCCCGGTTCGATGGCACGCACTGCCTGGTATACCTTTCGTTCCCAATCAGTAAAAAACCTTCCGTCAACAGGAAGATTTTCTATTTCTCTCAGAAATCCCCTGAAATATGCCAGCAAGGCCGTTGCCGCCCGCTGCGCCAGATCCGGCCCGGAATAAGTCTGCTCGTAATCCGTCCGGCCACCGCCAGCCTGGAGACAGGATGCCGCCCGGCGTTCAATGCTTGCCAGTTGACGGTGCAGCGCCTGCAACGCCTGGCCGGATTCGTGATATGGCCAGGCGCAGGCCAACAGGCCCTGACCGGTGGCCGCCAGCCCGGCCCAGCCCCAGGACGTCTCCACCGTGGTCGTCGCCAGCGTTTCTAAGGCAGTCCCTTTCACCAGCAATCCTCCCCCTACCTCTGAAGGCAATACCAAAGCGCCATGTAAGTCTATTTGACTACCAGGTTCACCAGCTTGCCCGGGACACAGACCGCCCGGACCAGTGACTTGCCCTGCAGCATCTCCTGCACCCGCTGCTTGGCGAGCACCACCTGCTCCATCTCCGCCTGGCCGATTCCTGCCGGGACATTCAGGCGATCGCGCACCCGCCCGTTTACCTGCACCACGATCTCCACCTCATCCACCACCAGGGCTGCCGGTTCATGCTCCGGCCACCGCTGCTGGTGCACGCTGCCGCTCTCGCCCAACAACTCCCACAGTTCCTCGGCCAGGTGCGGTGTGAACGGCGCCAGCAGCAGCACCAGGCTGACCAGGCTCTCCCGCAGCACCACCCGGCGGTGCTCATTGGCCGGGCGCCCGGATACCTGTTCCGTATAGTGGTAGGTGGCGTTCACCAGTTCCATGATGGCGCTAACCGCAGTATTGAAGTTAAAGCGGGCACTGATATCCTCGGTCACTTTCAGGATGGTGCGATGGGTCGCCAAACGCAACGCCCGCTCCTCAGGAGGCAGGTCTGCGGCGCCAGGCTTCATCCGCCCGGCCCCGGCAACCTCGGAGGCGGTACCCGCCACCAGTCGCCAGACCCGGTTGATAAACCGGTAGGCCCCCTCCACCCCCTGGTCGCTCCAGTCGAGGTCGCGCTCCGGGGGAGCGGCGAACAGGATGAACAGCCGGGCGGTGTCGGCGCCGTAGTGCTCGATGATCTCCTCGGGGCTAACCACGTTCCCCTTGGATTTGGACATCTTCGACCCATCCTTGAGCACCATCCCCTGGGTCAATAAATTGGTGAAGGGCTCATCGACCGGGACCAGGCCCAGGTCGTACAGCACCTTCATAAAGAAGCGGGAATACAGCAGGTGCAGGATGGCGTGTTCCACCCCGCCGATGTACTGGTCCACCGGCATCCAGCAGCCTACCTGATCACTGGCGAAAGCGTGCTCCTCGTCCCTCGGGCTGCAGTAGCGCAGGTAATACCAGGAGGAGCAGACGAACGTGTCCATGGTGTCGGTTTCCCGCCGGGCGGGGCCGCCGCACCGGGGACAGGCCGTGTTGAGGAACTCCTGTGCTTTCAATAGGGGTGATTCCCCTGTCGGTTCGAAGGCCACGTCCAGGGGCAGCATCACCGGCAGGTCGGCTTCCGGCACCGGCACGGTGCCGCAACGGTCGCAATAGATGATCGGAATGGGAGCACCCCAATAGCGCTGCCGGGAGATCAGCCAGTCCCGCAGCCGGTAATTGACCTGTTCCTGACCCTTGCCCTGCTTGGCCAGCAGCTCGATAATCCGCAGCTTGGCCACCTCGCAGTCCAGGCCGTCGAACTCCCCGGAATTGACCATCACTCCAGGATCAGCGCAGGCCTCAGTCATCACCCGTTCATCCAGGTTCCGCCCCAGCGGCTGGATCACCACCCGCACCGGCAGCCGGTACTTGCGGGCAAAATCCAGGTCGCGCTGGTCGTGGGCCGGCACGCCCATCACGGCGCCCGTGCCATACTCCAGCAGCACGTAGTTGGCCACCCAGATCGGGATCCGCTCCCCGGTCAGGGGATGAATGGCATAGGCTCCGGTGAAGACCCCCTCCTTCTCGGTCTCGGTAGAGGTTCTATCGATCTCGCTCTGAACCTTCACCCGGTCGACAAATGCCCGCAGGGCGCCATTCTCCGGCTGCCGCTCCAGCAGCCGCTCCACGAAAGGATGCTCCGGGGCCAGCACCATGTAGGTGACCCCGTAGATGGTATCCGGACGGGTGGTGAAAACCGGCAGCGGGGTCCCGTCCTCTGTCTGAAACCGCGCCTCCGCCCCGGTGCTCTTGCCGATCCAGTTCTCCTGCATGATGCGCACCTTTTCCGGCCAGCCCTGGAGTTTGTCCAGGTCTTGGAGCAGCCGGTCTGCATAGGCGGTGATCCGGAAGAACCACTGGCTCAGGTTCTTCTTGGTGACCAATGTATCGCAGCGCTCGCAACGGCCGCCCACCACCTGTTCATTGGCCAGCACCGTGGCGCAGGAGGGGCACCAGTTCACCGCAGCCTGTTTCCGGTAGGCCAGGCCCTGGTGATAGAGTTGCAGGAACAGCCACTCGGTCCAGCGGTAATAGCCAGGATGGCAGGTGGCCACCTCCCGTGACCAGTCATAGCTTACCCCCATACTCTTCAACTGGCGCCGCATGTTGTTGATGTTATCCCGGGTCCACCGGGAGGGATGGATGCCGTGCTTAATGGCGGCATTCTCCGCCGGGAGGCCGAACGCATCCCAGCCCATCGGGTGCAGTACCGCCAGGCCCTGCATGGCGTGGTAGCGCGCCACTACGTCTCCGATGGCGTAATTGCGCACGTGGCCCATGTGCAGGTTGCCCGAGGGATAGGGAAACATTTCCAGGCAATAGAACTTCTGTCGGGACGGGTCCTCCTTCGCCTGGAAGGTATTGGCCTGCTCCCAGCGCTGTTGCCATTTCTTTTCGCTCTGTCGGAAATTGTACCTGCTGTCCACTGTTCTTCCTCCCTGTCCATATCAACAATGCGTCAAGTGCTCTTAGTATTCCGTGCCCCGCAACAGCTTCATTTTCCGCCAGTCCGGGTACAACCAAAAAACTCCCGCCCTTGCAAAGGGACGAGAGCCAAACTTTCCCGCTGTACCACCCGATTTGGCATATTAATTGGTGGAGCTGGTGGGAGTCGAACCCACGACCTCTTCCATGCCAAGGAAGCGCGCTCCCACTGCGCCACAGCCCCACGTGTTTGCCCACTTCAGATCAGTTAACGCCTGCCACGGTACAAGCTCTTCACCTGTACTGCTCCCGGGCGAGTTCAACCCCCGGTGGCCCCGGCTCGCACCCCGTTACGCCGGTTCTCTGAAGGCCTCCTGTGCAGGGTCTACTACTCCCGTTCCTTGCATTTATCCGAAGTATTTAACTCTCTTCTCATAGGCCAAAGCTAATTATATTGAATTCCACTGCCGCTGTCAACATGATGTTTGCAGAGAGATTTTATCCACCATCATCCTGATTCCAGTCTGCGTACAGCGAAAAGTCGCCCGGTCTTTGCCTGATTCAGACGATTACCCTGGCGTCTCCCCACAGGCGTTCGAGGTCATAGAACTGCCGGGTTTCTACATTGAATACGTGCACCACCACGTCACCACAGTCCAGCAATATCCAGCCGGACTCGGGCACTCCCTGCCGGCGCAGATAGGAACGTCCGGCCTGCTCCAGTTCATCCTGAACAGCCCGGGTAATGGCGGTGATCTGGGGAATATTGCGGCCACTGCAGATCACAAAATAGTCTGCCGCCGGAAACACCCCGGTCATATCCAATACCCGTACATCAGCGGCATTTTTAGCAGTAGCCGCTTCACCAGCCAGCAAGGCCAGTTCCCGGCCCTCGATCAAAATTACTCCCCCTCTCTGGAGTTCATCTCTTATCGAGAAAATAATTCCACGCCGCAATCGTCTGCGGGTGGATCAACTTGCCCCTTCTCAATATATAGCGGATGGAAAAAGCCAAAGATAACCGCAGGGCTTGGTCCAGATCGTCCTGCACAACTACCCGCAGTTTCTCGGCAATCGGGCAGGTCCGGCCCTCGGCGATCAGGTCGGCCAGGTAGATGGTCTTGGCCAGTTGATCCATGCCCGGGGCTGCTACGGTGTGCACCTCGATCGCCCGCAGCACGCTCAGGTTTTCTACTCCCAGCTCTGACCGGACAAGGGTGGCGCCCACGGGCCCATGCAACAGCACTGGAACCTGGCGCTCGATCTCATAGCGAATCAAGCCCCGGGACTCGGCGATCTCGAGCAGTTCATCTGCAGCCAGGTCGCGGGCATAATCATGCAGCAACCCTGCCGCCTCCGCCTCCTGGCAAGAACCACCATGCATCTTGGCGAGTTCGACAGCGCTGGCAGCCACTGCCAGGACATGCTCATACCGTTCCGGTGTCATCCGCCTGCTGGCAGCATCCGTATATGGCAAACTGATCTTATTCATCTTCCCTCGAAAGCTATTGGCGCGGCTTGGCTTCGTTGACTGTCAGGATGCGCCCCTGAAAATCGGCGCCGTTGAGGGCCTCGATGATCTTTTCGGCATCCTCGTCGTTCACCTCCACAAAACCGAACCCCCGCGACCGGCCGGTTTCCCGTTCCACGATGATCCTGCTGTTGACCACACCGCCGTAGTTGCCGAAGAAGCTGTTGAGCTCATCGGCGTCCGTGCTCCACGGCAGATTGCCGACATATAAAGTACGTGTCAAATTCCCTTCACCCCTGTAATTTAATTCAAGTGTAGTATGCGGTGGTACAGATCCGAATATACCCCACCGCCTACACGTGAGGGCTACTGATAGAGCCTGCTTTTTATTATATAGGCCTCGACGGCTTCTGGTACCAGGTACTTGATGGAGGCGCTCCGCTTGATGCGGCCCCGGATGTCGCTGGAGGAGATGCTGAGCACGGGGATCTCCAGAACGGAGACTGCCCCGGAGAAATAATCCCCCAGCAAGGCATGGAGTTGACCCAGGTCATAACCGGGCCGGGTGGCGGCGATGAACCGGCACATGGCCAGCAACTCCTCAGGCTGCTTCCAGCCGAATATTTCCAGGATGGCGTCTGCTCCGGTGATAAAGAACAGCTCTGTTCCAGCGCCGTATAGATCGTGAAATGCCCGCACTGTATCCACCGCATAGGAGCAGCCACTCCGCTGGTATTCCAGGATCGATACCTCAAAAAACGGGTTGGTGGCGGTGGCCAATACAGCCATCAGATAGCGGCGCCAGAAATTGGATACGTCACCCGGACGCTTGTGGGGTGGGCGGCCGGACGGCACGAACACGACACTCTGCAGACCAAACCGCTCCCTGGCCGCCTCCGCCGTCACCAGGTGCCCGTAATGCACCGGGTCGAACGTTCCCCCCATGATCCCGACGCGCTGCCCGTTCATCTGCCCTGCACTCCGCCTTGCCACGATGATGGTTTCGACATGTTGTCTCCAAATAATTCCTCAGGATCCGGTCTCCCCGACTACCGGCCGGATCGCCACCGGCCTGGCATGGAACACCGCTGCATCTTTTAGCATACACAGGCACGGGCAAACAATCCGTAGATCGCTTCTGATTGTTGTTAATTCTAATTGTTGATGAAAAATTCCTGCCATAATTAAGAAACTTGGGGGGAAAATAAATAAAGAAAGGACTGATACCCACCCATGCAGCTAATCAAGCGCATTTTTCGCACCAAACCAATCGCCGAACCGCCGGATGAGGGCAAACACCAGGGCCTCAAACGGGTGCTTAATGGACGAGACCTGATCGCCATGGGTCTGGGCGCTATCATTGGAACCGGCATCTTCGTACTGAGCGGAGTGGCCGCCGCCCGCTACGCCGGACCCGGTGTGATCCTGTCTTTCGTGCTGAGCGGAGTCACCGCCGCCCTGGCCGCCCTGGTCTACGCCGAACTGACCGCCATGTTCCCGGCGGCCGGGAGCGCCTATACTTACACCTACACCGCCCTCGGCGAGATCATCGCCTGGCTGATCGGCTGGAACTTGGTGTTGGAATATACAGTAGCCTCTGCCGCGGTGGCCCTGGGCTGGAGCGGCTACATGCTCGACCTGCTGAAGCCGCTGGGTGTCAGGCTCCCCACCCTGCTGACCGCCTCTCCCTTTAACGGGGGAGCAATTAACCTGCTGCCAGTGCTGATCATTGCCGTGATCGCCTATGCTGTCACCGCTGGCACCAAGGAAAGCAACCGGGTAAACAAGATCGTGGTGATCATGAAACTGGCTGCCATCGCCCTGTTTCTGGCCCTGGGCTGCTCCCGTTTCAATATTGCCAACTGGCGCCCTTTCCTGCCTTTCGGAGTGACCGGGATCTTCCGGGGCGCCAGCATCATCTTCTTCGCCTATATCGGATTTGATGCCGTG
>JBEKKU010000048.1:0-16270 GCA_050010575.1 Thermacetogeniaceae bacterium | reverse complement strand
AATGGGCTAAGGAAGGTGGGGTTGATATGATTAAGAAAGAATCTCTGAACATATCAGGAATGTCCTGTGCGGCCTGCGCCGCCAGAATTGAAAAGAATCTAAGCAAACATGCAGGCATTGTTTCTGTGGCAGTCAACCTGGCCACCGAGCGGGCCACTGTCGAATTCGACGATGCCGCAGTCACCGATCGGGAAATTGAGGCGGAGATCACCAGGCTCGGCTATGGTGTGGTCAAGGAAGAGGCAAGGGCAAACAACAAAATCGAACTCACGCTATCGGGCATGAGCTGCGCCGCCTGTGCCGCCCGCATTGAAAAACGCCTGGCGAAGCTGGACGGAGTCATCAGCGCCGCAGTCAATCTGGCCACCGAGCGGGCCACCATCGAATTCGATGCCAATCGGATCCAGGTCTCTGAGATGATCAAAGCAGTCCAGGATCTGGGATACGGAGCGTCGAGAGTGGAGGAAGTATTGCGGGACCGGGCTGCCGAGCAGAGGGAACAGGAGATCCGGACTTTGAGAACCACCCTGATCATCTCAGCTATATTCTCCTCCCCCCTGATCCTGGCAATGATTTTGAACCTGTCGCCAATGGGCTCTCCGCTGCGGTCAGCCCTCCCCCTTCTGCACAATGACTTTTTTCAGTTGATTATCGCCACCCCGATCCAGTTCGTGATCGGTTCCCGGTTTTACAGGCATGCCTATTATGCCCTGAGATCAAAGAGCGCCAACATGGACGTCCTGATAGCCATGGGGACATCGGCGGCCTACTTCTACAGCCTCTACAACGTCTTCTTCGAGCCGGTTATGGCGGGGATGATGAAGAATCTCTACTTCGAATCCTCCGCCATCATCATCACCCTGATCCTGCTGGGCAAATACTTTGAGGCCGTAGCCAAAGGCCGGACATCCGAGGCCATCAAGAAACTGATGGGATTGAAGCCGAAAACCGCACGGGTGATCCGCCATGGCATCGAATCGGACATTCCGATCAATGAAGTGATCGCCGGAGACACCGTTGTCGTGAGACCCGGAGAGAGAGTCCCGGTTGACGGCAAGATTATTGAAGGCAGTTCTTCATTGGATGAATCGATGCTGACGGGTGAGAGCATGCCGGTAGAGAAGAGGGCGGGCGATCTGGTGATCGGCGCCACCATCAACAAATACGGCACGTTCAGGTTTGAAGCCACCAAGGTGGGCAAGGATACAGTTCTATCGCAGATCATCAAGATGGTTGAAGATGCCCAGGGGTCGAAAGCCCCGATTCAGAAAATAGCCGATCAGGTGGCAGGGATTTTTATCCCGGTGGTGGTAGCTATCGCGGTGGTGACATTCCTGATCTGGTATCTCTGGGTTGGCAATCTCAACATGGGAATCATCAGCGCCGTTACCGTCCTGGTCATTGCCTGCCCCTGCGCTCTCGGGCTGGCCACCCCGACCGCCATCATGGTGGGAACCGGCAAGGGGGCAGAAAACGGCATTCTGATCAAAGGCGGAGAGTACCTGGAGATAGCTTACAAGCTGAATGTTGTCATCCTCGACAAAACTGGCACCCTGACCAAGGGAGAACCGCAGGTAACTGATATCATCCCCATGGGTCTCCTGGAGAAAAAAGAGATACTGAAACTGGCCGCGGCCGCGGAAAAAAGTTCCGAGCATCCACTGGGTGTGGCGATCTATACCAAGGGCAGGGCTGATCTGGAGAGCATTCCCGATCCTGAAGGCTTTGAAGCGCTTCCCGGCAGGGGAGTAAAAGCAGAGATTGATGGAAGATTGATTTATCTTGGTACCCGGAAGCTGATGGCGGAAATAGGTGTAAACATGATGGAAGCGGAATCGACCATCTCCTGGCTAGAGGATGAAGGGAAAACAGCCATGCTGATGGCCGTAGACAATACCATGGAAGCGATCCTGGCTGTAGCCGATACCCTCAAGGAAAATTCCAAAGAGGCCGTTTCCACCATGCAAAATATGGGCATCGATGTCTACATGATCACCGGTGACAATGAGAGAACGGCTAAAGCTATTGCCAGAGAGGTGGGGATCACCAACGTCCTTGCCGAGGTGCTCCCTGAGAAGAAGGCCGAAGAGGTCGATAGGCTGAGGAAACAGGGTAAAATTGTAGCGATGGTGGGTGACGGGATCAATGATGCTCCCGCTCTGGCAACGGCAGACATCGGTATGGCGATGGGAACAGGCACCGATGTGGCTATGGAGGCGGCGGATATCACCCTGATGAGGGGCGATCTACGAACGATCCCCACCGCCATCAAACTTTCCAGAAAGACCATGATGAAAATCAAACAGAATATGTTCTGGGCATTTATTTATAATATCATCGGCATACCCTTTGCCGCACTGGGAATGTTGAACCCGATCATCGCCGGGGGCGCCATGGCCTTTAGTTCGGTCTCCGTCGTTTCCAACTCGCTCAGCCTGAAGAGGTTCAGAGCATAGCCGGAGGATATCAATGGCCAAGTGCCAAAAATGTATTAGTGGTAAACGACAAGGAATACAGCTGCTGCGCGTCCCGTGGAGATAATAAATATTAGAAGCGTTACCAGCCAAACCTTCCCTGGTGCTCTAGACGCGCAATCCGACAATTACCAGATCCCGCTCGATACCATCCAGAGACGCCACCCGCGGCAGATAACCCCATCGTTGAAAACCAAACCGGCTGAACAAGGCCAGACTTGGTTCGTTATGGGCAAAAACCAAGCCTAACAAGGTGGAGATCCCGAGCCCCGGCCCACAGCCTATAGCGTGCGACAGCAGGCTGCTGCCTATGCCCTGCCTCCTGCAATTGACATCAATGTAAATGCTGACTTCAACCGATGTATTGTAAGCAGGACGTTCGTTAAATGTCTGGATACTCAACCATCCGGCTACCATACTGTTACGATCTGCCACCCATATCGGCCGCCGCTCCGGATCGTGCATCACGAACCAGGGTAAACGGCTCTCAACCGTAACCGGATTGATATCGGCCGTAACCATGCGTGTTGGAATCGTGGAATTATAGATTTCAATAATGCTTGGTAGATCGGCCTTTGTAGCATCCCGTATCTCCAATTTCCCAACTCCCCTAACCATCAATAACTTTGACTGAGCCATTTAATCTTGTAATTATATATTACTAACCATATTATTATTATTAAGTTTCTTAGTAAAGAGGATCACGCCCCATATAAATGGTTGAATTCTGGAGAGCATCAAGGCGATGGTGGCTGCAGTCAAAAAATATGGCAGCCGATAATACGGCATGCGCCAGCCCCTCTTTTATCTTGACATATTTGCCATATCTACTTTATAATTAGCATACTATTTATATTGACTTACTAATATATAATTTCTTTTTAACTTGCTTGTGAAGCAAGATGTATTTACCGCTAGACTTTAACAGCAGTTGATTATCCAAACTGTAGCTGACTGGATAAACCAGAGGCCGGGTAGATTGTCGCCCGGCCTCTGGTTTTAGCAAAGTAAACTGATAACTAGTCAAGGAGGCATGAGCATTGAGCCCGGAGAGATATTTGTTCACTTCCGAATCGGTGACCGAGGGCCATCCCGACAAACTGGCCGACCAGATTGCTGACGGCATATTGGACGCCGTGCTGGCTCAAGACCCCGAGGGCCGGGTGGCCGCAGAGATTATTTTGACCACCGGCCTGGTGATGGTAACCGGAGAAATCAGTACCAAGGCCGATCCAGCGGTCTCGTCAATCGCCAGGGAAACCATCAAAAAAGCGGGATACACCAATGCCGCATACGGATTCGACGGAGATACCTGCGCAGTGGTAACGGCGATCGGAAAACAGTCGCCGGATATCGCCCTGGGGGTGAACCGCTCCCTGGAAACTAAGCTGCAGCAATCCTGCAATGATGAGTTAGGCTTGATCGGGGCCGGCGACCAGGGAATGGTGTTCGGGTATGCAACTAACGAAACGCCCGAATTCTTGCCACTTCCCATCACCCTGGCCCATCGCATCACGAGGCGGCTGGCAGAAGCGAGAAAGATTGGTGTGCTCCTATACCTGAGGCCGGATGGGAAGAGCCAGGTCACGGTAGAATACGAGGGGAATAAGCCGGTCCGGGTCGATACGGTGGTGGTCTCAGCACAACACGACCCTGAAGTTGATCTGGAAGTCATCAGGAAGGATATCATCGAACAGGTGATCAGGCCGGTTATTCCAGAGCACTTGCTTGACTGGAGGACAAAATACTTCATCAACCCCACCGGCCGGTTCGTGGTCGGGGGGCCGCACGGGGACGCCGGGTTGACCGGTCGTAAGATCATCGTCGACACCTACGGCGGCTTTGCCCGACACGGCGGTGGCGCATTGTCCGGCAAGGATCCCACCAAAGTCGATCGTTCTGGGGCCTACGCTGCCAGGTACGTCGCTAAAAACATCATCGCAGCGGGGCTGGCGGACCGGATCGAGATCCAGATCGCCTATGCCATCGGTGTCGCCCTCCCGGTATCAATCTCTATTGACACCTTTGGCACCGGAAAGGTCAGCAATTCAGAACTGATCGAGTTGATCAACCGCTTTTTTGACCTGCGGCCGGCAGGGATTATCAGGATGCTCGATCTCAGGCGCCCTATCTATCAACAGACTGCCGCCTACGGGCATTTCGGCCGTACCGACCTCGACCTGCCATGGGAGCGCACGGACAGGGCAACCCTGTTGAAGCAGGCGACTGGATTGGTGAAAGCCGGATAATCAAACCGGTCAAATGGAGTTACCAATAGAGTGATTGGAGGAGTGAGCAGTGGCGTTTGCGTTAACCAGTCAGCCGGAGGGCTTGAGCTTCAAGGAGGTTATTGAAAAGTACCCGCAAGTGCCTGCGCTGGTGGTCCTGAAGATCGACGTGCAGCGCAGGGGGGTCCATTATACTGACCGCGCCTTGAGCGCAGTCGATGAGTCCGTCCACTGCCTGAGAGGCGCCGCCCTCTTCGGGTACCGTGATGGCAAGTTGACCCCCCGGCCTGAATCCCTCCTGCTCAGGGATGGCACATCAATTATTGTCGATCCCACGCCGTTGGAACAAGATCCGTACGTCGTCGATCTGATCGATAGCCGGCTGGTCCTGACAGACAACGGTAAGGTTTTGGAGGAGGTGGAGTACTGGCCGAAACCAGCCTACTACGATAAAAAAACCAGTTCCGGCATCCCCATGCGTTACATTGCCACTGCCCGGCCGCAGCGGCTGAACATCTTCCAGCCCGACTTCTGCCGGTTCTGGGCAAACGACAAGGGTTGCCTCTTCTGCGACATCTTCAACAATTTCAAGCAGCAGCGCAAGGAACTCGGCATCCCGGTGAAGATTCACCCTCATGACGTTTCCGAGACCATCAGAGAGGCATTGAAGGAACCCGGATTTTTCACGAACATCTGCCTGACCTCGGGCTCTAAGACCGGCGGGAACCAACCGTTCGATGAGGAAGTAGACTACTACGTCGATCTGCTGCAGGCCATCGGTGAGAATTTCCGGAGGCGGAGGTTCCCTAGCCAGTTGATCGCCACGGCCTTCAGCGAACCACAACTGCAACGGCTATACGAATCAACCGGCTTGATGAGTTACACCGCCGATCTCGAGGTGCTGAACGAGGACCTGTTCAACTGGATCTGCCCTGGCAAAGCTGAATGGATCGGCTATAAAGGCTGGAAAGAACGGCTCTTTAGAGCAGCCAGCATCTTCGGCCGCGGCCACGTCAGCACCGGCATCGTCGGTGGCGTGGAACTGGCCAGGCCCCAGGGCTTCACCAGCGAGGATGATGCCCTGCGCTCAACCCTGGATGAAGCTGAAGACCTGATCAGCCACAGTGTCAACGTCGTCTACATCGTCTGGTACCCCAGGCCAAACTCATTCTTTCACGATCAGAGCAACGCCTCGCTTGACTATTACGTACGGCTGGCCAAGGGCCTGCATGAACTGAGGGTCAAGTACGATTTACCGATCGATTATGACGATTACCGCCGCTGCGGCAACCATCCGGATACCGACCTGTCAAGGCTACTCTAATTGCCGGAGGAGGAGTGATTACGCGTGTCTGAAAAATTGGATTCAGATGTAGCCGGACTGCTAGCCGATCCGTCGACGGTGAAAGTTCTGGTTACCGTGGGAGAGGATGGGACGCCCCACGCAGTGATCAAGCAGTCGCTGCACCTTGATGCAGAAGGCAACCTTGTCTACCTGGAACTGCTGGAGTCATCCCGGACCAACCGGAACATGGTGCGCAGCATCTGGTACAACCGCCGGGTGGCCATTTTACTAAAAGGCAAACAGGGTGAATCTTACCAGATCAAGGGGACGCCAGTCAAAGCGATCGTCAGCGGCCCCGTATTCCAACAACACTACACCCGCATCCGCTATCAGCTAGGGGATGTTGACCTGGCCGCAGTGTGGGTGATCGAGCCTGAAGCGGTGATCGACGAGTCATACGCCGTACGGAAGGCGCAAGAGGAGTCGCTGCATCCCCACTGGCTGCATCTTGACCGGTTGGCAAAGCAATCGATCTAAAACCGATCTAGTTAAATGAGAGGAGATTATCAATTATGAAAAAGTTTATCGGCATCGTGGTCTTATTGGGCCTGGTGGCGCTCCTGGCGACAGGCTGCAGCAGGGGCACGAAAACAGGGACCGCCTCGTCTTCATCAACAGGGATCACGGCCAAGCAACTCAGGGTGGCCACCCAGCCGGGTCCGCAGATGGCGCCGATCTTTGTCGTCAAACAGAAAGGCTGGCTGGAAGAAGATCTGGCCAAGGCCGGGGTAACCGTCAAGTGGTCGACTTTTTTATCCGGGCCTCCGATGAATGAGGCGTTTGCCGCCGGACAAGAGGACATCGGTTTTCTGGGAGACACCGCGGCGATCATCCCCAGATCTGCAGGCCAGAACCTGCGCGTTGTCAGTTCGGTGGTAACCTCACCCACAGCCCTGGCGCTCGTCGTGCCCAAAGACTCCCCGATCACTGACCCGAAACAGCTGAAGGGCAAGAAGGTGGCCACGGTAAAAGGCTCCTACGGCCATCACCTGCTAGCGCTGGTGCTGCAGAACAACGGCCTGACCACCGATGACATCCAGTTTATCAACCTGGCACAGGCAGACAGCGCCACCGCCCTGGCCAGCCATAACATCGATGCTGCCGTCGTCTGGGAACCCCAGCTCACCAAGCTGCTGGATAGCGGCACGGTCAAGGTGCTGGTGGATGGCACGGGCATCAAGCAGGGGCTGCTGGTCATCGTCGCCAAGGATGACTTCGCCAAGCAGAACCCTGAACTGGTCAAGATCTTCCTCAAAGACTACCAGCGTGGTATCGATTATATCAAGTCCAACCCGCAGGATGCGGCCAAACTGATCGCCGATGAGATCAAGCTGCAGCCGGATCAGTACTTGAAGCTTCTGAGCAAGTTTAACTATGAGGTGGGGATTCACCCCGATGATGTTACAGAGCTCAAGAAGAGCGAGGCTTTCATGCGCGGTGCCGGGATTATCAAGACTCCGGTGGATGTCGATGCCTTTATCGACAGCAGCTATGCTGACAGCGCTGGTCTCAAATAACGTGGTTCCGGAAGTGAAAGGGTGACAGTCGTGATCCGTCAAGGTCAACTGCAACCTGCAGCGCTGAAACTGAAGCCGGTGGTCTGGAGACTGCAGCCCGAGTCTTTCAAGCGGGCGTTGCAATACGTGATCTTGCCGTTAGCCATCCTGGTCGTCTGGCAGGGGCTGGCTCAGGCAGGCCTGATCCAACCCCTGATCCTGCCTTCTCCCACCAGGGTGGCGGCCACCCTGTGGTCAATGCTCGTCAGCGGCCAATTGGAAAAACACGCCTTGACCAGCATCCTCCGGGTGCTGCAGGGGTTCGGGCTGGCGGCCTTGCTGGGCATCGTGCTGGGTATGGCGATCGGATTGTCCAGTACGCTGGATCGCACCACCGACCTGGCCGTGCAGGTGCTCAAGCCCATTCCGCCGCTGGCCTGGATCCCGCTGGCGATTCTCTGGTTCGGCATCGATGAACCGTCAAAGATCTTCATCATCTTTCTGGGCGCCTTCTTCCCCATCCTGCTCAACGTCATCACGGGCATTCGCAACACCGACAGCAAGTTCGTGGAACTGGCCAAGATCCTGGAGGTGTCCCGGTGGAAGTTTATCAGGCAGGTGGTGATCCCCGGAGCCCTGCCCGCTATCATGACGGGCCTGCGGGTAGGGTTGGCGTGCGCCTGGATGTGCGTCGTGGCAGCTGAGATGATCGCTGCCAGCAGTGGAGTCGGATACCTGATCATGGACGCCCGGCAGCTCTCGCAGACCGACGTGGTGGTAGTAGGCATGATCGTCATCGGCGTGATCGGCAAGATCATGGACGACCTGATCAGGAGATTGGAGCACCGGCTGATCGGCTGGCGGGTTTCCTATCAAGGGGAATAAGCCATAATGAAGGATAGTGATGTCACATGACCAGCGGAGCGTCCGGCAGCCTGGTAATCCAAAAACTGTCCAAAACATTTGCCACCCGTGAAAAGGAGGTCGGCGCCCTGGCGGATATCAATCTCTCTATTGTCCGGGGCGAATTTATCAGCATTGTTGGCCGGAGCGGCTGCGGAAAGAGTACCCTGCTCCGGATCATCGCCGGACTGGAAAACGATTATGAAGGCGTAGTCGCACTGGACAGCCAGCAGATTTGCAAGCCGGGCCTGGATCGGGGCATGGTGTTCCAGGAGCACCGCCTGCTACCCTGGCTGACGGTAAAGGAGAATGTGGCCTTTGGCCTGGCTAGAATCCCGCTTAAGGAAAAGGAGCGGATTGTTCAGAAACAAATCGACCTGGTGGGGTTGACCGGATTTGAAAAAGCCTATCCCTTCCAGCTTTCAGGAGGCATGGCCCAGCGTGCCGCGATTGCCAGGGCGCTGGTGAACAGGCCGCGGATCTTGTTGCTTGATGAACCTTTCGGTTCCCTTGATGCCATCACCAAAATCCAGATGCAGCAGGAGATCCTGCGGATCTGGGAGCTGGAGGGCACCACCATGATCATCGTGACGCATGACATCGATGAGGCAGTGTACCTCGGTCAGAGGGTGGTAGTACTTTCCAGCCGGCCGGGAACCGTGAAGAAAATCGTTCCGGTGGATCTACCGCGGCCGCGTGACCGGAACAGCTACGATTTCACCCAGGTGCGCAGAGCCATCTACAAAGAGTTTTTTACCGAAGAGGAACAGCCCTTTATCTATGCAATTTAATAATCATTCCAGGCCAGTTTTTTTAACATAAATCGTGTAGGTTCCGTCATTATTATTCAGAACCTTGAGCACTCGATGCCCCTCTTCCTTGAAACTCCGGGGAACATTCTGCAGCGGTTCACCCTCATTCATCCTGATCTCCAGGATTTCTCCATCATCCAAGTCCTCTAGGGCGATCTTGGCTTTCACAAAAGTCACGGGGCAGACAACATCGGTGATATCGACGAAGGCCTTGGCCGTAATCTCGCTCATCGCCAAGCCTCCCCTAAGGCGTCCTGCAGCTTCTCCATCCCCACCCGTTCCAGGCAATACCCGAATCGCTCTCCCTGCTTGCCATACTCCCGGAAGAAGTCCAGGGTTCTGTCGATCAGCTTGAAAACCTGATTTTCCTCGAAAACAACCGGTATAACATTTTTCCCTACCAGTATCCGGTTGCCAAAGGTGCCGCCAAAGAGAAGAATATACCCGCCTGCCCCACTCCAGGCATCACCGGGGCAGGATTTGACACAGCGACCACAATAAGTGCAGGCGCTCTCATCAAAAGACAGTTTATTGCTTTCCTGATCAACTTTTATACTCTTCGATGGGCAGATCGCCTCGCACAAACCGCAGAAATTGCAGTTTTCTTCGTTCCATGCAGGTTTTAGGGCGCCCTTTATGCCCAGGTCATTCTCTTCAGCTTTCAGGCAGTTGTTGTGACATCCGGTAATGCCCACCTTGAATTTATGATGTTGCTCCTGGCCAAAGTATCGCTCGTCGATCTTTTCGGCCAAAGCGGTGGTATCGATCAGCCCGCTGGGACAGATCCGATTGCCCTGGCATGCTGTAACCGTTCTCACCCTGGGCCCGCAGGCTCCCGGCGCCAGACCCGCTTTAGCTAGCTCCTGCTTGATCTCCTCGATCTCGTTCAGTTTTACAAAGGGAATCTCCACACCCTGCCTAGAGGTCAGGTGAATGTAACCGGCGCCGTATTTTTCGGCGATCTCGGCAATTTTCTTCACCTGCCCAGCTCTCAGCTGGCCTCCCACCACTCTCAGCCTCATGGAAAAGAGATCTGGTTGCACCTGCCTCATAAATCCGCCCTTTTTAAGAGCCTTGTAATCCACTTCGCCCATCTGGCCGCCTCCAATCTTTATAAAGGAAACTTACTTCAGGTGGGGTTTTAACCCCAACTGAAGTTTAGTTGACTTATCCAGGGGCTTAGCGCCACTTATCACCCACCTAAAAGGTGGGAGTCTTAGTGGCGGTTAGCCATCGGATAGACAATTGCCTCTTCTTCCAACAGTCCTGCTCTCAGGTAAAAACTTTTTAATACCGGTTCTGCCGGGGCCATCAACGATAAGATCAGGTAGCTGGCTGCCGGGTCAAAGGCCAGTCTCCGATCTTCTTCCGAAGGCCTGGAGGGGGTGGCCGGGTGGCTGTGCCAGTTGCCCAGCAGGACCCAACCGTTTTCTCTCATGTCTTTAACCGCCGCGAACTGCTCCTGCGGATCCATGGAGAAATGCTCCGGGCTGTGGTCTGTATTGGTCAGCAGGTAAACCTTGGCGACGGTTTTGGTTGAACCCGCGATCGCGCCTCCCAACATCCCACATGCCTCATTGGGCACTTCCTTCAGGGCATATCCCAACAAATCCTTGTACTGCTCATGCTGAAGGAGAATCAATCAACCGTCCTCGCTCAGTCCTTTTTCCTCAATTCACATACGGCCTGCCCATAGTCGATCAGTTCCTTGATGGACGGGTTGTCACCGCAGCTCTGACAGGTATGGTCACGGCATACCTTAATCTTACGAAATTCCATCTCCAGGGCATTGTAGGTCAGCAAATACCCAGTCAGCAGCTTCCCTATTCCCAGTAGGTATTTAATCGCCTCAGTGGCCTGGATGGTTCCGATAATCCCACCCATCACCCCTAAAACGCCTGCCTGTTTGCATGAAGGGACAGCACCGGGAGGAGGGGGGTCGTGAAAGATGCACCTGTAACATGGTTCACCTGTTCCCGGCACATAAGTCATAGTCTGCCCCTGAAACCGGATGATTCCGGCGTGGGAAAAGGGTTTCCTTGCCAAGACACAGGCATCATTGATCAGAAACTTGGCCGGAAAGTTGTCGGTACCATCAATTATAAAATCATAATCCTGATCTTTGATAATATCTAAAATATTTTTGGAACCGACCCACTCCTGATAAGTTAATACATTTACATCCGGGTTCATCTCGTTAATGGTTTCCTTCCCGGATCTCACCTTGGGTTTACCCACATCCTTGGTCAGATGAATAATCTGCCGCTGTAAATTGGATAGTTCAACCAGATCAAAATCAACCAGACCGATGGTTCCGATGCTTGCCGCAGCCAGAAACATGGCTGCAGGAGCCCCCAGGCCACCGGTACCGACAATCAATATTTTAGAATTTAGCAGCTTTTGTTGGCCCTTGGCGCCGACTTCCTTGAGAACGATATGGCGGGAGTACCTTTCCATCTGTTCGTTCGTAAATCCCAACCGGCTCACCGCCTCCCATAAAGTACAGAAATTCTACTGAATCCCCCTCTTTGACCGCGATCTTATCGAAATCCTCCTTGGGCAGAATCTTGCTGTTCAATTGCACGGTGGCATACTCCGGAGTCTCCACCTTTAGAATAGTTAACAGATCCTTGACGGTAACCTCTTTTTCCAAGAATGTTTCACTGCCGTTGGCAAGAATTTTCATAATTCACCCCGTGTTTTGCAAAATTAAAAAAGGGGCGGAGCAGATCCCCCCACCCCTTGTCAACCCAGGCTTAAACCCGCAACAGATGCTCGTTTAAAAGTTGGGTATCTGCCAGGTGTGCTGACCCGTTGCAGTAAGTGGTGACCAGATCGATCAATTCACTGGCAGCCTGGTGCAGATATTCCAACGGGGTTGCTGAATTACCCTGAATGATAAAGATACAGTCCCTGGTTTCAATGGTCACCTTGGTCTTCTGGCACTGCTTAACATCCAGGCGGCAGAGAATTTCCCGCTCATCCATGTAAGCGTACTCACCGGGGGTGACCGGTTCAGGAACTGTTGCTCCGAGCGGAACGAACAGTTCGTTCCCGGTGGTGAGATTGAAAGTAATCCGTCCATCAACATGGGACAGGTCATGAGCGCCCAGGGCCAGGGCATATTTAAGAGAAACCAGGTTATAGGCGTCAACCAGAGCGTTTATCTGCATCAATCTTTTGCGTTCGGTCAGAAAATTATATAGATGCTGCGGCGCTGCGGGGCTGGGCTCCTGATCGCCGAAACGGTCATGCAGCAGGTCAAACGAATTCAGAATGTGCCTGCGGTCGGCATCGGTGTTGAGAATCCCCGGCACCTCGGACTTGATGAGCCTTTCCAGCGCCAGATGCTTCCTCTTGATCGCCAGGTTACCGGCCACTACGAATAGAACCGGAATCTCCTTTTGCAGCTTGGGGTGCACATATACAACCATCTTGCTCATCAGCTTCTTTTAACAGTAAAGTATAAATATAAACAAATTCTTGATTCAGGTGGGGTTTTAACCCCATCTGAATCTTAGAAGATGTTATCCCGCCCAGGGGGCACCCGGCTTAGCGCCGCTTATCTCCCGCTTCAAGAAGCGGGAGTCTTAGCGGCGGTTAGCTATCGGATAAAACAAATTATATAATTTTCTATGGCAATGTCAAGTATGTAGATTTATTTAGTAGTATATTTACAGACAATTATACCTCTTGCATAAACAGAGCTCAACTGACCCAGATCACCTTTTAAGCTCGTATAACCTGTTATTGCCGGACCCGCCCGTACCCCATAATTTGAGGCCAATGGCCAGCTCTTCGTGCTCCTTGGCGGCATCCTCCAAAGGGATTCCCTCGGTTACTGCCTGGATGGCCTGCAACATCCCCCGTACCCCGGCAGTCGCTCCCTGAGGGTGGCCATGTATCCCTCCGCCAGCTCCCACAACCAGGTCCAGGCCGTGGTTGGCCACCAGCACCGGTACCAGGCCCGGGTGCATGCCCGCCGAGGGGGTGGGGAACACAGGCTTCAGATGGTGGAAGGGCGACTTGAGGGTCTGGCTGATCCGCATCTCCCGCTCCTTGAGGATAGTCACTTTGCCGTAAGAACTGGGATAGACCACAATGTCCGCTCCCGCCAGACGCTGGAGTTTGCCCAGCACCAGATGGCTGGATAGACCAGAGAAGGGGGATTCGAACATGGTGCCGGCAAAAGCAGGATGGGAGATGATCGGTACGTAGATCTCCGGGTCTTCGGCCAACATCTGCAGGGCGGCGGGGCCCGTGGCATGGGCGTTAACCATCAGACTGTTGGCTCCGGCGGCAACACACCGCCGCGCTTTCTGGTGCATCAGATCTGGCCGATCGGTGACGTTGATGGCATAGAGCACGGTCTTTCCGGTCTTCTCATACACTCTTTTGACCGATGCCACAGCTCTGGCCAGGCGGTCCTCAACCCGGCAGAAAGCCGGATCGCCCAGCAGTTCGTCGTCCTTGACGATATCGATACCGCCCATCCCTAACTCATATACCAGTTCGCCCAAGTCCTGCGGCGACAAACCGGTGCACGGCTTGATCATCCCGAGCAGCAATGGGCGTTTGGGAACATCCAGCAGCATGCGCAGCCCGTCTATGCCGAATTTCGGGCCTTGGAATCCAGAGGTGAAAACTGCCGGAAATTCGATATCCAACAGCTTGATCTTGCCGGCCATGGAGATGTTGCCCATCACGGTGGTCAGTAGTTCGGGAATCTGAGCCCCGATATTGATAAAGGGGAAGGCGATCTGGAAGACAAAGCGGCGTTCCTTCTCCTCCGGCAGTTCAAACTCGTAGGCCGGTATCTCGTGGACGGCAATAACTCGACCAACGCTGCGCCCACGCACTGCGGGTGTTTCCCTGGGTACCGGCACCCAGGTACCGGTAGTCTGCTCAACGGCTATGGAACCGGCCCGGAGCAGGAGATCATCTGTCTGCCCTTCTGCGTAGTAGGTGCAGGTTACATACTGTCCCCTATCTATACTTTCCGGCAGGACGAACATGATCGGATCGTACATGGCAATCTCCCCTCCACTATAATTGATGTATATTTCTTACAACAGGCCGGGGCGCCTTTACCAAGCCTTCGGTTATCCCAAATAAATATTCACTATTAATTATACTTGTATACTATGGTATTATATTAAATGAGTCAATGGTATATTTTATACCGGTTACTTATAATAGAGCTTTATATAACTACTATGACATGATCAGGTGAAAAAGTTGGCGGTTATGTTTAGCAAAACCCTTCAGGGCTGTTTCAGGTATGCCAGCAATATTGATCCGGTAGCCAGCCTCTATGCTAAATATGCATACCAGGAATCCGGCAGGGATCTGCCCGTGGTGTTGCTGATGCACGGTTATACTTCCGGAACCGAGCACTTTTCGGATCTGACCATGGAACGCCTGTCCCGCAGGGGCCTGTTTGTCTGCGCAGTGGGCATGAGGGGCAGAGACGGGGCGACAGGAAAACCTGACTCCTCAGCCAGGGAGATCCATGATATTTACGATGCGCTCATGCATGTAAGGCAACATTTTAAGGGGATCGCCTCTCCTGATCGGGCTGCAGTTGTCGGCTACAGCGGTGGAGGCGGAAATGCCCTGGCCTGCGCCTGCAAATTTCCCGATTCTTTCACCGATATCGTCAGCCATTTTGGCATCAGCGATTATGGGTATGATCCGATCACAGGATGGTATCAAAATGTCGCCATGTACCACGACGCAGCTGCAAAGGCGATCGGCGGCTCTCCCGAAGAAGTTCCCTGCAGTTACTTTGCCAGGAACCACGCCATTGCCATCTCCAATTACCGCGGTGGCCATATCTATTTCTTTCACGATACGGATGATCCCGAAGTTCCCCTTTTTCAATCCCAAAATGCAGGGGCAATGTTAAGGTCTGCCGGCTTAATGAATTTCACGGAGTACTACACCACGGATGGTGACGCCGTCAGATGGCTGCACGGACATCCGGATGAAGTAGAAACACTGCGCCATACGGAAGAGATCTGGTGTCCGCCGGTGGCTGCCGGGGTTCACGCACCCTGGATCATGCCGCCAAGAGGGAGAGTCAAAGTAATGGG
Organism: Thermacetogeniaceae bacterium; assembly: GCA_050010575.1. GTDB lineage: Bacteria > Bacillota > DSM-12270 > Thermacetogeniales > Thermacetogeniaceae > Palsa-1188. The sequence goes on along the minus strand of JBEKKU010000048.1, from coordinate 917 downwards.
CTATATTGTCACCAAGAGATTTTCCATCTGGTTGGGTGACGGCACTAATGTGGTGGCCGATGTGGAATTTGATACTACTGCCTGTTCATATCTAGTCACACCCCTGACCGGACCAATGACGATAACCATCAATCAGGGGCAAAGCAAAATGCGACGAACAATCAGTTCAAAAACAAGATTAATTTGCAATCAAGCAGTTCAGGGCCTTCTACCTCATTCCCTCTCAGCAACCGAAACAGCTTCCACCAAATCCGGTTTTTAACCAGCTTTTAATCATTCCTAATGCCCCTGTTTATCCATTTAAAACTAATTCCTTGCATCATTAAAGGTTGCATCATTAAAGGTATTGACATTGGATACCAACTTGAATATGATTATGTCTATAATGCATATATTATTACTAGGATATCAGGTCGTTATAACTCACTGAGCTAACTGGAAAACCAGAGGCTGGGCGATTGCCCGGCTTTTAGCTTTAATTGGTAATAGCTTCCTCACCGGGTAGCTCCAATAGGAGTAATACAAGACTAGTCACAAGAATTGGAAGGATGGTATAGGTGAAGCTCAATCTTGATAATGCAGAAGTAGAAATTCGGGAAAGGCGGCTGGGCGCGATCACAGGCTACTGTGGTACCGCCGGCGACCTGTACCGCCAATCCAAGAGCGGTCTACTGAAGGAGCAGGAGCGCCCCTTCTCGCAATGCACCTCCTGCAGTTCTGTCACGGCGATCTGCCAGTTAAGCATGATTCAGGATGCTGCCGTGGTCAATCACGCTCCCCTGGGTTGCGCTGGGGATTTTTGCGAGTTCAATTTCTGTAATCGTACCGGGCAGGTTAAGCGAGGTCTGCGCCTAAAAAACGCCAATCTCATCAGTTCCAATTTAAGGGAGGAAGAGATTATCTATGGAGGCGCTGCC
>JBEKKU010000047.1:0-16286 GCA_050010575.1 Thermacetogeniaceae bacterium | reverse complement strand
CCATCTGGAAACAGCCCTGGGCAACGGGTTCGCCTATGCCACCGTCGATGCCCCGGTGGTGATCGCCGACGGTCTGAAAGGGCACGACTACGTGGCCGTACCGATCGCCTTGAAGCATTTTGAGACAGCGAAGGTGGCCAGTGCCGCCTTCCAGGCGGACGCCCTGATCGCCGTGACCCATTTCAAGGGACATGAGGCCACCGGCTTTGGCGGGGTGTTAAAAAATATCGGCATGGGCCTGGGGACCCGGGCGGCCAAGCAGGCCATGCACTCGGATGTGCTGCCCCAGGTTGACCGGGACAAGTGCATCGCCTGTGGCCGGTGCGCCGAATGGTGCCCGGCCGGCGCCATCTCCGTCGTCGACGGATCAGCGCAGATCGACCCCAAGAAGTGCCTGGGGTGCGGGGAATGCACCATCACCTGCACCGAGGGCGCGGTGGAGATCAGTTGGAAGAGTGAGCCCTCCACGCTTCAGGAAAAGATGGTGGAGTATGTCTATGCCGTGCTCAAAAACAAAAAAGGGAAGGCCGGGTTCATCACCTTCCTGCTCGATATCAGTCCCAACTGCGACTGCTGGAACTACAACGACACCCCGATCGTGCCGGATGTGGGCATCCTGGCCGGCACCGACCCGATAGCCCTGGACCAGGCCTGCATCGACCTGGTCAACGCCCAGCCGTCCTTACCGAACAGCGCCGTCGACCTGCCGGCAGGAGCAGATAAGTTCAGGGCGCTCTATCCTTACACCGACTGGAACCACCAACTGGCCTACGGCGAACAGATCGGCCTGGGCTCCCGGAGCTATCAGCTGATCAGGCTGTAGCCCTGTAAGATCGCCAAGACAGCCCCATTGAATAGGTATAGAAAGGGATTAAAGTTCTGAACAAAAGGATACCGGAAATACTGGCTTTTAAGATCTAAAATTGGGATTAAAGTTCTGAATAGATCTCAAGCCGAATTTGTTAACATAGTTTTTTGGAGAATAATTTTCTGAACAAAGTTAACACGCATGACCTACCAAAAATATGGATAATATGCATCCGCGATCTCTCTGAGGCAAGACCGAGGAAGACTAAAATGGACCCCAGACATTAGACATCAGAACCCGAGATAATAAGATAGAATGTGATCATGAACAGAAAAAGGTACACGGCAGCCCCCTAGCTGATGCTGTCCACCACGAACCAGCCGGCGCTTCCCTGTACCGGAGTGCTGTCATATATCGCTACACCGGTGCCGGGGTCGGCGTCGAAGGATATATCCAGGATGCCGCGCCCGGCGGGTGTAAGTCCCATACGTGATCTGATAATCAGGTTCAGCCTCGTATGGACTGACACCGCCGCCGGATCCCGGCCACGCCACTTCACCCCATACATCCCCTGTACGGGTAAGGTTGGTGTCGTCGGCACCAATCACGTTTTTGGATGCGGCAGGCCAGATGGGGTGCCCAAGTCGCCGGCGATAACACCCCAGGGCGTCCAGTGTACCGGCGCGAATTGACGGCAGTCGGCAGGTCTCTCGTTGAAGCTGATTTGGCTACCACGAGCAAGATCTGTGCCCCCGTGCTAATACTGGGGAAGCTGCCTCAGTCAGCAATGAACTGTCCAGCCAGGTCGTGAAGCTCAAGCAGATACTGCACAAATTCATGTTCCGAAAACAGGAGCCGGGCGTATCGGCCACCGGCCTGCAGAAGGGCATCACCCCGCAGATAATCGAGCTGTTGAAAAGTATACTACAGTCCCAGGAAACCGACGCTCAAGTACTATTGCGATGAGCGGATGTGCCAAAGTTATAACAGCGAGTGCGCTACATCTTACTGTCTGGATGCTACGGCACTTACTAGAGGGACCGCAAAGCTTTCGGGGTGTCCAGACAAAAGAAAAGGAGGCTATGGTATTGAAGGCCTCCTTTTCATAATTACTTTTTCTCCCATTCATATACTACTGTTCCGTAATAGAAATTCAGAAATAATTGGTGTGTAATTTCGGCATCCGGGGTTCGAACCCACCAAAAAATGTTGCTGGGAGAATTCCGAAGGCTTGCAATTTGTTTGGCCTTCTGCGGGATGTACACAAGTTGGATCCCGGTATTATTATCGAACCCCCTTTCTCTTGCTATTTTCATTGCATCTTCTCGGGATATCCCTTTATCGAGGTTTTCCTGGTATTCGATATGATCCGAAACCCAGATTACTTTGCGAACATTATTAGCATCTAAACCGAATACCACTCGATAAATTGGTCCAGCAGTATCCATTTCCACTTTATCAACGGTCAGCAGCTTAGCCTGTTCTTTTGCAAGCTTAATTGTGTCGGCCTCCGAGAGTAGGTTTGGCCCAGTTTTTAGCTGATCAGACCTCCCTTGCGGCAATTTATTGCAGCCCACTAACAAGAACAGCAATAATGTTATCAACACTACGGATGGACGTAAGTCCATAAAGGATCATTCACCTCTGTACTGTTGTAGTCTAAATAAATGTTGTTTGTCGTATTCCAGGTATCATGGACGATAATCCATTGCTGGTAATCATCAAAGCGGTAACCAACGCCAGCTACGGTATGATTACCGTATATTGATGAACCATACATATTAGTTACAACCGAAAAGCCATTGTATATTTCATTTTTATATTTTGCATATGTGGAGGCCGCCCTGCCTTCCCCGTCATTCCACGACGTCCAGTTATAACCGTGATATAACGCAATGTAAGTGATTGCTCCTGGAATATTGGATGTAATTGTATTGCCATTGCGATCCGTCCCCATAGCATTGGCTAACTGGTCAATTAATGCATTTCCTATCGGTAATTGGGGATAACCATGACCCCGCCAATAAGCCATGACCATGCCGGCAGATGTTGGGGCGCATCCGCGGTACCAGGCATAAAAAGGTACACCTGCGATAATCCGCTCTACTATATTATTCATCGGCTGTACTATAGAGTTAGTTGAAAGGTGCTCCCAGGCTTTGTTGTTTTTCGCCTGGTTTTCCGATTCAGCTGAAACCGATGCGAAATCAGATCTCTGAAGTATTTTTCCGTTATGTATATCCACAAAAATGGGTTCAAGCTTGTGTTGCCCCTCGTATACAGGAAATTCTACAGTATAAGTAAGGGCAGATAAATATATGACCTTTTCTTTATCAAGACTTTCCCCTGCTTTCAATTGTTTTTCCGCAGCTAAGCGCGCCTGATCTATTCCTGACTGAAATGGTAACCCACTCCCGACTCCAAACTCAGGGACAGGGGCATCATTCTTATCACTGTTTACTATAATATATCCCACAATGTTGCTATCTTTTAAAACATTGAATCCATAGGCCTTAATTTTCTCATCAAGGCCATATAAAGATAGTGGTGTCGATATCGTTGCATTAGCCCATCCATTCAAGGACTCCACTGCCTCGGCTTTAATATGATTAGCTGCAACAAGCGATGCCGCCTGACTATCTACCTGATTTAATTGGGCGGTTGCAATTGGTGAGAAACAAAAGGTTGAAACCATCAAAACCCCTAAAAAGATGACAAGTAATTTTTTCATGATAATACCCTCCTGTCATATTAATTATATTTTGGTTATACCTGCTACTATTTGCAGGTCATGGATCTCCCTTGCTTTCCGTTATCCTACTTGCTTCACTGTAGATACCAACGGCTGGAGTTGGAAGTCTTCCACTGTTTCCTGGCCGGGATCCACCACCACGCCATACCTCCATGCAGGTTCATAGCCTGATTTTAAGACGACCTCGGCATATGTACCAGGGGACAGGCCGGTGATGTCATACTGCCCGTACTGGTTGGTGAAGGCATACCCATATTCCCGGGCAATTACTACCTGCTCTATCTGCTGGATGTTGTCGGCAGTGATCGGAACGGGGAAGGGGGGATATGGATAGGGCAGGGCCACCACGAGAGCACCAGGTACGGGGAATGTGGGTCCGCTACCAAAGCTAATGGTCACTGTCCCGGCAATTGAGCCGGGAACCGGAATCGGCAGGGTCGTCGCACCTTTTTACAGAACCGCCATGACCAGAATAGGCAACGGACAACCAGGTTATTATCTTTTTACGGGTGTTTTTGAAAATTTAGTCGCACATCCTCTCGAACCTTACTTTACAAAGGCCAAGTGATCAGGTTAAAGCTAAATAACCTGTACCCTTGCAATGTGCAAGTGAAAGGTGCTGGCCCTTGGTGAATGATGGTTAACGGCCTTATTTCACCGGGGGCTGTCCATTTGTTTGAAATTTATCATTCCAAGGAAACCATCTCCTTCCTATATTGACGTATTGTGATACATTACCCACTATCTTCATAGGTTAATATTCCATATTGTACATTAATATTCCTGCAATGGTAATTTATAATTTTTATATTAAGATATTTCCGAAATATAGATGAATTTGGTATGTTATCAAGAGAGGTGCCTGTAGGTTTCATCTTCTTCATCCGCAGTCTTCGCCTAATCCATTGCATCAGCTCCTGGAAGACGCCTTTGCAGTTAGCGACCCTGAAGTAGTTCGCCCATCCTCGGAGGACGGGGTTCAACTGCACAATCATCGCTTCCACATTCATGCCGTGGTTGCGGGGAGTGAGCTGCCGCACCCGGTCTTTGAAGGCTTTGATTTTCTTTTTGTTGATGGCTACGTATTTGGGATAGATGACAAGGCCGAGGTAGGCGACTCCTTCTTGAACCGAGGCGATGTGGGTCTTTTTAGCGTTGACGGTGAGCTTCAGTTCGCCTTCCAGAAATACTGTGGCGATTTGCTGATACCGCCCGGTTTCTTGTCTGGTGCGGGCGAATATCAGGATGTCATCGGCATAGCGAACGATGCGGATGTTCCTTGACTTCATCTCCTGATCGAAACGATCAAGGTAGATGTTGGCATTTAATGGTGAAAACACTCCGCCTTATCAAAAGAACTGAGGGGTCTCTTCCTCTGAGCGGAAGCAGATACCATTCAGGAGGACACCAGCTTGGAGGTATGTCCGGATGATTTTGAGGGCTGCCTGAACGATCTCCGCATCGATGGAGCGTATCTTCTGCTGGCAGCCAAGAAGCAGCGACTTCTCGGCCAGGTTGCCGATCTTTCTGGGCAATCCTCCCGACAAGGAGGCAATCGCCTCCACCGCGTCTTTGGTAAAGAGAGGTTCGGCAACACAAGCCGTCTTCAAAAGAGATGAGAGGTAATCACCCACCTCTTCCCGGGCGAGACCCTTGAAGCCATAGCTGATCACGATCCGCTGCCTGAGCGGCTCGTTGATCTGCAAAGATAGCTGGTGCACGAAGGCCGGCTGCCCGGCCAGAAGCACCATGGCGTAGTGCCTGGAATCCATGCAGAAGTTGAACAGCAGGCGCAGATCGTTAAGGATGGCGTGCTGGACGAACTGGGCCTCGTCGATAATCACAAAGGTGGTGATCCCCTTCTGATGATAGGGGTTGGCTATCGATTCCTGGATCTGGTGGAAGAGATCCACCTTCCGGAACGGCGGCACTAGGCCGAGGCCGACTGCCAGGTGGCGGTAGAAGTCGTTCACCGTCGCTGAGGAAAGCGGCAGGTACACCACCTTGAACAACTGGGGGTTGAGCTTGGTGGTGAACACCCGGATGCTGGTGGTCTTGCCGGAACCCGGTTCGCCGTACACCAGGGCGAAGCCTCTCGCCTCCTTGAAATACTCCATGCGGGAGAAGAACTGTCTGCAGTCGCCGGACTCGTAGATCTGATCCGCCGGGATCTCCTTGTCGAAGGGATTGCGTGTCATGCCGTAAAACACCCTGAAACTCATTTGTAATCATCACCTCCGCCATAGAGTGATGCGTAGTCGATGCCTGGTTTCTGGTTCTGCTTCCGGATGATCCGGGAGTTATCCACCGGGCGTACCGGGTAGACGGCTACCAGGCCACCTTCCGTTTTCACCAGCGTCTTGGTGAGATCCTCCGGATCATAGCGCACTGTCACCGATTGCCCGATCAGCCCTTGGGGCACCTCGTACACCTGATTTAAAAGGGCGATGGTGGCATCCTTCTTCACCCTGCGCACCGTCTCGTACAGGAAAACCTGGCTCAGCTTTTCAGGAGAGGTGATAAACCTCAGTCTCTCCTTGTCCTGCAGGTAGCGATCCAGCGGTGACAGCCCGTTCAATGAGGAGTGCGGCCTTACGTTGTAGGTGGATTCAGCGTAGGTGGAGAACTTCCGGTTCAGGTCATCCAGGGAATGAATCTCGGCCAGATCGAGCGGCTCGATGAACTGCATCCGAACAGTATGAAACATTCGTTCGATTTTGCCTTTCGAGGCTGGAGAATAGACCCGGGCGTGGGACAGCACCACCCCCAAGGATGCCAGGGTCATCCTGAGATTTAAGGAGTCGTAGATCTTGCCGTTGTCGGCAAAGATTTTCTTGGGCAGGCCACGCTTTAAAATCGCCTTTTTGAGGACCGTCTGCAGGTTGATGGCGTTCTCATCCAGAAAGAACTGCCCTGCTATTAGAAGGCGGCTGGCATCATCCAGGAAGGCGATCAGGTAGGTTCTCTTCTTCCTGCCATTAAGGAGCAGGTAGGGCCCGATCATGGTGTCCGTCTGCCAGCAGTCGTTGGCAAACTCGAAGGCAAAGCGCTTGCGCTCTATCCCGTCCCCGGGAGCGCTCCCGGCCTCCAACCTCCTTACCTGCCGGCTCACGGTGGACAGAGATACCGGGGGGTTGCCCAGAACACCCCTCGCCAGCAGTTCGTGGTAGATGGAGGTGGCCGTCTTTTTGGGGTAGAACTGTTTCAGTTCCCTGATGGCATCCCGCGCCTCCGCCGTGATGGCCCGGTTTGATCCCCTGTCGCTCCTTGGTTTTCGCTTCAGGCCCTCGATGCCGAACCGGCGGTAATCGGAAAGCCACTTGGCAATGGTGGGCGGCGACAGCTCACACAGGCCCCTGCCGGGAATCTGATACTTTCTGGCGCAGATCCCCTCCACGTAGCTCTTGAGGCTGCCGGTCACGCTGCCGTTGACAAAGGGGGCGATCAGAGAGAAGCGGAACAGGGCGATCTCATTTCTGGTCTTGTCATCCATGGCGTTCATCTCCTTTGATACCAGTCTGGCGCTAGTATCACCGGATGCGGCCATCTCTTGCTGAAAACCTTCTGTGGGATGGCGGGAGCGAAAATAAAGCGCTTCCGACAGAGGGCAATTATCATGGCGGTCAATAAAAAGCACCCGTAAGGCGGCTCTCTTAAGAGATTTTTATCGTTGGGGCCATAGTGAAGCCAGGAATACGCACCCTTTCTAGCTGCCGAGGAAGTGCCGGGACTGAAAGCTGAAATAGTCGAGGGTGAAGGAAGAGAGGCCGTACCGGCGGATTCCGGACACCATGGCATTGGGACACGGGGCGGCTGTCATCCCCATGGAGGCCAGGAATCCGGCCAGCAGGGGCAAGTTCCTGATGAAGCGCCTGCGGTAGAACGAGATGTGCTGGTATGAGAGTTCTCTCCTGCCCGAGGCCAGGTTGATTTTCCCGGGGACAGCCTGCATGGTTTGGCCACAGCGGTATAGCCGCCAGAGCACAAAAAAGATAAGGCCCATCGTGTACTGGTAGTGAGGGGCCAGAAAAGAGGGCAGTAAAGAAACTGTACGTCTGCAGACCGGGCAATAGTAGCGCTGTATCCAGATGGAGTAAGTCCCTGTTAAGGCCAGAGCATTCCGGGGATAGAACGCATGCCGGTGGAGCATCCCCTCGTAGCAGCAGCAAGGATTGGGACAACCGTACAAGTCAGGGAATAAATTCTTCTTGCCTCGGGCATGATATTCTTTAATAGATACGTGGAAATGGTGCATCTTGACCATTTTCGCCAGCGAGAGGGCGCCTGGTGTGCAAACCTTGAAGGCGTCTTCTCTTTTCCTCCATAAAAATAGCGTGACCAAAGGGAGTCACGTTATTTTATCCAGAAGGAAAAGGTGATATAAAATAAATTTACCAAAGACGCCTAATTTAGGCTAAAATAATTTGACCGATAACAATGTTCACCTGGACTTCTTTGAAAAGCTGCCTCTCCGATCTGATGCCGAAGAGGTAGCCGATGAAGATCATCTTGAAAAGCATCACCGGATCGATGCAGGGTCGCCCGTTGTCGGGGCAGTACAGTGGTCTCACTTTCTCCTTGATGAAGCCGAAATCGATGTACTTGTCGATCCTTCGCAGCAGGTGGTCTTCAGGTACCAGTTGCTCAATTATCACAAATTCCATCTTAGGCTGCTTTGTGTCTGAACTATTGAACAAATGCTTCCTCTCCCGCTTGTTTTCTTCCATTATAGCATAATGTTGCTGGTAACGCGAGAGGTTTTTTTAATGAAAAGGCTGCTGACGCGAGAACTTTGTCAGCAGCCTGACAGCCCCATTCAAATTCAATGGGGCTGTCTTTGTATTTATACTCACTCCGGCGGATTGATGGTGATCTTCTTGTTGAAGTCCTGGAAGGTCACCGTCATCGAGAGGAAAGTGCCGGGGCTGTTCTTATTTTCCGCAGCCACCACCCCCTTGGCCAGGATATGACTCCTTTTGTCCACCCAGAGGCGGTAGGAAAAGTTTTTCCAGAAAGTATCCAGGTACTGGCTGTCCACTGCCGGCTGGAACTCTAAAACCCAGCATTTTTGCCTGTTGACCTGCTCGGCACCCACTACTTTAGGGTTGGTAATCGCCTTGAACCGGAAGTTGCTCAAAGGGTCGATCTCCGCAAAGTACAGGTTTTGCTTGGTGAGATCGACACCGTCAAGGATATACCAGGTCTTATTGACCGGGTCCAGGGTGTAGCTGCGGCTGCCGATCTGGTAGATCTCGGTCGGTGTTTCCAGGAGAGAGCCCTTAAAATGATAGCTGGAGTCCGACTTTTCTCCGGTCACGTGAGTCCAGGGCTGTTTCCTCGTTCCGAAATCATAGTCGGCATCGATCTGGTAGCGATATGACCGGGCCTGCTGGGCCCTGGCCAGTGACTCCTGAATCAGCGTCGCCGGTTCCACCTTGAACTCTGCCTGATAGTAACGATATCCGGCAAGCCCGAGGATGATTGCCAGGCAGATCAGCCCTGCCAGCCATAAGATCTTTGACCTCTGCAACTGGGACCCTCCAATCTGTTCCGATGCCTCTCCTTTCAATATTATGCAGGGCCCGCCACACACATGCGAAACGAGGTTACCAGCAGCAAATCGAGTACTGAATAACAAGAGAGCCCGCAGATTGAGGCAGGCTCTCTTAGCAAATCGAATGTGAGCAATCAGTTTATTGCCAGCTGCGCCTTACATCATCGGCATGTTGGACATGTTTGGCATCTTCGGCGCCCCATCCTCTGCCTCTTGCTTGTCGGCGATCAGGCACTCGGTGGTCAGCAGCATAGCCGCAATACTGGCGGCATTCTGCAGAGCGAAGCGGGTTACCTTGACCGGATCGATGATCCCCGCCTCGAACAAGTTCTCGTATCTACCATGCAGGGCGTTGAAACCGATCTCCTGGTCCAGCCCCTTGGTTTTTTCCACCACCACAGAACCCTCATGGCCGGCATTGCTGGCGATCTGCCGCATCGGTTCCTCCAGGGCTCTCTTCACGATGCGGATGCCGGTCGCCTCGTCGCCTTGAGCCTCGAGCCGGTCCAGGGCGGGAATCGCCCGCAACAGGGCCAATCCGCCACCGGAGACAATGCCCTCTTCAACCGCCGCCCTAGTAGCCGCCAGGGCATCCTCGATCCGGTGTTTCTTCTCCCGCAACTCGACCTCGGTGGCCGCTCCTACCTGGATCACCGCTACGCCCCCGGCCAGTTTGGCCATGCGTTCCTGCAGTTTCTCCCGGTCATACTCAGAGGTTGCCTCTTCAAACTGATGCTTGATCTGGGCAATCCGCTTCTCAATCTCTTCGGTGCTGCCATGGCCTTCCACGATAGTGGTCTCTTCCTTGCTGACCACCACCCTGCCGGCACGTCCGAGCATGTCTACGGTGGCGTTCTCCAGCTTGAAGCCGGCTTCCTCGGTAATCACCTTGCCTCCGGTGAGGATGGCGATATCTTCGAGGATGGACGTGCGGCGATCCCCGAAGCCCGGCGACTTCACCGCCACACAGGTGAGCGCGCCCCTGATCTTGTTGACCACCAGAGTGGCCAGGGCCTCACCCTCCACATCCTCAGCCAGGATCAGCAGCGGTTTGCCGGCCTGGGCGATCTTCTCCAAAATCGGAACGATATCCGCAATGACGGAGATCTTCTTGTCATATAACAGGATATAGGGCTCTTCCAACCGGGCTTCCATCTTATCAGCATCGGTGAACATATAGGGAGAGATATAGCCCCGGTCAAACTGCATACCCTCTACAACTTCTAGCGTGGTGCCGATGGTCTTGGACTCCTCGACGGTAATCACCCCGTCATTGCCAACCTTCTCCATAGCCTCAGCCACCCAGGCGCCGATTTCCGGGTCGGCTGCAGAGATTGAAGCCACCTGAGCGATAGCCTCCTTGCTCTCCACCGGTTTGGACAACTTTTTAATCTCGGCCACTACAGCCTCAGTCGCCCTCTCGATGCCCCGCTTGATGATCATCGGATTGGCGCCGGCGGCCACGTTCTTAAGGCCTTCCTTGATTATCGCCTGGGCCAGCACCGTGGCGGTGGTGGTGCCATCGCCGGCGACATCATTGGTCTTGGTCGCCACCTCTTTGACCAATTGGGCGCCCATGTTCTCCCAGGCATCCTCGAGTTCGATCTCCCTGGCGATGGTCACTCCGTCATTGGTGATCTGAGGCGGGCCAAACTTCTTTTCCAAAACAACGTTGCGGCCCTTCGGGCCTAGCGTTACCTTAACAGTATCAGCCAGCTTGTTAACTCCTTTTTCCAACGAAACGCGGGCTGCTTCGCGGAAGCTTAGTTCCTTTGGCATCTCGCTACCTCCCTGTTTTTAGTCTACAACGGCGAGAATATCCCGCTCGCTTACGATCAGATACTCTTCTCCCTCAAGCTTGATCTCGGTCCCAGAAAACTGCCCAAAGATCACCTTGTCCCCGACCTGGACGTCCAGGGGGACTTTGATTCCGTTGTCCAGCACCTTGCCGGTTCCCACTGCCAGCACTTTTCCCTTCTGGGGCTTTTCTTTGGCGGTGTCCGGCAACAGGATGCCGCCTCTGGTTTTTTCTTCCTGTTCTACGATCTTTAGCACGATTCTGTCACCCAACGGTTTCAGCTGCACAACCAAACCTCCCTTTTACATCATTTTTCTTTAAACTTATTAGCACTCGGACAAATTGAGTGCTAACATCTACGTATAATAATAGATTTTGTAAAAAAGAAACGCAAGCGCATATGAGCTAATGACAAGCTATTTTCGGCTGTTTCGTTCAGCTTAAAAGGTATTTTAGTCACTTCTCTACTGTATTGATTATTTTTGAAATAAAGTTAAGCGCTGCCTTGCTTATCAACCCCACAACAACTCTTTCCTGAGTTTTCCCCCGATACCAGTTAAATATACTGAACAGGGGGAACCGTAAAAAACCAACCACGCCTAATAACGCAGCCAATCTGGCAGGCGCCAAATGCCCGCCATTTTATAACAGTATACGATCGCTCAACCAGGAGACAATATAACCAGGTTCACAGCAGCCGAGCTAAGACTGCTGCAGGTTTCAAATTAGGAATCTGCAGTAGTCGAGCAAAGGTTTTTGCAGGTCGAAAAAGGTATTCCCTTGGCAGATCTGCAAGGGCCGGAGTTAAGGTCGATATGGGTTCTAATGAGGGTTTGTCACAGCCAGACCGGTTATGGCAGGCTCAAGAGGCTGGATCCATACCGGCCGAGCGCAGACCGGCTGGGGTTCCGCAGGGGTTTGCAGGAGCCGGAAGGTTCTTGCAGGCTGCGAGGGGATCCCTGATCGGTCGGGCAAAGGTTGGTCGGGGTTCGAGAGGGGTTTGCGGGAGCCGAAAGGTTCTTGCAGGCTTCGGGGTAGGATCTCGATCAGCCGGAGCGCAGGTTGCTGTGGGCCAACTTTTATTTTTATCATTCTATGGGCGGGCGCACTCCCCGGCGCTGCCCTGCAGAATACCTATCGCATGGGGCAATACCGTTAAGATTACCGCCAGATTTTCTTTTACTGCCCGGGGGCTGCCCGGCAGGTTGATGATCAGGGTGCGCCCACGGCTACCGGCCACAGCACGGGAGAGCATGGCGTGAGGCGTATGCTCCAGACCGGCTGCTCGCATCGCCTCAGGAATCCCGGGGATGATCCTCGAGACCACGGCTAAAGTTGCGTCCGGCGTCACATCCCGGGGGCCGAGCCCGGTGCCTCCGGTGGTCAGTACCAGATCCACCTGCAGTTCATCCGCATAGGCGATCAGTTTCGCCATCAGAATCTCTTTTTCATCTGGCACCACATCGTAGGCAACCACCTCGGCCCCGATGTCAGCTACTATCTCTTTGATGGCGGCAGCGCTCAGATCCTCCCGCTCACCGCGGGAGCCCTTGTCGCTGGCTGTTAGAATCGCTATCTGCAACTGTGACACTCCTTCGTATGATATTAGTGTCATTCCCTGGATACCAGTCGGGTTTTAGGCAGAGTGTACCCGGAAAAGCATAGAGAGTATTATGCATTTGCTAGCCAGGGTTGCCGTTGTCGCTATTATCGTCAACAATGGCAATCGAGTCTCCGACCTTGACCGGGCCACCCTGCAGGACCCGGATGAAGATCCCCTCCCGGGGCATAATGCAGTCCCCGGCCTGGTAGTAGATAGCACACCGATCGTGGCAGACCTTTCCGATCTGGGTCACCTCGCCGATCACCCCGGCGCCTAATTGCAGCCTGGCGCCGATCGGCAAAGTGAATAGCTCGATGCCTTCGGTGGTAAGATTTTCTGCAAAATCACCGGGCCCCACATCCAATCCCAGGGCTCGCATCTTGTCTATGCTCTCGATCGCCAGCAAGCTCACCTGGCGGTGCCAGGGCCCTGCATGGGCATCGCCCTGCAGGCCGTGTTCCGTCACCATCAGGCCCTGACCGACATTGGTTTTCCGTTCCCCCTTGTTCAGGCTGGTGCACACCGCTATGATTTCGGCCATTGCCGCTCCCCTTCTCTGATATAGCTGCCGCTCTTGCCCCCGAATTTCTCCGCCAGCCGGATCTCCGTGATCACCATACCCCGGTCCACCGCCTTGCACATATCGTAGATGGTCAAGGCAGCCACGCTTACCGCAGTAAGGGCTTCCATCTCCACCCCGGTCCTGCCGTGATTCCGCACCCGGGCCTCGATCTCCACAACGCTCTGCTCCTCGTCAAAGCGAAAGTCCAGTCCGACCTCATCCAGCAGCAACAGGTGGCACATGGGGATCAGTTCGGCAGTACGCTTGGCCGCCATGATGCCCGCGGTCTGAGCCACCCCCAGCACGTCCCCCTTGGCCAGTCCCCCGGCTCTGATCAGCGCCAGCGTCTCCGGCTGCATATAAACCTTGCCCCGGGCTCTGGCCAGTCGCTCTGTCTCCGGCTTAGCGCCGACATCGACCATGCGAGCGCGGCCGCGTTCGTCAAAATGAGTCAATTCGGGCATGGATTCAACCCCCAATCTGGCACATCCCCCGGCCATTGGCCGGAGCGCCCGTGGCCTCGGTGTAGTTAGCCGGCTTCAGCAGCAGGGCTGCCCGGAAGAGATCCTGCAGCTCGGCGTCACTGGCCCCGGACCGTATGGCCTGGAGCAGTTCCACCTCATGCTGATCATGGAGACAGGGGCGCAGCTTGCCGTCGGCGGTCAGTCGCAGGCGGTTGCAGCGGCTGCAGAAATGGCTGCTCACCGCATCGATGAAACCGATGGTGCCCTTGGCGCCGGACAGCTGGTAACTGCTGGCTGGCCCATTGCTGGCTACCGCTTCAGCAGGGTTTAGGGTTCCCAGGGCTTGTTCGATCCGCTCACGCACCTGGGCGCCGGAAGCGAAGTAGCGCCCTGCCATTTCCCAGCTCATTCCCACCGGCATGATCTCGATAAACCGGACATGGAGCGGATAAACGCGGGTGAGCCGGGCAAACTGCACCCACTCCTGATCATTAAAATGATTCAGGGCGACCACGTTGAGCTTCACCGGCTGAAAACCGGTGTCCAGGGCCCCCATAATACCGTCCCAGACCTGGCAGAAGTCGCCACCCCGGGTCATCTGCCTGAACTGCACCGGATCCAGGGTATCCAGGCTGATGTTAAGACGCCGCACACCGGCCTCCCATAACTGCTCGTTCATGCGGGACAACAGCACCCCGTTGGTGGTTAGGGCCAGATCGGCCACGCCCGGCAGCAGGGCCAGGGCCTGGATGAAAGGGATGACCCCGCGCCGCAACAGGGGCTCGCCGCCGGTCAGCCGGAACTTGCTGATCCCTAGTTGCAGGGCCACCCCGGCTACCTGTAGCAGTTCTTCAAAGCGCATGATCTCCGCCCGGGGCTTCACCTTGATCCCCTCAGGGGGCATGCAATACAGGCAACGCAGGTTACAGCGGTCTGTGATAGAAATTCGCAGGTAATCGATCGTTCTGCCGAACCGGTCCTCCATCGCTCTCTCCCCCGAAGCAGGAATCCCGCTTCCTTCTGCTCTAGTCAGGCCTGTCCAATGCAGACCTCAATCAAACACCTGAAAGGCGTCCTCTTAGCAATCATGTCATGCCAGGCATGGCTTTGCAATCCTGGCCACTGCTACAGGGCAGCCCGGTAGATTTCGGCAATCTGCTCCACTGAGGCATCCCGGGGATTGGTGATCAGGCTGACGTCCGCTGCCGCTGCCTGACTGAGCTCCCTGATATGCTCCTCCTGCAGGCCGATTTCCGCCAGGTGCTGCTTGGCCCCAATGTCCGAGCACAGGCGTTCCACGGCCTCGATAGACCTTTCGGCCGCTTCCCGGGAACTCAGTCCCGCGGTCTGTTCTCCCATTGCCTCGGCAATCTCAGCGAAGCGCTCCTTGCAGGCGATCA
The DNA here is from genome assembly GCA_050010575.1 of Thermacetogeniaceae bacterium. Taxonomy (GTDB): domain Bacteria; phylum Bacillota; class DSM-12270; order Thermacetogeniales; family Thermacetogeniaceae; genus Palsa-1188. The sequence continues at coordinate 1,345 of JBEKKU010000047.1, read as the reverse complement.
GGTTGAAGCGCATCACGTGGGGCAATAGAATGGCATTGGCCTCGCCATGGGGCATGTTCAACAATCCCCCCAGCGGGTGCGCCATGGCGTGCACCGCCCCCAGGATAGCGTTGGACATGGCGATCCCCGCCAACAGGCTGGCCATGGCCATGGCGGTCTTGGCCTCCATGTTGGTGCGCGAGGCCACCGAGGCCCGCAGTGAAGAACTGACCATCTTGATCGCTCGCAGCGCCAAAACGTCGGTGATCGGGGTGGCCGCCACTGAAACGTAAGCCTCGATGGCGTGGGTGAGCGCGTCCATCCCGGTGTTGGCAGTGAGCACGGCGTCGATGGTGCTCAGCAGCAGGGGATCGATAATGGCGATATCCGGCACCAGGGACTTGGAACCAATGGTCATCTTGACCCGGCGCTTGGTGTTGACGATCACCGTGAACTGGGTGACCTCTCCTCCGGCCCCGGCAGTGGCGGCCACGCAGATCAGGGGAGGCAACGGCCTGGCGATCTTGTCCACGCCCTCGTAATCATCGATCTGTCCTCCATTGGTCACCAGGATAGCCACCGCCTTGGCGGCGTCGATGGCGCTCCCGCCGCCCAGGCCGATCACCGCATCACACCCGGTTTTCAGGTAGAGTTCCCTGCCGTGTTCGATCTCATGGTCTTTAGGGTTGGGCGTAGTCTCAGTCCAGACTTCGTATTCGAGTCCGACCTCATGCAGGTGCCTGACCGCCTGGTCGACCCAACCGGCCCCGGCCACCCCCGCATCGCTGACCAGGAACACCTTGGTCGCCCCCAGCCTGCGGGCGCTTTCCCCAACTAGCCGCAGCGTCCCCTTGCCGAAGATGATCTCGGGGACCATAAACTTGAAGATCTCCATCGCCAAACCTCCGATCTGAATGTGGCATCTCTAAAGTCAAGCTGCCCAATGCTGTTATAGTACTGGCTCAGACCTGTTTCTCATCGTGGAGGTAACGCAATACTCTGGGTGTGGTTCGAAAACGTGCAGCGGCCAGCGGGTACTGCCCGCCGGCCTCCTCCAGGGCACGTTCGATCAGGTGCCTGATGCTGCGGGACACCCCTTTCTTCAATTCATCCAAGAAACGGGGCAACTCGAAGCCGGCAGCGACGTCCACCTGGGACGCCATGGCCTCCAGGCAGGCGTTGATCTCCCCCAGCCAATGCTGGTCGGGTGCATCCGCGCCGGCGGCCTCTACCCGATCCGCCAGTTTGAGCGGTAGGTGTTCCGGAAGCACCGTGCCTCCTCCATCGCTGAGGGCTGCTACCTGAGCCATGACGTTAGCCAGTTCCCGAACGTTCCCCGGCCAGTCATAACCGGTCAGAGCAGCGC
>JBEKKU010000046.1:0-16286 GCA_050010575.1 Thermacetogeniaceae bacterium | reverse complement strand
ATACCTGCCCGGTGCTCAGCCTGCGCTGGCAGGCAAGCGCTTCATCTTGACGACCGGAATGTTGGCCACCAGCGCAATGCTGTCGTTTGACCGCTGCAACGCTATCTCCATGCCTGATTCGTCTATCTCCAAATAGTCGGTGATCACCTTCAGGATATCGCTGCGCAACGAGTTCATCATCTGCGGAGTGAGATCTAGGCGGTCGTGCATCAGAACGAGGCGAAGCCTCTCTGTGGCAATGTTCTTACTGGCACGGTTTACTTCCTTGCCTAATATGCGCTGCAATAGCTCTAGCATCTCCTCACCCCGCTCAACCGGTGCGCAACCCCAGTAAACGCCGGAGACGGTTCATGAATGTTCCGTTCCCCTCGATATCCATGAAAGGCACCTCCTCGCCCGTGATTCGCCGTGAAATGTTACGGTATGCCTCTCCGGCCCTGGAGTTGACGTTGAGCACGGCTGGCTCCCCCCTGTTGGTGGAGACGATGACCGATTCATCTTCAGGTACAATGCCCAACATCTCGATGGCCAGGTGCTCGTTCACGTCGTCCACATCCAACATGTCCCCGCGCCGCACCATCTGTAGGCGGAAACGGTTGATGATCAGCAACGGGTGGTGCATCTCCGTGTCTGCCTGCAGCAGGCCGATGATCCGGTCGGCATCCCGGACCGCGGAGACCTCCGGCGTCGTTACCACCAGGGCCTTGTCAGCACCAGCCACGGCGTTCTTGAATCCCTGCTCGATCCCTGCTGGACAGTCCACCAGAACGTAATCAGACTCCTGTTTCAATTCATCACACAGCGCCTTCATCTGCTCCGGATTGACAGCGGTCTTATCCTTGGTCTGAGCGGCAGGCAAAAGCAACAGGCTCTCGAAGCGACGGTCCCGGATCAGGGCCTGCTTTAAGCGGCACCGGCCGTTGATGACATCTACCAGGTCGTAAACGATCCGGTTTTCCAGACCCATCACCACGTCCAAGTTTCGCAGTCCGATGTCCGCGTCCAGCAACACGACCCGGAACCCCATCATCGCCAGGGCTGTGCCGATATTAGCAGTTGTCGTGGTCTTGCCCACGCCACCCTTTCCGGAAGTAACCACCAACACTTCTCCCATCCAAGCTCCCCCCTTTGCCTTATGCCTGTTAGTTCCGGTCGAAACCGGTCTGGTACTGCTCGATGATCACAACGCCGTCCTGCACTCTGGCGATCTCGGGCTGCCTCAGGGTTGAAAAATCACCCTCCGGGGCTCTAGTGATATAACCGGCAATCCGCAATTGTGAGGGCTCCAGTCTCAATGCCGCCACTATCGCCTTCTTGTCGCCCATCGCCCCGGCGTGGGCCACTCCCCTAAAGGCGCCCATCACGATGATATTGCCACCGGACACGATCTCGCCACCCGGGTTGACATCGCCAAGCACTACCACGTTGCCGGGGTAGAATACCCGCTGACCCGAACGGATGGTGCGCTGGACCATAATTGTTTGTTCCTCCGACACCATATCCGCCCGTGGTGCCCCGGCTGCCAGGCTATATCTGATCACCGGAATATCATCCTTGTCTTGGCGCCTGTTATCCTGAATATCTGTTCCCGCGCCGCCTGCCGCCTCCGTGGTAGCCGAGGCCTCTGCTGCGGCCATCTCGCCGGAGGGACGGCCCCGCTTGCGCCTTCTCTTTTTATGGCCGGCCGGCCTAGCCTGGGCTGCTTCCTGACCCATTATCTTCACCCCCTGTTGATCATCTGTCAGTGTTCCATGCGACCTTGGACCTGCAATAATCCGGCGCAACACCATGTTATGCCCAGCCAAAATCTCTCCTAAAGAGGCTAATTGCCCTAGTTGAAGATCTCTCGGGCCAATATCGATGCTTACTGCCGATCCGACCAAAAATCCGTTGGATTCCGCAATTCTTTCCTCCAGCCGCTGCAGCAGGGCTTGGAAGTCTGCTGCTTCCTCCAGCAGTACTGTCAATCCCTCACTGGTCCCTTTGATTTTTACAATCTCATCCATGCCCGGATAAACGATCCCTCCAGTGTCATTAGGCAGTATTTTATTAAAGATATTTCCATGTTTTTCCTTAATGATATTTCTATGTTTTTACTTGTTATCCTTCCTTAGAAATTAAAAAACGAGGCAAAAATTTCCTCGTTTTTCCAGCCTTTTATCCTCATCTTAGACATATTTCAACGCTTTCACCGAGAGCACAGTATGCTCTTCATTATACGTTCCTCCCGCCCGTGCTGTGCAACCGGTGGTTACGCCGCCGGTTGCGGAACGGCCGGTTGTGGCTGGGCTGGAGCAGGAGACCCGCTCCCGGCTCCCTGTTGAACAACTGCTGGCTTGTTCAGGCCGAAGAACTGGTCGAAAACGGCCTTACCCACCAGACCGGCAGAGTCCGAGCCGTGATGGGCAATCTCGATAACGCCGGCAAAGGCGATGGTGGGGTTGTCCGCCGGAGCATAAGCCACAAAAAGACCATTGGTCAGGTTAAGCGTCCCACCGGTTTCTGCTGTCCCGGTCTTGGCAGCCACCTTGACGGGGTAATTGTAGAAAAGCAAACCGCTGGTGCCCTCCGGATCGGTCGAACCCGCCAGCGCCTGGCGGACGGTGGCCATAACCTGGCTGTCCACCTGCGCCGTATGCACTACCTGGGGTCCAAACTGGGCCACCACCTTGCCGTTGCGGTCCTCGATCCGCTGCACCAGGTAGGGGCGCAGCCGCTGCCCGCTATTGGCCAGGGCCGCCACGTAGTCGGCCAACTCGATCGGAGTGAAGGCGTTGGCGCCCTGGCCGATGGCCATGTTGAAGGTCTCGAAGGGCTGCCAGTTGACGTAGAAATTGTATTTTATTCTGTAGTCTTCATCCAGGCTGCTCTGGGCAGATTTCTGCTGGGCGAGCAGGTCTGCCTTTTGCTGGGCAGTAGTCGCTGCCGCCAACAGGGCATTGTACTTCTGGTCGAGCGCTGCCTGATGGTCCTGGTACCATTTACGCCACTTAGCATCCTCCTCAACCTTCTGCTTGGCCGGACTCGACAGCACGCCGGTGACCTCACCCGGCAGGTCGATCCCGGTCGGCTGATCCAGGCCGAACTCCTGGGCGACCTGGGCGATCAGGGCGGCGCCGGCCCTGCGCCCGGCCTCGTAGAAGTAGGTATCGCAGGATACGGCCATGGCCTTAAAGAAATTGGTGATGCCGTGCACCTGCCAGCACGTGGGGTAGGGGGGGAACCAGTACTGGCCCGTACAGTTCACCGTGTCGTTGACAGTTATATTGCCGGAGGTGAGGGCAGCCATTCCGGTGATTGGCTTGAAGGTAGAGCCGGGCGCATAGCGGCTGCTGATCGCCCGGTCGATCATCGGGGGCTCCGTCCCGGCAGGAGGATTGAGATACTCCCTGACGGTGGCGTTGCCTACCGGGGGCACCAGGTTGTTAGGGTCGAAGTTCGGGCGGCTGGTCATCGCCAGTACTGCGCCGGTTTTCACGTCCAGGGCCACCGCGGCGCCGGCCCTGGCATCATATCCCTGGCTCCGCAACTGGGCAAGGGTGTTGTCCATGCTGGTTTCCATCACTTTTTGCAGGTCGTTGTCGATGGTCAGCACCAGCCGGTCACCCTGCTGCGGGGGCACTGTGATCAGGTTGGCGTGGGGCACCGGTCTCCCGGAAACATCCACTTCCACCTCCTGAAAGCCATCGCGGCCGCGCAGGTAGCTCTCATACTGGGCTTCCAGCCCGAATTTGCCGATCAGGTCGCCCGCCTTATAGTTGCTATCCTTATGCTGCTCCAGATCGCTGCTGCTGACCTCACCGATATACCCCAGGAGGTGACCGGCTACCGAGCCCTCCGGGTAGGAGCGGACAATCTCCTTGCCGATCTGCACTCCGGGTAGCTCCTGCCGGTGCTCCTCGAGGCGCTCCACCACATCCATCGGCACATCCCGCTTGATCACTACCGGCTGGTAGGATTGGTCGGTCTGGGCAGCTAATAGATTCTGAATATATGGAACATCAATCTCCGGATACACATCGTGAAGCAGGGAGACCAGATTGTTAACGCTCAGGGCAAGCTGTTGCGGGTCAGTCTGCTGGGGCACGATCGAGATGGTGTTGACGATCTTGTTGGCCGCCAGCACGGCGCCCTTGGAGTCGACAATATCGCCCCGGGGAGCACGGATCGGCAGGAACCGGAACTGGTTGAGGGCTGCTTTGGTGCGGTACATGGGCGCCTCCCAGAGCTGTAGGGCGATCAACCGGAACAGGATCACCCCGAAGACGGCAATGGTTAGCCACGTGAAAAATTTTTGTTTGGACTCCAGTCTGCGATCGACCATCATATCGTGATCACCTGTAGATCATTTTGCCGGGTTGCACGATCTCCACCCGGGACTGAACGGAGCCGCCAAACAACCTGGTCAACGGATTGAATAACAGGACGGCCAAGCAGGCGTTATAGAGGGCGCCAGGAGCCATTACCCGCCAGAACAGGCGCATGTTCAGGGAACCCATGTCAAGCAGGCCTTGTCCCAGCAGGTAGAAGGCGCCAGCCATGAAACTGCCTACCAGCACCAGAGAAAAGGCTACCAGGAGGTTATCCTTGTTCACCCTTCGCTCCAGGTAGCCCATCAAATAGCCGGCAAGAAAGATACTCAGAGCTCCGAGCCCGAGATATGGACCCCCGATCAGGTCCTGCGCCAGGCCCACTGCAAAACCGACCACACCGCCGGCAAGAGAACCGTAAAAAAGAGCCGTAAAGATCACCAACACCAGCAGCAGGTCGGGCATGACACCGCCGATGCGCAAGAAAGGCAGAATAGTGGTCTGCAGAATCAGAACAACAATAAAGGCCAGTGCAATAAACAACCGGCGCATGACGGGTCCCCTCTCCCTGGCGAAGGCAGCAGTGCAACTGGTGTTATTGTGCCACCTGCAGCACCGGCGCCGTTAACGGCTGGCTGTTGCCCGGGCTGGCGCCCGATTGCGGCACTGACCGGGTCTCGGTGATGATGAACACATCTTGGAGGCGGTTAAAATCTACATAGGGCTGCACCAGAGCGTACATGTCCAGATCGCTGCCTCCTTTGTTAAACTTTAATACCTGGCCGATTGGCACATCCTGGGGGAAAATACCCCCCAAACCGGAGGTCACCACCGTCTGGCCAGGTGTCAGGTTGGCGTCATAGGGCAGGTCGATCATCCGGAGCACACCAGGGTCCTCCTTGTTGCCCTCAATAACCCCCTGTGTGCCGCTCTCGCTGACCATTACCCCTACTGCGCCCTCACGGTCCAGGATCAGCAGGACCTCGGCGGTGTGCGGCCCTACTGCGTCCACCCGGCCTACCAAACCGGCGTCGGAAACCACTACCATATCCTTTTTGACCCCGTCGCCGGAACCCCGGTCGACCACCATGGTGTTATACCAGTTGCTCGGTGAACGGCTGATCACCCGGGCGCCCAACAGCGTGAAGCGGAGGTCATTGCGTTGCTTGAACTCCAGGAGCTTCTGCAGCCGCTGATTTTCATAGACATACTCGCGCAAGCGGTCATTTTCCCAGATCTGGTTGCTGAGCTGCTGCTTGAGCTGGTTGTTCTCGTCCTGAAGGCGGCGGACGCTGGCAAAGTAGCCCAGAAAAGAGCCGCCGCTGCGCCAGGCCAGCATCATCTTATCCTGGGCTGGGGCGAGCACTTCATGCACTCCCCTGGCCGCCACGCTGCCGGCAAAATTGGGCGCAAAGTGAGCCACGCCCAAACAAAGCACGGCTACTGCAGCCAGAATAACCAGGGTTCTCTTAAAGTGAGAGCTGAACAACAAGCACCACCCTATCTCATTCTCTTAGAAGGCAGCGGTACCCGCCGCAGAGCTTCGATGTTTTCCAAAGCCTTGCCGGTGCCCAGAGCCACCGCATACAGCGGTTTCTCTGCCAGAACCACCGGAATGCCGGTCTCCTGGCTGATCAACCGGTCCAGGTCCCGCAACATGGCACCACCCCCAGCCAGTACGATCCCCCGGTCCATGATGTCCGACGATAGTTCCGGCGGCGTTTTTTCCAGGCAGACCCTGACCGCCTCCACGATCTTGGCCAGGGTCTCCGCCAGGGCTTTTTGCACCTCTTCGGCAGTGACGGTGACAGTCTTGGGCAGGCCGGTGAGCAGGTCCCGGCCCCGGACATCGTAGGTCTCCGGCTCCCCGTTCCAGATGGCGGCGCCGATCTTGATCTTGATCTCCTCCGCAGTGCGCTCACCGATTAATAAGTTGTATGTCCGCTTAACATGCTGGATCACCGCATCGTCCATCTCGTCTCCAGCCACCCGGATCGACCGGCTGGTAACGATACCGCCCAGGGAGATAACGGCCACCTCCGTGGTGCCGCCACCGATGTCCACCACCATATTGCCGATGGGTTCTCCCACCGGAAGCCCGGCACCGATGGCGGCCGCCATCGGCTCCTCGATCAGGTAGGCCTCCCGCGCCCCGGCCTGCAGCGCCGCCTCCCTGACCGCCCGCTCTTCTACGGGGGTCACACCGGTCGGAATACAGATCAGGACCCGCGGGCGTACGAACAGACTGCGCTTTTGCAGGGCACGCCTGATCAGATAGCGCAGCATGCTCTGAGTCACTTCAAAATCGGCGATCACCCCGTTCTTCATCGGCCTGATGGCGATGATATTGCCAGGAGTGCGCCCGATCATTTGCTTGGCCTCATCTCCAACAGCCAGCACCTCTCCGGTATCCCGCTGGATAGCTACGACTGATGGCTCCATAAGGATGATGCCCTTACCCTTTACATGTACCAGAGTGTTGGCTGTTCCCAGATCAATCCCCACGTCTTTTGTAAAGAACACGTTTGTTTGCTCCCTCCTTATAGTGCAGGCCTGTCGACCCACCTTCGGCGGGGTACCCCGCCACCTTCGGTGGGTACCCCGCCTGAAGCGAAGCTTCATATCCTGCCTTACAGAGATTGGCGATCAGATCACTGCTTTTTCCTTGAGGCTGGTAAAAACATGATCCCCAATAATAATATGGTCAAGAACTTCGATCCCTATTAGTTTTCCAGCCTCGACAAGGCGGCGTGTTATTTCCAGATCCTCACTGCTGGGAGTGGCATCCCCGCTGGGATGATTGTGGAGCAGGATCACTGCGGCCGCGCTCTTCAGCAACGCCGGCTTGAAGACTTCCCTGGGATGCACCAGGGAGGAGTTCAGGCTGCCCACCGATATGGTTTCTACTGCCAGTACCTGGTTCTTGGTGTTTAGAATGACCACCCGGAAGTGCTCCCGGTCCAGGTAGCACATCTCCTCCATCACGAAGCTGCAGACATCCTGCGGGCTGCGCACCGTGGGCCGGAGTCCCTGCTCCATGCAGGCCAACCGTTTGCCTAGTTCCACCGCCGCCTGCACCTGGGCCGCCTTGGCAGGGCCAATCCCCTTCACACCGCACAACTCCTCAAACGAAGCTTCCGCTAGAAAGCGCAAGCCTCGCGAGCCCTGCAACAGGCGTTGGGCCAGGTCCAGGGCCGATTCCTCGCGAGACCCGCTGCCCAGAGTGATGGCCAATAACTCGGCGGAGGAGAGAGCTCCAGGCCCTACCTCCCGCATGCGCTCCCGCGGCCGAATCTCCTCGGGCAGGCTCTTGATGGTCAGGTGATACTCTGTCCCGGACACATCAGATCAACTCCACATGACTGCAGCATTTCCCCCAGCCTGGCCAGAGGCAGTCCCACCACGTTGTAGAAGCAACCCTCTATCTCCGCCACCAGCAGTGCCCCATAACCCTGAATGCCGTACCCGCCGGCCTTACCCAGGGGTTCCCCGGTAGCCAGATAATTCTCGATCTCCTGCATCCGTAGACTGCGAAACCGGACGCGGGTAACCACCACGTCATGCTGGCATAGACCCGAGGCTTCCAGGCGCAGGGCTATCCCGGTAGCTACCAGGTGTTCTCGCCCCGACAGAAACTCTAACATCTCCCGGGCCTGCGGGATGGCCTTTGGCTTATCCAAGATCCGGCCATCGCACCAGACTACCGTATCAGCTGCTAATACTAAATCCCGGGGGTATTGTCCGGCAACCGCTTCAGCCTTGCCGCCCGCCCGCTTCAGGGCAAGCTGCCGGGGGTCGGCGCCCTCCTCGGGTGGCTCATCCACCAGGCTGGGTACGGTTTTAAAATTAACGCCCAGGCGGTTCAATAACTCTGCCCGTCGCGGTGAAGCCGAAGCCAAGATCATCTCGCGCACACCATCATTCCTTACAAGCGCTCGTAAATAATAAGAGCAACGATAAATCCGATCAGGCCAACCCAATTTACCTTGAAAACAAACCCGAAGGTAAGAGCAAGAATATCCAGGTTCAGTTTCGTGTCCGGGAGCCCGAGATAGATCCCCTGATTGAGAAAGGCAAGATGCTGGATACTGCCTAGGGCCTGTCCGATGAAACTACCGACGATTCCACCCAAGATCAGCAAGAGCACGAGCAACCAGGGGTTCCGGTAGTGCTGTCCGTATCCTTTCATACAACCTGCTCCTTCGTGCTTATTTGATTTTAAGTCTAACATTTCACTATATGTCTGGCAAGGACTCGGGCCGTATGCAATATGTACAAACCCTATCAAATACTGTCATTTACCCAGCTGCGAGGAGCTTTTCGGATAGGTAAATAATAGCTGGAGATCACATTTTTGTAAAGCTTGGCTGTCAATTCTTATTTCATTTTACACGTTCAGCGGCGCCCTATACGTCATCTTTATCGTCTATGTCCTATTTTTCCCGATATAGAACCACTGCCTCCCTCCATAGAGAATAGCTTCTTGCGTGGCCAGTAGGAGGGCAAGCAGGGACAAACCAACCAAAACCAGACCAGCGGGATGAATTTTAAATGATCTATATGCTTGATACAAATATATGTCTCTATATAATCAAGAAGAAACCCCTCATGGTCTTGGAAACCCTGAGAAAACTGGATATCGGAGATGTCTGCATTTCTGCAATCACGTTGGCCGAACTTGAATATGGGGTTAAAAAAAGTCACCAAGTAGAAAGAAATCAAGTTGCTTTAATCGCCTTCTTATCTCCCCTAGAAATCCTGCCTTTCTCCGATAACGCCGCCGTTATATCGGGAGACATTCGCGCATCACTTGAAAAAAAGGTCAGATCATCGGTGCCTATGACTTATTGATAGCTGCACATGCCCTCTCTGAAAATCTAATTCTTGTAACGGATAATACCAACGAATTTAGTAGAATTCCCGGTCTATCCCTTGAAAATTGGTCTCATTAAATCACATAGAAATCATCTCAAAAAATACAATCAGATCGGCAGGTCCAGTATTTTTTCAGGCTTCAACAGGCAGTTGACCGGCTTGGGCTCGGCGCCTACACCGGCTGCTGTCGTAATCTGCATGGATGACTGGGCCAGGTAACGATCCAGATCTGCAGGGGTGGCGCTTTTGCCGCCCTTCTTGAAGTAGGCGGACAATACGGATAGTAGCCCGGAGACAATAGCCACGGGCAGCGCCTCGCTAGTGAGATCCTGAATGTTCCGGATGACCAGCGGCCTGCCACCAGCCGCAGTTACGGCAGTGATGTTTTCAGCCTGCATTCTGGCATAGGTGAATACCTTGGCCGACAGGGGCGACCCGCTCTCCCTGCGCAGCAGCACCAGGCCCTGCTCTTCATCGGGCACCAGACCACCCACGGTGATCATGCCATCGGCCACAGCATTGGGGCAACCCTGGTCCGAAGCGACAACGGTGATCCCGCGCTCGACCAGGCTCCTGGCAGCCTGGCAGATCGGGCAGGTTCCATCCTCACAAAAACGTGGTATGGCGGCCAGGATGGCCACAATGTCGATAGCGTTGTCGAGGCACCAGCCCATCGCCCTGATCAGATCCGATTTCCTGCCCGGCAGTGCCTGTAGGTAATAAATTTCGACTTCGGGGGCGATGGCATTGACCGCGGCGATCAGGAAAATATTCATGGCGTTGGGCTGCTCCCCGGTGACAAAAGCGACCGTATCCTTGATTCCGAGCTGGAACTGCACGTTGCGGTCCGCTTCCCCAAACCCCTCGCCGATCAAAGCCACCCTGGCCTGCGTGCCCCTGCCGAAGCGCTGGAAGAGGGTCTCCACATGACCCAGAAAGAAGAACCAGAAGGTCTGCAGGTATTCCTCTCCGATGAACTGGTTGAGGATCTGCCTCTGGGCATCAGCGGCGCCGACGGATAGTTCAGACTCCAGTTGTTGCATATGACTCAGAAGCTGATCCATCGCTTCCTTGCTAGGGCCCAGATAGATATGGGAACCGACCAGAGTCGACCCAGCTTCCAGTCTGCCCCCTTTCACCTCGACATGCACATCTATCCTATCGTCATCCTGCATCTCGGTCCTCCTTTTCGATCACCACTCCGGTGATCTTGCAGTTAGCCCCGATATCCCCACCACTAATAGTCACCGTGCCAGTAATATTGCCCTTGCCCTCATCGGCCTGCCGATCTGGCGCCGCTTTTTTTAACCTCTCCCTCGCCTGAGGAATGCCTTTATTGAAGAAATACGCTATCAGCACCAGCGTGGCGATACTGATCACCGGCCACTCCAAGGTTTTTATAACCTGGATGCCGAAGTAGCCGGCGCTGACGAACAGGGCGATCACCGCGATGCCATAGAGCAGGATCTTGTCCCTGATCCCCTTGACTGCCTCCAAGATGATCTCCTGGTAACCGGTTCCGGAACTATCCTTCTCCTTATCCGCCATTGCCCCCATCTCCTCTCGTTTTTTATACCCCTGACCACGGGCGCCTGCCGCCCGCACAGCTCCTGAATAAAAAATTCAGCGACGGACCAAAACCGCCACTGCATCATCAATCTGAAAAGGTAGTGCTCTTAAACTGCAACTGCTGGATATCTGGTACTGTCTTGGCAGTTCCGGGTGCTAAAAAGTCTTGCTGGTGATGTTCAGCTTGCGGTGCAGGTAGGCCCGCGCCTCAGCCACCATGTAGAAGGAGCCGGTTACGCAGACCAGGTCCTCGGGGCCGGCCTCCTCCAGGGCGACATCTACCGCCGCCGCGATCTCCTCAATTTGATGAACGTGCTTGGTGTAACGGCGGGCCTCGGTCGCCAGCAGCTCCCAGTCCCCGGCCCGGGGGCTGTTCGGCCTGGTGATCACCACTACCGCCGCCAACGGCGCCAGTTCGGCCACCACCTTCTCCCGCTCCTTGTCCCCCAGCATACCCAATACCAGGATTAGGCGCCGGTAATGGTAGACCTCCTGCAGGGCTGCCCGCAGCTTGCGCGACCCGTCGTGGTTGTGGGTGACATCCACCAACACCGCCGGCCTCTCGGATAGCAGTTCCAGCCGGGCCGGCCACCGGGCGGCGGCAAAGCCGGCCCCGATCTGCCCATCGCTGATCACCACGCCGCAATACCGCCGCAGCACCTCGATCACCCCGAGGGCGGTGGCGGCGTTGATCGCCTGGTACTGCCCAGCCAGCGGTACCTTCAGGTCGGCATAATCACTCCAGGGGCTATGCAGGTTGAAGCGCGTCCCGGAGGGTGTGGACTCGATCAAATCGTAGTTGAGGCCGGCACCGACCCGCAGCAGCGTGGCGCCCACCTCCCGGCAGCGCGCCTCGATCACGGCGATCGCTTCGGGGTCGGAGGAGGCAGTGACGGCATGTCCGCCCTGCTTGATGATCCCCGCCTTGACAGTGGCAATCTCCCGGATGGTGTTGCCCAGGTAGTCCATGTGGTCGAAGGCAATATTGGTAATCACCGCCACTAGGGGGGTGGGGATGACATTGGTGGAGTCGATGGCGCCGCCCAGGCCAACCTCCAGCACCAGGAAATCGACCTGCTCCTCGTAAAAATACAGGAAGGCGATGGCGGTGCAGACCTCGAACTCGGTGGGGTGTTCATGCCCCTCCCGCACCATCTGCTCCAATAGCGGCTTCACCCTGAAGATCAACTCTGCCAACCTCTGTTCGCTGATGAGAACGCGGTTGATCAGGTAGCGTTCGGTGTAGCTGTCGAGATGGGGTGAGGTGAACAACCCCACCCGGTATCCGGCAGATTCCAGCACCGAGGCCGTCATCATGGCGGTAGAGCCCTTGCCGTTGGTGCCGCCAACGTGAACGACCCGCAGCTGACGGTGCGGGTCTCCCAGGAGTTGCAATAAGTATTCGATCCGCTGCAATCCAAAATTAAAGCCGAACTTGGTCAGGCCGACCAGAAAGTCCAGCGCCTCGTCATAGGAGATGGATGATGACATGATCGCACCTTGCTTTCCAGATGTGTGCAACTTGGGTATTTAGATGTTGAGATCCTTGCGCTCCCCGGTGACCATGAAGTATACTGCCTCGCCAAGGTTGGTGCAATAGTCCGCCATGCGCTCCAGGTGCCGGGCCACGAACAGCAGGCTGGTGGCCTGCTGGATCGTCCGGGGGTCCTCCATCATGAAGGTCAGCAGTTCCCGGAAGATCTGGTTTTGCAGGCTATCCACCTCATGGTCGCAGTCGATCAACTGCTCCACTTCGGTGACATCCCGGCGGATTAAAGCGTCCAGGCTCACCCGCAGCATCTTCTGGGTGATCTCGGCCATCCGGGGAACGTCGATCAGCGGCTTGATCAGCGGCTGTCCGGAAAGGCGGATGGTCACCTTGGCAATATCCGACGCATGGTCGGCGATGCGCTCCAGGTCGTTGTTGATCTTCGTAACGGCGCTGATCACCCGCAGGTCGCTGGCCATCGGCTGCTGCAGGGCCAGCAGCCGGACGCAGCTATCTTCTATTCTGACCATAAATTCATCGATGGCGTCATCGCCGTCGATAACCTGTTTAGCCAGGCTCTCATCCCGCGTTTTAAGCGACTTCACCGAGTTATAGATCGCCTGCTCCACCATGGTACCCATCTTCAGGATGTCCTGCTGCAGTTCATCCAGCTGTTCGTGAAAAGATTTGCGCGCTACCAAGCCTCTTCCCCCTTGGTATTCCATTTTTTCATCCAAACCTGCCGGTGATATAATCCTCAGTCTCCTTATGTTCCGGGTTGGTGAACAGCCTGTCGGTCTTGCCGAACTCGATCAGCCTGCCGCTCAGGAGAAAGGCCGTGAACTGGGAGACCCGGGCGGCCTGCTGCATGTTGTGGGTGACGATGATGATGGTGTAGTCCCGTTTCAGTTCGTCGATCAGGTCCTCGATCTTGGAGGTGGAGATCGGGTCCAGGGCGGAGCAGGGCTCGTCCATCAGCAGCACCTCCGGCTCTACAGCCAGGGCCCTGGCAATGCACAGGCGCTGCTGCTGGCCGCCGGAGAGCTGCAGGGCCGATTTGAAGAGGTGTTCCCGGACCTCCTCCCAGAGGGCGGCCTTTTTCAGACTCATCTCCACGATCTCCGCCAGCCGTTGCCGGTCTCTGAGACCGTGCCGCCGCGGCCCGTAAGCCACGTTTTCAAAAATGGACATGGGAAACGGGTTTGGTCTCTGAAAGACCATCCCGACCCGTTTGCGCAAGTTTACCACATCGACGCTGGCATTGTAAATGTCCTCGCCGTCAAGCAGCACCTGGCCTCCGATGGTTACGCCCGGGATCAGGTCGTTCATCCGGTTGAGGGTGCGCAGCAGGGTCGACTTGCCGCAACCCGAGGGGCCGATCAGGGCGGATACCTGGTGCTCGGCCAACTCCAACCTGATGTTGTGCAGTACGTGATTGGCCCCGTAAGACAATTCCAGAGAGCGGATCTCGAACTTGCACCTGGATTCAATATCCGATGCGCCAGCCTTCACCTGATAAAATTCCTTGGTCAGCAGAGTCACCATCCTCCATGACACTCCCCTTTATATTATCACCTATTTGGCAAGTTTCGAAAGAAGACCGGTTAACCGGCGGCTGGTCCATTCCGGGGCAGGGTGAAGTAAAACGTGGAGCCCCGGCCCAACTCGCTCTCCACCCAGACTTGGCCGCCATGGGCCTCCACGATATGCTTGACGATCGCCAGCCCGAGACCGGTGCCACCCAGTTTGCGGCTGCGGGCGCGGTCTACCCGGTAAAAGCGCTCGAAGATCCGGGGCAGGTCATCCGGCGGGATGCCGATCCCGGTATCCTTGACGCTGACCACCGCCATGCTGTCCTGCTCCTGGACGCCCACCTCTACCCGTCCACCGGAGGGGGTATACATCAGGCTGTTCTCCAGCAGGTTCAACAACACCTGCTCCAGCCGGTCGCGGTCAGCCTGCACCATTACCGCATGGGCGGGCACCGCCACACCCAGGCCGAGTTCTTTCTTCTGGAAACGGGGCTTGAGCCGGTCCACGATCCGATTGATCTCCGGCCCCAACTCCAGCGACTCCACCTGCATGACCAACTCCCGGGATTCGATCCGGGAGAGGCTCAACAGATCGTTGATGAGGCGGTTCAGGCGCTCCGCCTCCTCCCCGATAATGCTGACAAATTCCTCACAGGCCCGCGAGTTGTAGAGCGCCCCTTCCAACAGGGTCTCCGCAAACCCTTTGATGACAGTAACGGGGGTCTTCAACTCGTGGGAGACATTGGCCACAAATTCGGCCCGGACCCGCTCCAGATGCCTGATCTCGCTGATGTCGTGCAGCACCAGGACCACTCCCTGGGGCTCCTGCCCCTCACCGAAAACCGGGGCGGCGTGGGCGTCGAGGATGCGCTCGGTCGGAAAGATCAGGGAGATCTCGCCGCCCTGTGGCTTGCCGGAGGCGAGCACCTCGTCGATCATCTGGCTCAGGGGGTAGTTTTTCAGCGTCTCCACGTAGGTTCTGCCGGTGTTCCCAGTCTCGCTGATGCCCAGGATGTGCTCGGCGGCAGGATTGACCAGATTGATGCGGCCGCTGCGGTCAAAGAGCATCACACCGCTCTGCATGTTGGCCAGGACCGCCTCCAGGCTGCCCCTGCTCTCTGCCAACTGGCGCACCTTCTCCCTGACAGTGCGGGAGATCTCATTGAGGGTGGCCGCCAGTTCGCCGATCTCGTCATCGGTGTATTGATACATCTCCGCTTCCCAGTCCCCGGCCGCCAGACGGCGGGCAACAGCGCCGATCTCCGCCAACGGCCTGTGCACCCTGTCTGCCAGGCGGATGCCGAGCAGCACCCCACCCACCAGGATCAGGCCGAACAGGGCCGCCAGGTACTGCCAGACTTGGGCCAGGAGGTCGTGGCGGCTCCATAAAAAAAATGAGAGCAGCCCGCTCAGGACCACCAAAGAGGCGCACATGTAGATTATATAGCTAGACGTGAACCGCCAACTGATTCGCCGCATCAGGCCCCTCTGCTCCCCTGCGAGGCAGCGTGGAATTTATAGCCCACTCCTCTTACTGTCATAATGTAGCGCGGGCGTGCCGGATCCTGTTCAAGCTTCTCTCTCAGGTGACTGATGTGCACGTCCACCACCCGGGTATCGCCATAAAAATCATAACCCCACAGCTTCTGGAGGATATACTCGCGGCTGAGCACCAGGCCGGCGCTTCGGCATAGCAGGAGCAGCAGCTCGAACTCCTTGGGGGTGAGGACCAGTTGTTCGCCGTGCAGACTGACCTCGTAGCGCCCGGGAAAGACCACCAGTTCACCGAACTCCATCCGCTCGCTCTGGTCCTGTTCCTTATCCCCGGAGCGGCGCAGGATCGCCCGTACCCGGGCTATGAGTTCGCGGGGGCTGAAGGGCTTGGTCAGGTAGTCATCCGCCCCGATCTCCAGGCCCAGCACCTTGTCTATCTCCTCATCCTTGGCGGTAAGCATCAGGATCGGTATGGCCGAACCCTCCTGCCGCAACAGGCGGCACAGTGAGAAACCATCCATCTCCGGCAGCATCACGTCCAGGATGATCAGGTCGGGCCTGTCCCGCTGGATGACCTCCCAGGCCTCGTTGCCGTCCCCGGCAGCGATGGTCTGAAATCCTTCCTTATTTAAATTGAAGGAAACGAGCTTGACGATCGACTCCTCGTCATCTACTACCAGGATCTTCGTGCTCATAGGCCACCTCCATCGAATGTATTCGACACCAGCGGTGGTCATCCTCTATTAAGATTTTGTTAAGATGCCTGACACGACTGACATGGGGACGGTTCTCCCGCGCCAGAAATACGGGAAAACAGAGGGACGGTTCTTCCGTTTTCTCTCTGATACCGTCCGCGGCGAGGGCCTTTCCTGCTAGCCCCTGAGAGTTGCCAACCGGCGGCCAATAGTGGACAACTTCTGGTCAAGCTCGTCCTCCTTGCCCCGTTCCTTCTCGATCACCTCAGGCGGCGCCTTGGCCAGGAAGCTCTCGTTGCCCAGTTTGCCCCGCACCCGCTCC
>JBEKKU010000045.1:0-16306 GCA_050010575.1 Thermacetogeniaceae bacterium | reverse complement strand
TCATTGTCACAAAAGCCAATCCACGGTACCGGCCTGGGTAATTTAACAACTCTGTACTCCAACTATGAGACCTCCTTTCCGGTTTCAGGTATCATGCCCAGTAAGGAAAATGCCAGTTGGTAACCGTCCTGGAAGCCCTGGCGGAACCAGGCCTCTGTAAGGGCCCACCTGAGTTTGAGGGAAGTTTCATCGATATTCTCAGCCTCGTTCCACTCAACACCGTGCTGTCTAAGAATATCGCCAATGTTAGGTATCTCATCAACCGCGATCCCGTTCTTTTCAGCATACCGAGCCTCTACAGCATTTTCCACTTTCAGGGAAATAGCAAGATACCTGTCTTCCAGCCAATTATTGAACGCATACCCGATCTTACCCGCGTACTCCGAAACTGGCGCTGTCCGCATTACTGTGAGACCTCCTTTTTGTTTTCAGGCGCCATGTCCAGCAGGTGCAGTAACAGCCTGGCGCCGTCTTTGATCCCCTGGGAATATGCTGCATGCTCACTGTCAATCATCGAACTATAGAGTGGTTCTGCCTTCTTTGCGGCTTCAGTCTCGCTCATGCCTGTGCTCGTGAGAATCTGCTCCAATTCGGTGGTTGTCGCGCTGCAGACTTCAGAGACAAAATGTTCCCGCAGGAACTCCTCAAAATATTTCTGAAACTCCATGCTCATACCTCCCTCAAATTTGTTTGCTGCAGGACTTTATAACTCAGGGCCTGCCCCATTTTCCTATACAACCACCTCCTCTACAGTCTCAGCCGCCATGAACCCCGACTATATACTCTGGCACTGGTTGCAAAACTCATTTGGCATCGGGGTGGCCTCCTTATCTGTGGTTATGTATTGCTATGTGTTGATATGTAAATATTCTACATCAAACGACATAGTATTGCAAGTGGTAATGTTGAATTATATAAACACATGTGTTAAACTATGTTGCAGAAAGGAGTGAGGACATTGGGATTATTAACCGTTGAAGAGGCTGCAGAATACCTGAAAATGTCTCCCTATGTGGTCCGCCGGTGGTTACGGGACAAAAAGCTACCTGGCTTCAAGATGGGGCAAGAGTGGCGGATCGATGAGAAGGACCTGGCGGCGCTGATTGAAGAGGCCAAGGCAAAGCAGGATGGTTGACCGTTTTACGGCAAGGCATCGTGCAGGCAAAGAGACAGCAGGGATGGAAAATATTTAAGTATGAGGGACAGGAGGACATGCCAATGAAGAAGCTGGAAAAAGGGCTTGATGATACGCTGGAAAATTTCAAGAAGGAGATCAATTTTTTGGTGGATACCTTCCCCCAGGGGCATTCAAATGAGTATCTGACAAAGGATGACCTTGAGGAAATAGGAAAGCAAGTTTACTATTGCCTGGCTGACTTCAGGGATAAAATCATTGAGTACTTGAAGGCAATCTGATCCATGCCACGATCATTATTCAGCAGCCCCCGATGAACAATCTACTTTGCGTGGTGGGCAGGATGACCGAGAAGGCACTTGGAAAGTTATTCAGGTAGTTGGGATACCTAAAATGGAATTGCCCACCCTAAACACAAAATAAGCCCTGCAATTCGCTTAGTGTCGCCGCCGGTCCATGCATAGGGGGTTGATGCTGGAGTGGCCCGTGAATTTAGTAATGGTATCTGATCACCGACGGCCGGTTATGCCCGAGGTCCTTGCTGACTTCCTTCTCGATCTCTACCCGGGTACACTGAACACCTTTCTGATTATCGAGCTCCATGAAAAGGACTTGGCCGCCCTAATTGAGGAGGCCAAGACGAAATATCAGAAGAAATAGGAGGTTGTTAAAATGTCGGGTTTAATAAATGGCTTATATCTGGCTCTAATGACAGACATAGGGCAAGACACAGCCAAGGAAGGGGTAAAATTAGCATCTGAAGGTATTAAAAATGTAGCGATACCTCCATTAAAAGAAATTGGTGAGTTGCTTGCTGATAAAATTAGATTTATACGTTGGAAAAATGCAGTAAAGGTTATGCAAAAAGCCGAAGTTTATTTACAAGAAAAGAAAATAAGCGCGAAATTATTTAACCCAAAAACTATTGTCCCTTTACTTGAGAACGCCGGATTAGAAGAAGACTCTGACATACAAGCAAAATGGGCTTGTTTGCTTGCAAATGCGGTATCATCTGAATATATAAATGATATATATGTAAGTTATGTAGATATATTAAAGCAGCTATCGCCCTTGGAAGTAAAGCTACTAGATTGCTTATATAGTAGATGTAAAGTCATATCTGAGGATGAAATAAATTCACTCTTCTTCAAAGTTGAAGAGATTAAACAAGATATGGGTATTGAAACAATCGAATTTAGTATCTTAATTAGCAATTTATTGAGACTCAATTTACTTCAGCCTCCCAAAGGAATTGCAATATTTGGTGGGGGGCCTCCTATTCCTCAAACGTTTGATGATCTTCAATTATCTGTATTAGGGTTGTATTTTATAAAAGCATGTAGATTTTAATCGATCTGTATGCGGTCAAGAAACTGTCATTGCTTCAGGGGAAAGAAAAGCTAAATGATTGGCTTGAATTCCTTTAAGAAGGAGGGTGGTTAATTCATGGCAGAGCCTAATACTTTAAGAAATTGGATATGTGACATTGATATTAATGGGATGTCGCCGCTTAAAGATGTAAAGATCTCCGAAGTTTTTGATACCGGAATAATAGCTAAAAACGATGCAGTAAAAGAAGAAAAATTTATTCCTTGGTCCGCGATCAAGGTAATAACAAGAACCGGTAGTTATAGTGAACGACCTGGAAAAATTTAAGTATAAGTCTGGGGATAGTTTTTGTTAATCGATACCACTCAGCAGCCCTGATCAGGCTGCTTTTTTATTGCAGCCGGTATTGAAAGATACATGCAGGTATGTTAAAATACATACATAAACATAAAAGTACAAAGGGGATGCAGACATGGATAAGAGGCTATTGACCGTCAATGAGGCTGCCGACTTTCTGAGAGTGCAACCGAGAACGATCAGAAAGTGGCTGAGGGAGGGCAAGCTGCTGGCATTGAAAGCAGGGCGTTTATGGCGGATTGAAGTAGACGCACTTTCGGCATTCGTCAAAGAAAACAAACAGGGGGAGGCATGAATCCATGGCGGGAAATCCAAAGATTAAAAAGATTGTTCTCAAGTCAGGAAGGATCGTTTATAGAACAACTGTGGACGCGGGTACTGATCCAAAGACAGGGAATCGGAAACAGAAACTTCTTACGGCAGACACAGAGCGCGACTTGAAAAAAGAGGCAGCGAAGATCCTGGCTGATGCTGCCAGGGGCATATATTTTGAACCTGAGAAGCAGAGCTTTGGAGAATACCTGGATTATTGGCTTGAGGCCTATGGTAAGCCCAACCTGGGGATAAGAACATATGAGAGCTATAAAAGCATAGTGGACAAGCACCTGAAGCCGGCCCTGGGGCAGATCCCTCTGGCTAAGCTTCTGCCGGTTCATATCCAGAAGTATTACACTGAGACCCTGGCCGGCGGCCGTATAGACACCAAGAAAACAGTGGGGCGCAGCCTATCGGCAAACACGGTCCTGCATCACCACCGGCTGATCCGGGAGGCCCTGCACCATGCGGTCAAGTGGGAAATGCTTGTGCGTAATGTGGCCGATGCCTGCAAGCCACCACGGAAGGGCAAATATGAGATAAAGGCCTTGACCCGGGAAGGCGTGAATACTGTCATTGAAGCAACCCGGGACACCTATCTCTACATGCCAACCTACCTGGCTGCGAGCACCGGCATGAGGCTGGGCGAGGTCTTAGGCCTGCGCTGGGAAGATGTCAACCTGAAAGAAGAATACCTGAGCGTCACACAGACCTTGAAGCAAACAAATTCCGGTCCCCAGTTCGGCCCTCCGAAGAGCAGATCCAGCCGGCGCCGGATTGATCTCATTCCGGAGGTTGTTACTGAATTGAAAGCTCATCATAAGCGCCAGGCTCAAGAGAAGTTGGACGCGGGCCAATTCTACCAGAAGCACAACCTTGTCTGCTGCCTCCAGGACGGTAGCCCGGTCCCGATTGCCAACTTCAGCGGCTATTGGAAGAATGTCGTAAACCGGGCGCTCGATAAGAAGAGGAAAGAGGCAGAAGAAGCGGCGGCCGCCAAGGGCAATGGCGAGGGTAGGGGAGAGGCAGAGAAAAAAGACCAGGAGAAGCCGGAACGGATTCACTTCCACCAGCTCAGGCATACGGCTGCCACCCTGGCGCTCGAAACAGGTGAGCCGATCGGGAACGTATCGGCCATGCTGGGGCATTCCTCGATAGCGATCACCGGCGATATCTATAATCACGTGACGCCGGCCGGCAGAAAGCAGACCGCGAGAGCGCTCGGCAAGGCCTTGTTTGGCCATGAAGAATAAGTTTTAGGTTGCTGTGATATATTTGTGATACATTTCAAAAATATTACCATAGATAACCAAAACGGCAAGCATCCTTGAGACCTGGATTGCTTGCCGTTACTCATTTCTTCTGGCAGGGGAGGCAGGGATTGAACCCGCAACCAACGGATTTGGAGTCCGCTACTCTACCAATTGAGCTACTCCCCTGTGTGCGCTTATAATTATACTTAGAAAAACAGGCCGTGTAAAGGATTCAAAAATTTCCGAGGCTTCTTTTAAAAAAAGAGTTATAGTAATATTGACTTGGTAATAAGTGATTTTTGGTGGGTATTTATTTCATTGACGAGGTGAACCGGTAATGGAAAATAGTCCTCAGAGGATTGCCGTGATGATGGGAGGAAACTCCTCCGAAAGGGAGGTATCCCTGCGCACCGGCAACCAGATTTCGAAGGCTCTGCACGAGAAAGATTTCGAAGTGAGACAGTTCGACCCCGCGGGTAAGTTTATCGGGAATCTGGAAGAGTTTAAACCGGATGTGGTCTTCATTGCCCTACACGGAAAATATGGGGAGGACGGGACGATCCAGGGCCTATTGGAAATGCTCGGGTATGCTTATACAGGTTCGGGAGTTCTGGCCAGCGCTCTGGCTATGGACAAGGTGATGTCCAAGAAAGTATTTATGGCGGAGGGGATTACCACTCCGGGCTATCGGAGCTTCAGGAAAGAAGAGATTGCTGACAGGGGACATGCCCGGGATGAGTTGGTCGAGCTATTTTCTTACCCGGTCATCGTGAAGCCGTCCCGCCAGGGATCGACCATCGGCATTACCAGAGTAGGTAATGAGGCTGAATTGGAGCAGGCCCTCCAGCTGGCCATCCAGTTCGATGATGAGGTGCTCGTGGAACAGTTCATCGAGGGCATGGAGATAACAGCTTCGGTGCTGGGCACCAGGGACCCCGAAGTGCTTCCCTTAATTGAAATTATTTCGGATACTGGCTTTTATGATTATGAGGCCAAGTACAGCGCGAGTTTGAGTCATCATATCATACCGGCCCGGGTCGCTCCAGAGATCGCTCTGAAAATCGAGCGGATAGCACTGCGTGCATATCAGGCTCTGGGCTGCCGTCATTTTGCTCGAGTTGATTTTATTTTGAGCGATGAACATGTCCCATACGTGCTAGAGGTCAATACGATTCCCGGTCTGACGGAGACCAGCCTGTTCCCGGATGCGGCCAAAGCGGTGGGCATCTCTTTTCCGGATCTGGTGGCCCGACTTGTTAATGAGGCCTGGCTGCTGAAAAAAGAAGGAGCAAGGTAGTTCTGAAATGAAGCTTTCCGAGATCAAGATCCACCGGTGGATGCGCCTGCTCGCTGGCGTTGTCCTGGTAGTAATCATTGGTGTCATGGGGATCAGATATTTCGAGGGCTATTCCTTTCTTAATGCCCTCTGGTTTATTATTGAGTCCCTGACCACGACAGGTTATGGCGATTTTGTGCCTGTAACCGCCAGCGGCAAGATCTTTATGATGTTCATGCTGCTGGTGGGGATCAGCCTAGTTCTTTATGTTGTTGGTGAAGGTGTGGCCATGATCATCGAGGGCCGGTTGAGCGATCTGTTGGGGAGGCGCAGTATGGAAAGAAAGGTTGCCAAGCTGGAAAATCATATCCTGATCTGTGGGGCTGGCCGCGTCGGGTCGGAGGTAATCCATAACCTGGCGTATGATCAGGTACCGTTTGTGGTCATTGAAAACGACCAGATTATTATCGAGGAACTCAAGGGTCGGGATTTGCTCATTGTTGAAGGGGATGCCACCGATGATGAAGTGTTGCTTGAGGCCGGTGTTCTCAGGGCTAGGGGCCTGATAGCCTCACTGCCATCCGATGCGGATAACGTGTTTATCACGCTTACCGCCAAGGAGTTGAATCCTAATATCATCGTGGTAGCCCGGGCCAACCGGAGAGATTCCGAAAGCAAATTGCTGCGAGCTGGGGCTAACAGGGTGGTAGCACCGGAACTGCTCG
Source organism: Thermacetogeniaceae bacterium (assembly GCA_050010575.1). Classification (GTDB taxonomy): domain Bacteria; phylum Bacillota; class DSM-12270; order Thermacetogeniales; family Thermacetogeniaceae; genus Palsa-1188. The sequence continues at coordinate 9,916 of JBEKKU010000045.1, read as the reverse complement.
GTGGCCGGCGAATGGCCGTCTCGATTCTGAGACCTGCTACCGTCGAGTTCGTGGACACGATCATGCACAGAAGAGGCAATGACATCGAGATCGAGGAGATCACCGTAGCAGATACATCCAGCCTCTGCAATCAAACGCTGGGACAGGCTGTTATCAAAGATCGGACAGGGGCTATGGTGATCGCCGTTATGCGGGATGGAGAAATTTCCGGCGTACCGAACGATAATGATCTCATCAAAGCGCGGGATGTTCTGATCTGCATCGGCCGTAGGGATCAGTTGGGCAGCCTGGAGAACCTGGCGCTGAAGAGCGGTTAATCCCATCCCGGGCCCTGGCCAGTGAGTGTAAGCGGCTGAGGATAGAGGGGTTTCTATGAAGCGTAAAAAGATAGTATGTCTGGGCGACAGCCTGACTTATGGGTTTCCATACGGGCCACAGGCCTCCTGGGTCACGTATGCAGCAAAAACCGGTGACTTCGATCTCGGCAATGCTGGAATCAACGGCGATATCATGGAAGGTATGGCTGCCAGATTTGACAGGGATGTTCTGAGGAAAAAGCCTCAGGCAGTGATCATCCTTGGCGGCACTAACGATGCTTTTTGTGAGGATATTACCACCCCGATGACTATATTTTCTCTACAGCAAATGATTGGGTACGCAGCCGATCGCCATATCGTGCCAGTGATCGGCCTTCCTCTTCCGATTGACGATACCTGGGCCGACCCCAAGCTAGAGCGCCTTTGCCGGGAATATCGCCAGATCTCAGCCGCGTGCGGGGCGCTGCTATTGGACTTTCGAGGCTCTTTCATCGATCCGGATACGGGGAAAATGAAAGACGAACTCTACCTGGACGGAGTGCATCCCAACCTGCTGGGTTACCGGGTGATGGGGGAGGTGGCCGCCAGTTTTCTGGCGTCTTTTTAACGCAAATAGCAGAGTTTAACTGTTTGAAGACGGCGGTCATTCCTGATCAAAATCAAGTGAAACCATTAACTGCCCCAGCCTTCCTATCAGGACGATTGCTTGGCAATATAGAAGACTGACCAATAAAACATAATGCTCACAAGTCTTAGGGCGCATTTATGAATAATAATGCGCCCTAATTTATTTATATCAGTATAGAATGTATAATTATACAGAGCAGTATATTTATGCATTCATGTCTCGCTGCACACCTCTTTTTATAGACAGCGCACGTCTTTGGAGTTATAATTTGTCCCGGGGCAAAGTCATGTTCAATATTGTGCTGTACCAACCGGAAATACCACAAAACACCGGGAATATTGCCAGGCTCTGTGCGGTGACCGGGTGTGCCCTGCATCTGGTGGGGCCGATGGGTTTTTCCTTGCAGAACCGCTATTTGAAGAGAGCCGGTTTGGACTACTGGAACCTATTGCGAGTGTATAGATACGATTCCTTGCAGGAGTTCTACGACCAGCAAAGCGGCAGGTATTACTACGTTACCACCAAGGGCAGCCGCTATTATACCGATTTTGACTACCAGGCCGGCGATTATCTCATTTTTGGGCGGGAAACAGCAGGGCTGCCGTCAGATGTGATTGCCGCAAACTGTGATCAATGCATGAGAATCCCTATGAAAGGGGAGGCGCGCTGCTTAAATTTGGCCAATTCAGTGGCGATCGTGGTTTATGAAGGATTACGTAAGCAAATGTTTAGAGATATGAAATGAAAATAAAAATATCGAAGGAGATTATCTATGGAGCAAAAAGAAGAGCTTAAGCGCGACTTTTGGGTGGAATTGCTGGGCCTATATGATGAATATATCCAACTGGGCAAGACAGACGCCCGTACCATTGAATTATTGGAAAAGGCCGGGTTGCTAAGAGAGGGCACCGTTATAGGAAAAGAGCTGATGGACGCTTTTCCTAAGTTGGATTTTAAATCTGTAGAAGTAATTGTACGCCAGGGGATCAGGGAAAAAATCGTTGAGGAGATACGCAAGGTACCGTTCTAGTGGGATATTCAACCGTTGCTAGGGCGCGCTCTACTGAATGGGAATGCCTCTCTTCTGACAATGGGAATGCCTCTCTCCTTGACAGTGATGACGGAGCAGGGTAATATTGAATAAGGTTTCATGGGCGTGTAGCTCAGTTGGGAGAGCGCCTGGTTCGCATCCAGGAGGTCGTGGGTTCGAGTCCCTTCACGTCCACCAGATAAATCAAGGCTTCCGATCGCCGGAAGCCTTTTTGCTTGCTCAGATGACTGCGGTGGGTTAGAGAGTGCTGTCCGGCATTAAGGTGACCGTTTTTTTCCAGGGCTGTTGCTTTTATTTTCTAACGTGATGTATCATAAAATTTAAAGCAATCACAGATGGGATGTGAAGTTGTTGAAAGACTACGGGCTGATTGGTTTGGAGGAGGGCCTGAGCCTAAACCAGCGGGAGGTCCAGGAGCTGTACAAGCGCTATATGAACCCTAGTTTGGCCAGCATGCTCGGGCTGTTGAAGTTTGACAAGCGGTTTGTCAGGGCTGAAGGGGTTAAAGTTTGGGATGACAAGGGCGTAGAATATCTGGACTTCCTGGGCGGCTATGGCGCCCTCAACTTTGGTCATAACGATCCCCGTCTGAACGCCGCCCTGGAACGGGTGAGCACTGCTCCCAATCTGTTGCAGGCCTCCCTGGGCACTCTGAGCGCCGTGCTGGCTCACAACCTGGCGGCGATCATGCCGGGCGAATTGCGGCACAGCTTTTTCGGCAACAGCGGGGCGGAGGCAGTGGAGGGCGCTCTCAAGACGGCCAAGACGGCTACCAAAAAGAAGCAGGTCATTTACCTGGAGGGCGCCTTTCATGGCAAGACCATGGGTGCACTCTCCGTAACCGGCCGCTCCAAGTACCAGACTCCCTTCGCCCCGCTGGTTCCCGGCTGTGTCATGGTTCCATTCGGCGAACAGGCCGCTATGGAGCGGGAGCTTGAAAAGGGTGAGGCGGCCGCCGTGATCCTGGAGACGATCCAGGGCGAGGGAGGGGTGCGCATCCCGCCATCCGGCTACCTGGAAAAAACGCAACAGTTCTGCAAGCAATACGGAACGTTGCTAATCGTCGACGAGATCCAGACAGGCTTCGGCCGCACCGGAACGATCTTTGCCTGCGAGCAGGAAGGGATCGTTCCGGATATCATCTGCACCGGAAAGTCTCTTGGAGGCGGCGTGATGCCGCTTTCCGCCTTTACCACCACAGCAGAGACCTGGGAGAAGGCCTTCGGGGGCTTCGACAAGTGCATGCTTCATACCTCCACCTTCGGCGGCAACACCCGTGCTGCCGCAGTGGGGATCACCGCCATCCAGATGCTTGTGGAGGATGATCTGGCCGGCCAGGCACGGCTGCAGGGTGATTACCTGATGCAGCGGCTGCAAGAGCTGCAGGAGCGTTTCCCTGGCTTTATCAAGGATGTGCGGGGTAGGGGATTGCTGATCGGGATCGAATTCAACCCGCTGGCCCAGGGAATTTTAAACAAGGTTACCGGCGGCAAGATCAATCAGATCGCTGAAGAGTATATGGCAGCCCTGATCGCCGGAGAGTTGATGAACAGCTACCAGATCATCACTGCTTACACCCTGAACAATCCTAACGTGATCCGCATAGAACCGCCGCTGATCATCACCCGGGAACAGTTGGACCGCCTGGTGAACGCTCTGCAGGACATTTTTCAGAAGTACCAGAGCATGTGGAAGTTTGTCCTGGCCAGCGGCAAAAAACTGATCACTGGTTAGGCCTTGCCTGGCCACGGGCGCCAGTATGAATAAGCAGGGCGCCACAGGCTGGCAGCAGGGGGATGATGAAGGGCAGGATCAGCGTGACCAGGAAATAGAGGGGAACGGAGCCATATTGCACGTGTGGCAACAGGGCGGATAACCGGGCAAACGCCGAGTACCAGATCTGGATGGTGAAATCGAAGGCATCCGGTGTGGTATAGCCGTTGGCGATCCCTTTGAAGATCACCAGGGCGCTGATGATCCCGGGTAACTGAGCCAGGACACCTGCCGCTGCTGCCTGAAGAGCCGGCCTGTTCGTAATTCTGGCGGCACTCAGCCAGCCCAGCCATACCTGGACAGTCACGAACAGCAACGGCCAAAGGATGGCCAGACCGCTGCTGAATAGCACCAGGGGAGTCAGGGCGATGGACAGAACCTGGGCCATGTACAGGTAGCCGACCAGTCGCCAGAAGAATCTGCGCTGTTCCAAGGGATCACCTGCCTCGGTTCGTTTCAAAAAGCCGTACCATGAAATTATATTATATTTTGCTTCCATAAGGAGGGCTGGAGTTGAGTTTGAGGGATAAGCTGGGGAAGAAATTTGTGATCACCACAGAGCTGCGGGCGACGGACGGGGTGGACATACAGGCCTCTGTTGCTCTCGCCCGGCGTTACCTGCCCCTGGACGGTATCAATATCCATGACTGCCCGGGCGGTCGCCTGCGGATGAATCCCTTTGCCCAGGCGCACGTCATCCAGTCAGAGACCGGCCATGAACTGATTCCACACCTGACTTGCAGGGACCGCAGCCTGCTGGGTCTCCAGGCGGATCTCCTGGGAGCGCACGCCCTGGAGATCAGAAACATCCTGGTAGCCACCGGTGATGCGCCCAAACACGGGCCCTACCCATCCAAGGCAGTCTACGATCTCTCCTCCATCGAGCTGATCAGGCTGATCAAGAAGATGAACGGCGGTCTCGACTACAACGATAAACCGTTCAAAGGCCAGACCGATCTCTGGGTTTCTGCCACTGCCAGGCCCGGGGCCCGGGATCTGGAGTCAGAGGTGAGCAGGGTGCGCCAGAAAGCGGCTGCGGGCGCTGATTTCATCCAGACTCAGCCAATATTCCACGTCGATCAGGCCCGGCTCTTCATGGAGTCGATCAGTGACCTGCAGATTCCGGTGATTATGGGGATCATGCCCCTACGAAGCCTGAAGACAGCCGAATTCATGAATAAAAACGTTCCCGGCATCAATATTCCACCAGAGGTCATAGAAGCCATCGCCACCTCGGAGCAGGCCCTCATCGATACCGTCTGCAGCCTGATCGCCGAGATCCGCCCCCTGGTAAGCGGCATTCATATCATGGCCATGGGGGATGTCGAGGTGACCAATCTCCTGATCGAGTATATCCGGTCGCTGGACGAATAGTTTATCTGAATCGGGTTTCATGTTATAGGAATGCGCCGAAGGACCCGGCGATGCTGGCGGCCAATGCCTCCGCCAGGGCCTGCTGGCAGGCGGCGTAGGGGGAGTCCCGATCGCCGGTTTTATAGTCGCGGTATACCTCCAGATGAAGGCCGAAGATGCGCCGGCCCTGAAGCTGAAGCGACCTGATCCTTTGAAAGAGATAGGTCTTGGTCGCTTTCATCACTACCTGCCGGTTGTCTGGAAAGATTCCCACCGATGGCGAGGGCAGCGGAAACCACGACTGCCAGTGCCTGTCGATCTCCCTGTGCAGGGCAGTATCCAGGGTGGACAGGCCAACCCGCAACTCCTGGTCAAAGGGGAAAGCGGGTGACAGTTCAAACCCGCAGGAGATTTCCAGGTCGTAGCGGCCGTGGATGTGGCCGTGTACCTCCAGGAACAAGTATACCGGTTCCGCCAGGGCGTGTTTCTGGTAGGTCAGGCAGAGGCTTTGCAGCTCCGGGGTGGCAGCCTGGAGCGGTTCCTTGTTGAGGTCGACTAGCGGCATGAGGCCGTCGGCCACCAGTAGTGCGGCCCCCAGTTGGGCGGACAGGATGAGGGCGAACTCCTTGGTGTAATAGTCGCAGCCTCGCTGATATCCGTGATGGGGAGCGGCAACCAGGATGGACGGATTGACTCCGGGGTAATAATGCAGTTTCTGTTCCAGTGCCGATCTCTTTGCGCCTGACACAGGACAGCCCGCCTTTCTTTAGGGACGAGTTCCGGCGAAGGAAACGATGGTCGCGTACGGGCTGGACAAAAGGGCGTCTGGAACCACCCAGTAGGAGTTGTGAAAGGCGTCGAGATTGATCCCATATTGGTAGTAAGCGTACCAGGCGAGTTTTGAGCAATACCAGAGGCGATGGTCCGATTTCGGGGTGAGGATAAAGAAGGGAGCGCCTACCTGACGCTTGACGTAATCCACAGCAGCCGCTCTGACCTCCGGACTGGCCTTGACCCGCAAAACAGCCGCCCAGACGTACCGGTGGTAAGTATCCACATCAGTCACGTAGACTCCGGAACTGGTGTACATGTCGACGATCTGGCCGTCTCCGATGTAAAAGCCGGCGTGGGTATAGCGCCCGTAGGAGCCCCCCGGGTTGCCGCCCAGGATAATATCACCGGGCTGCAGGTCACTGAGATCCAGGTTATTGGGTATGTTGTCGTAATCGCCGATGCCGAACTCGCCCCGGCTGGCTGCTGCCAGTACCTGGATGTAGGCATTGGGCTGGATGCGTGAGAGCCGGTCACGATATTCAACCCTTCCGGCCAGCTTCAATCCGGCCATGATCAGCGTCAGTACCGCTATCAAGATCAGGAGACGCTTCACTCGATAACCTCCAGCCGAAGCAGTTCAACAAGCGACAATGGACGACAAGGATGAATATCTTTGACATCATTTTATCATATTTTAGGCTATCGCCCGGAGCCAGTCCCGTTGAAATCTCCTATGCTAGGAACTGGTAGCCTGGCTTGCCAGGCTACCGGAAATTATCTCCGGAGCCTTAAAAGGTGGTCGGCATGAGCCAGAACCAGGGCAACATCGAGAGAGCATCCAACATGATCGCCGCATCACGCCAAACTGTGGTGGTAACGGGGGCCGGTATCAGCACGGAGGCGGGGATCCCCGATTTTCGCGGAGCAAATGGAATCTACCGGACCCTGGGAGAGTGCCGGGTGATGAACATCATCAACATCGAGGCTTTTCGCAGGGACCCGCGGCAGTTTTACGAATTTTACAGGCAGCATTTCATATACACCGGCATCGAACCGAGCCATGCCCACCGGTTGTTGGCGGGCATGGAAAAGAGCGGTCTGGTCAAGGTGATCGTTACTCAGAACATCGATGATCTGCATGCCAGGGCTGGCAGCCAGCGGGTGATCGCGGTGCACGGCAATGCCGGCCGCTTTGTCTGCACCGGGCCTAGCTGTAACAAGATTTACAATACCGTCTACGTTCAGCGATGCCGGGAGGTGGTTCCCACCTGCGCCGCCTGCGGCAGTATCCTGAAGCCGGACGTGGTGCTGTTCGGGGAGACGATCCAGAACCATCGCTATGCCCGGGAGACGATCCTCGGGGCCAGCCTGGTGATCGTGATCGGCTCTTCCCTGACAGTCTACCCCTTAGCTGGTTTTGTCGAGGAATACGCCTATAATGATGGGCAACTGATCATCATCAACAAAGGCGCGACGGCGTTGGACCATAAGGCAACGGTCAGGCTGGAAACCGGTAATACCGGGGCGCTGCTGGACGAGATCGACAGGTGTATTGCCAAGGCAGGAAGGGAGTAGAAGGGATGCAAAGGAAGATCAACGGTAAGGTTTTAGAACTGCTGCCAGGGGACATCACGGAGATGGAGACCGCTGCCATCGTCAACGCCGCCAACTCCTACCTGAAGCACGGAGGCGGAGTGGCTGGAGCCATAGTCAGAAAGGGAGGCCGGGTAATCCAGGAGGAATCGGACCGGATCGGTCGCTGCCCGGTGGGGCAGGCGGTAATCACCAGCGCCGGAAGCCTTAAGGCCAGCTACGTGATCCACGCAGTCGGCCCCAGGATAGGCGAGGGGAACGAGGATGAGAAGCTGGGCAGAGCCACGCTGAGCAGCCTGCAGTTGGCGGATCGCCACCATCTGCAGAGCATTGCCTTCCCGGCTATCAGCACCGGGATCTTCGGCTATCCGGTGGAACGCTGTGCCCAGATCATGCTCGCCACGACCATCAAATATTTGGAAAGCGATACCGGCCTGGATCGGGTGGTGTTTTGCCTGTTCGGCCAACAGAACCTGGCGGTATTTGAACAGGAACTAGAATTACAATTACCAACTTCCTAGGAGGCTGGCATCTTGAATAATTGCAAGTTCTGCAAGATCGTCACCGGAGACCTGCTGAACCTGGTGGTCATGGAGGACGAAGAGACTGTCGCTTTCCTGGACCACCGGCCGCTGTTCCCCGGGCACACCTTGTTGGTGCCTAAGACGCATTACGAGACGCTCGCCGATCTGCCCGATAATTTGGTAACTCCTCTTTTTAAGAATGCGAAAATGCTGGCGGTTGCCGTGGAACAGGGACTGGGCGCCGAGGGATCCTTCATCGCCATCAACAACCGCATCAGCCAGAGTATCCCTCATCTACACGTGCACATCGTGCCGCGCCATAAGGGAGACGGTATGAAAGGCTTCTTCTGGCCGCGGCACCCCTATGAAAGCTCAGAGACGATGCTGGCGGTTGCTGATCGGCTGCGGCAGGCCATCGCCCAATTGCGTCCTGAGACCTAGACTATATTTTCATCTGCATCCCGCCTCAACTATGAAGCATCACCGTGATCGGCCAGGCCAAAAGGGTGGGCGCCGACGAATCCTGAAGGAATTTTGATGATCTTGGTGAATACAGATCTATCAGGAGGCTTCAGGTGATGCGTCGGAAGATATTGCTTGCGGTTTGCTTATCCATGCTGATGACGGTGCTGCCTGCCTGGGCCTATGGCGCGGCAGTCTTCTCCATCGGTTCCCGCACCTATAACATCGATGGCCGCGATCAGAGCATGGATGTGGCGCCCTACATCGAATCCGGAAGAACCTACCTTCCCGTTCGCTATATTGCCAGCGCTGTTGGCGTCACCCTCGCCGATATCTCCTGGAACGGGCTGTCCCGTCAGGTGGTGATCACCAAGGGCGACCGCCGCATCCAGCTCACCGTAGGCAGTAAGACCATGATCCTGAACGGGGTTCCAGTCCAGATGGATGTGGCGCCGGAGCTTCCCCAGGGCCGGATAATGCTTCCGGTGCGGTTTCTAGCCCAGGCCCTAGGTATCGATCTCAGTTGGAACCCGGCAACCAATGCGGTGATCGTCGGAGATCTGCCCGCGGCTGTGCCTCAGCCCGGTTCCATAATTACGGTGCCTCCGCTGCAGTATGATAGTTCCGTTTCCACCACCGGCATGGACTTCACGTGGCAATACCGGGACGAGTCCTTCAATTGGCACGCGGAGATACCGCAGTCGCTCTTGAATTGGGATCGCCAGGTCAATCAACTGGCATCGGATTACTACAGCGGACAATACTCGCAGTCTGATCTATTCAGGACCATGCCTGATAATGTGAGACAATTAGTGCTGGCCGATTCTGAGCAAGAAAGCGGAGACCTGGCGCCCTGGGTCAAGGATGATGACAACAGCCAGTGGGCCGGAGTCCTGGCCGATCGCCTGGCAGCCTGCGCTCTGAGTCAGGGACTCGATTACTGGCATACCGCAGAATTCATCCAGAGTTTTGTGGGAGGGGCAATCACCTACCAGCTGACGGATGTGCCGGAGCTGCCCGCCCAGACCGTGGCCGACAACGGAGACTGCAAGGATAAATCGATTCTACTGGCAGCGATTCTCGAAAATCTGTCTTATAAAGTGACCCTGCTGGAATTCGACCCCGGTCCGGGGGAGACGGGGCATATGGCCGTCGGGGTAGCCTTCGATGATAGTCAGATCCCCGGTGATCGGAATCTGTCATATTACAGTCACCAGGGTTTGAAATATTACTTTGCGGAGACCACCTCGCCCAACTGGGCGCTGGGGAAGGCCAGCGTGAAGCAGCCGGCCCGTGTCTATGATGTGAACTGATAGCTTGTGGAACAAACCGGGGCTGGTCTGATACGATAGCCGCCTCGATCAAAGTGAACAATATGGCGTTGGTTTCATGCTGGCGATGTAGGGTTCAGGGGTAGACGTGAATGGCGGCGCCCGCCACC
>JBEKKU010000044.1:0-16338 GCA_050010575.1 Thermacetogeniaceae bacterium | reverse complement strand
TAATGGCGTCCAGGGCAAACTCTTTTCCGATGGCAGGCAGGGCAATATTGACAGAGGAGACCAGGAAGGGCGTGATAAAGGCGCTCATCGTCGAAACGATCAGGACAATCCTCCTGGTGGCTAGTGAGTAGGTTACAGTCGGCGCCCCGCCGCCGGCGGAATGTTGCTGCACGGGCTATCCATCTCCCTAAGTTCTCAGATCCGGCTTTTCTCAGTAATTGTTGACGTCTTCCGCCTGTCTATTATAGTACGCTTGGATAAGACGTCGATCAACAAGCCATCCCATAACCCCTCATCCTGGAAAAATTCGCTGGGAACATAATTGTTCCCTTCCCAGCCTTAATAAAAACGGCAAGCACACCAACGATATGTGGAGCCCTGCCGCCATTTTTCCCGCAACCCAGCAGAACGTTGCCGCTTTAGAAAAGATACAACCGATCACCGGCATCCCCCAGTCCGGGAACGATATAGGCCTGATCATTCAGCTTCGGGTCGATCACTCCGGTGATAATATGGACATCGGGAAACTTCGAATGCACCTGGTCGATACCCTGCTGCACCGCCAAGGCGTTGACCAGGGTGATCTGCCTGGGGTCGTACCCTTTCTTCGTGATAATCTCCAATGCTTTGGTGGTGCTGTTCCCGGTGGCCAGCATCGGATCCAGGATGATTACCCGGTCGAAATCAGCCGTCTGCTCGGGCACGCTGTCCAGATAGGGCTTGGCTTCAAGAGTCATGTGATCCCGGGAGATGCCTATATGGGCCACCTTGGCCGCTGGCAATAACTCCAGAAAACTATCCAGGAAGCCGAGGCCAGCACGAAGAATAGGCACCAGCATGACACTGGCGTCTTGAACATACCGGCAGGTGGCCTGCACATCCAACGGTGTCCACACCTGATCTTCGGTGGTCTGCAGCTCTCGGGTCGCTTCCACCGCCAGGAGCAGCCCCAGCTTGTACATTGCCTGCCGGAAATCAGCCACCCGGATCTCCCGGTTGCGCAGTATCCTCAGATAATTCCCCGCCAGGGGATGATCGATTATGGACACTGAACCCAATGTACTCACCGATCTCCTTCCGTAGATTATCTATGGTATTTTATATTTTCGCCAAAAAGACTGTTTTTTCCTCTGAGTTATGTGATTTCACAAAAAAAGCCCCGGACCCTCGCAGTGGGAGCTATACTTCCTGCTTAAGGTAATCCCGGGGTGCGGTATAAAGATACCCTGCTGGTCGCAGAAGCCAGCCAGCCATTCATCTCTAGAGCCTTGGAGGATGGGATTTCTTGCCGCGGGTGCTAAAAAGAAAAGCTTGCAGATAGCCCCATAGTGCAGGATAAGACTGGAGAATAGAGAAATATTATTCTTCTATAAAGGAGATGATCTTATGCCTGCCCTATTTGGCCGAGCAGGGGTTGGGGAAAAACAGATGACAAGAAAAACCCTGCTGCGAACTTACGGTATACTTCTGATATTATTAGCAGTTAGTGGGATTTTACTCTTAATAAGCAACTATCTTGCTCAGTACCAGACGCTCTTTTGGATGCTGGTAAGACTGGTTTGCCTGCTGATAAGCGCTGGATTAATAATTTTAGTTGCATACAAATCTCTTGCGTTGAAGAGGCTTCAGAAATGATTGTACAAACCCCCGGCAGCCATTATGGACACCGGGGGTGCAGATTTAATCAGGATTATTTGCTGCCTTTACCGATTAGCGCTAAAATCAGGGCTAATATTATTGAAACGACGATGCTCCCATAAGTAATGATAGTATGGTGCCCCTTGACACCGTAGAAAACCACCAAGCCGCCCACCAAGGCGCCGACCAATCCGAGCACCAAGACCATAGCTGGCTTGGCAGCTTCGCGGGAAAACCACCAGCCGATGCCGAGACCGATGACGATAAATGCGATCCAGTGTAACATTAAAGCGTCCCCCTTCTGGCAATCTATTTTCAAAAACTATTTGACACCTTTTTTACGTTTCCTTTATTTATCTTTAGTTTTTTATTTCGCCAAAAAGCCCACCGGCTTACGCCTGGATTATTCTTCTCCAAGATCCTGGCCGGCGCCGATCTTTGCCCTGCAATCGTATCAACTCCACAATTACATCCTCAACATCCTCGACCGTGGTGTCTCACCTGATCTTAACCGCAAGAAACTGCTGAGTGTGCCGTCATTTAAGCTACCTGTTTTATCTACCAAAATCAAATGCCGTCTGCTCCATTTTAGGCGTGATCTGCGCTACAAGAGGTGCTTGTTGCACCTTTGGCGCATACCTGGTGGCTAGGCCCCTAAACTCCAATTCATTGAAGACGCTCACCAGGGCAGCATAATTGGGCTCCTTGCAGGCCAGCTGCTCCAGTTCGATTTCAAGGGGTACATTCCGGACAATAGTTGCCAGACGCTTACTTAAGATAGCCTGTTCCTCAAACTGCTCCAACTTGGAGCAAAGCTTCCCGGACAGATCTTTTTTACATGCGAGAATCGTTTCGAGGGTGCCATACTCCTGTAAAAGCCTGGTAGCTATCTTGTCACCGACTCCGGGAACGCCTGGAATGTTGTCACTGGCGTCGCCGGCGAGCCCCTTATAATCGATGAGCTGGCATGGCTGCAAGCTATACTGCGTACGAACGTCCTCCTCGGTGCGGAACCTCCTCAAATCACTGAAGCCCTTCTTGATGAGGGTGACTGTGATGCCCCGCGCGACCAACTGCAGCATATCTCTGTCTCCAGTCAGAATGTTGATCATAATCTGGGGAGCGAACACTGTCGCCAGGGTTCCAATCAGGTCATCGGCCTCGTAGTCAGGGCTCTCAAAAAAGCTGATACCATATGCCCGAAGTACCCGCTTGATCAGGGGAAACTGCGGCCGCAGCTCTTCTGGCGTTTCCTTTCTCGTGCCCTTATAGGCATCATACAGGAGATGCCTGAAGGTTGTCTTACCCTGGTCGAATGTCACCGCTATGTGTGTCGGCCGCTCCTGCTGCATTATTTTTAAGAGCATATTGGTGAATCCGAAACAGGCATTGGTTGGGATGCCGCCCTTTGAGGTCAGCGGACCGATGGAATGGAATGCCCGATGGGCAAGATTGTTGCCATCCAGAATCACTAATTTGTTCAGTTCCCTCTCCCTGCTTTCTTGACAAATAAGCAGATACCACCCGTCCCCGGGCAGGTATCTTTCAGACTGGGATTAAGAAAAGCAAATATTATAGTTGTAGCAAAACGGTTATTGGTGGGATTAGAAAACTCTATGCTTCCTTTACTGCTTAACCCTTATATAACATAACACATCTTATGGCACTTCGTTCTGAAGGCATCAGGATAGTTTTTGAAATAAAGCTTGATCTGTTCATCATATTTGTCCAGAGATCGCTGACTAACATTTTGAGCCTTCTTCCAACCCATAAACATTTGAAGCGCCTCTCCCCAGATACTACCGAAACTAGAAGTCCAGAGACCTTCTTCACCTTGTTGACCTTTCGGATGCTGCCCATATAAAAATCCCCTCCTCGTTTTGTGGAAGGGATATTCTAACAAATATCAGGGTTATTCAACTACAGCGGACTAAGGCTATTTTATTTAAGTCCCGCATGCTCTGCGGGACTTAAATTGTCTATTGCCGAGGGAGCGGTTGTACGTTATACACATACCTATGGAAGATAGAAAAGCGCGCCATTCTCGTCAAACAATAAACATCCATATATTCCATGCTGTTATTAGACAAAATGCAACCACGACGGCCACCGCACACCAGTAAGTGGCTTTGAAGTCCAGCCGGGCAAAAAGCCATAAGCCAGCAGCAAAAATAAAGCCCATGGCCACCTTATAAGCAATGAGTAAAACAGGACTGATACTATGCAGCCAAAGTAAAATCGTATTAGCTTCTTTGAGCGGCCCATACCCAGAGATCGGATACATAGTGATGATCAGATCAACAATGTTGAGGATGATTATGGCCGCCAGCAATCTGCCAAAAATCTTCCTTTGAACATGGTAATCTTCCATTTACTGCCTCGCCTCCCTACCTTTTCCCCACTACAGGGCCACCTCCACCTCTGCTACTTCAAAACTCAATGGTAAACCCATTTCTCTGCGCGTTTCTATGCTTAAAAAAATTGCTTCCTCGATGTTCGCTAAAGCATCCTTTCTAGTGCGACCCTGGCTCACGCAACCGGGCAGGGCAGGGCATTCTGCAATGATGTAACCATCTTCGCCAGCAACCAACGTAACAAGAAACTTATTTTTCACTCGAATCCCTCCTTACGTCAGTTCATCTAGCATTATTATACGCCTTAGCGGGATAGCAACAATCTATTGACTTGTTTTAAGTCTCTTATAACTCTCCATTCGTGCATGATTGTTTTGGCAGCGCATTGAGCAGTATATCTTTTCAATGCCCGCCCTTTTTATAATAGGGAAACAAAGGCAGCCGGCGAACGATTGACATGCACAGGCGCTTATCAAGGGGGGGTGCGGACGTTTTCTTGGAGAAGATTTTTTATATGAGCCCCCCACGCCGCCTACAGCAGAGCCATCAGAGGAATAATGAGTCAATAACTGTCCCCTGACTCTTTTCCAAGATCTTTGGACAGTAGCTCTCGGTCAGTTCCCGTAGATGCGCTAGGCGCTCGTTCAGCTTTTATCTGGTCCTCTATTATTATGGAATACCTACCTGCCGCAGCTAGCTGTCCCAATTATTGCTTAGCATGGACGCATGCTAAAAATGCACCTGGTCAGATGCTGAACGAGGTCTATACAAACAGGGAGTGGCGATGGCGATGTTCCAGTGGCTGCGTAACCTGTTCGGGCAAAGGAAGATGCCCCACATATTGCTTTGTATAGCACATTTTCTGGCGCGGCACGCTAAAGATATGACATTTTATATGCCGAAAATGTCAAATGTCGAAAATAAATGGAGGGGTAGAGGGGCCTATGGCGATGTTCCAATGGCTGCGTAACCTGTTCGGGCACAGAAAAGGCGCTGCCAGGAAACCATACCAGGTCGAGCCGGAACAGGAGGACCGCCTCCTCTCCAAGAAGCTCGATGACAACAAGCAGGTGCTGTCGGAGATCTTCGACCACTGTGAGGACCTGGTGACTCGGGAGATCATCATTGGTAAGCAGGGCAACACTCGCGCCCTGGCGGTCTTCCTTGATTCCCTGGTGAGTTTGGAGGTGCTGGAGGAGAGTTTGTTGGAACCCCTACAGACGGTCCAGGCGCCACCGTCGGTCACCATCGAGTGGCTGATGGAAGAGGCGATTCCCAACGCCAGGGTCCTCCTCTACAACCGCTGGGTGGACGTGGCCGGCGAGATCACCAAGGGCCTGGTGGCATTCTTCGTCGAGGGCCAGGACCGGGCGCTGCTTTTATATGCCCCGGAGAACGTGGATCGCCCGGTGATGATGCCGCAGACCGAGTCGGTGGCCCGGGGTTCGCTCGACGCCTTCAACGAGAACGGGCGCCTCAACGTCGCCCTGGTGCGCAAGCGGTTGCACACCACCCGGCTGGCCGTGGAGAAGGTGGACGTCGGCGAGGTCAGCAAGTTCAAGATCGCCATCATCTACCTCAAGGGCTACGTCTACGAGGGTCTGGTTGAGGAGCTCAAGGCGCGCCTCTCCCGCATCAGGATCGACGGTATCCTTGGCAGCGGGCAGATCGAGGAACTGATCCAGGATGCCCCCTACTCCATGGTCAGTGGGATCGGGGTGACGGAACGGCCGGACCGGGTAGCCTCCGCCCTGCTGCAGGGCAAGGCCGCCCTGCTCTTTGACAACGACCCCTTTGCCCTGATCGTCCCGACAACGCTGATAAGCGATATGCAGAGCCCCGAGGACTACTACAACCGCTACTGGTTCGCCAGCTTTATCAGGCTGGTCCGCTGGGGCTCGCTCCTGGTCGCCCTGTTGGCCCCGGCCCTCTACGTCGCGATCACCACCTTCCACCAGGACCTGATCCCCACCAATTTGCTGGGCAGCCTCCTGTCCGCCCGGAGCGGCGTGCCCTTCCCGGGTATGGTGGAGGCATTGCTGATGGTCCTGGCCTTCGAGATCCTGCTGGAGGCGGGGATCCGCCTGCCCAAGGCGTTCGGGCAGACGATTGGCGTGGTCGGGGCGATCCTGATCGGGCAGGTCGCCGTCACCGCCGGCCTGGTCTCCCCGGTGGTGGTCATGACCATCGCCCTGACGGCGATCGCCTCCTATACTCTCCCCTCGCTGGGCGTGTCGACTGGCCTGCGTCTCCTGCGGTTCGTCATGATCATCGCCGCCGGATGCCTCGGCCTGTTCGGGGTGATGGCCGTCTTCATCATGGTCACCTTCCAGCTCTGCGCCCTGAGGTCGTTCGGCGTGCCCTACCTGTCCCCCTTCGCTCCCCTGAGCCTGGGAGACTTGAAAGACACTTTCGTCCGGGCGCCGATCTGGGCGATGCGGATGCGGCCGCGGCTGCAGGGATACGTGGAACCGGTCAAGCAGGACTCGAATAAACCGCGCTCACCCAAACCCAGGTAATAGTTTGGGGTAGGGTGGGCGCCCGCGCCGCAGCCGAGGCAGTGATCCATCTGAAAGGGAGTGAGCCGACATCCTGGACAATGGGCGTATCAGCAGCGTGCAGTTGCTCTTCATCTTTTTAATATTTGAAGCAGCTTCCGGCATTCTCTACACACCGGCCAGGGTGGCCGCCCTGGCCGGCCCGGACAGTTGGTTTGCGCTGTCCCTGGGCGACGTGTTCTACGGCTTGCTGGTCCTATTGGTGGCGGTGGCTCTGGGAAAGCGTTTTCCTACCCAGGTCTTTACCGAGTACCTGCCCGCGATCCTGGGCAAGGTGACCGGCAAGCTGCTAGCCGCCGCCTATGCCCTGATGTTTATCCACTTCGGATCGCTGCTCCTGAACGAGGGTTCCACCTTCATCCAGTTAGCTCTTTTCAGCCTGACTCCTCCAGTGGTGCTCGATACGTTGCTGGCAGTGGTGGCTATCTATGGCGCCTACCTGGGCATCGAGGTGATCGCCAGGGAAAACGGCATGGTCGCGCCGGCGTGGATACTGATGGTATTGTTGCTGCTTGCCCTGGCGGCCAAAGACATCAACTTCAGCAACCTCAGACCGGTCTTGGAAAACGGCCTGCTGCCCGTCCTCAGAGCCAGTCTATTTCACAGCGGCTGGCGCGGTGAGGTTTTTTTCCTGCTCATGCTCTACCCCTACCTGAACCAGAAGCACGAGGCGCTGAAGACTGGCCTGCTCTACCTGGGGACTGTCATGATTCTTACCGGTGTCGTCCATGCTGTCGTTGTGGGAGTGTTGGGGGCTCCGGTCACCGCACACAGGATCTTTCCCTTCGTAGGATTGGTGCGGTACATTTCCTTGGGGAACTTTATCGAACGCCTGGAGATAGTGGTGATCGTCTTCTTGATCGCCGCTTTCATCGTCAAGCTGGCAGTGATCTATCACTCCGCCGGCATCGCCGTTGCCAGCACCCTCGGCCTAAAAAACTACCGGGTCACGCTGATCCCTATCGCCCTGACGGCGATCATCCTCAGCCGGGTGCTGTACGGAACCTATCTGAAGCTGTCAAACTATCTGTTCCATCCCTGGCCGGTCGAGGCCCTGATCGTGGAACTGGCCATCCCCGCTCTCATTTTATTGATAGCCGTGATCAGAAAAAAGGCGGCTCCGGAAGCTGCCGGCAACGCCCGCAAGCGGGTGCCCGGTGGGGCCCGGAGCACGCCTGTATTAAGAGGAGGCGATCGCCCTGCGAATTCCTAGAACTTTGAGAATGATCGCCCTGGCGCTGGCCGTGTTGCTGCTCCTGAACTGCGCCGGGTGCTGGGACCGGAGAGAGCTGGACGCGCTAAATGTGGCCACGATGATCGGCGTCGACCGGATCGTCAAGGACGGCAAGCCCCGGGTTCTCGTGAGCATACTCTCCTTAAAGACGGTTGTAGGGGGAGCGCCATCAGGGGGCGGAAGCGTTGTCATGCCTCCCAGTCTTGGCTATGTGTCCTCGGCCGAGGGGGAGACCATCACCGATGCCGCCAGAAATATTGCCCTGCGCTCCCCCCGGCTCCTCTACCTGGGGCATGCCCAGGCGATCGTCATCGGCGAGCGGATGGCCCGGGAGGGCATCCAGGACGTGATCGACTACGCTGACCGCAACAAGGAGATCCGCTACCGGACGGAAGTGGTCACCTGCCAGGGCTCCGCCCTAGAGGCCCTGGAGTCCCAGCCTGAGTATGAATCGACAAGCGCGATGGAACTGTCCAAAATGATCAGGAATGACCCCGTGCGCATTTCCAAGGTGGTGCCTGCGAACCTGTTCAATATGATCTACAGCCTGATGACGCCCGGGAAGGACGCGGCCATGCCGCGGATGAGTCTGCTGGCGCCGCCGGAGAGAGGGTCGTCCATTCGCAAGGGGCCGGCGAGCGGCGAGATTACCTTGGGCAAGCAGAGCCAACAAGACCAGGCAGGCCAACAGACAGGCGCCAAGGACCAGGATGTCAACCCGCTGCTGGGGGTCGAGGAGGCGCAGCACCCGGAGCGGAAAACTTTTCAAGTGGATGGTACGGCGGTCTTTTCCGGGGACAAGCTGGTGGGCTGGCTGAACGAGAAGGAGGGCCTGGGTACCATGTTCATCACCAGGCAGGCTCGCGGCGGCGAGATCCCCTTTGCCTTCAAGTCGCCGGAGCCAAACGCCTCCTACACTTTCCGGAGCGCCAGCGCCAGTGTAAAACCGGTGATCAGCCAGGACGGCATCACCTTCGAGGTTATGATCAAGGGATCGGGGCAACTGACAGAGGACAAGAACTCTGCTATTGACCTGACAAAGGAATCAGATACCAAAGCAGCGGAGCAGTTGATCAACGCGGAGGCCCAGCGTGCCTGCCAGGATGCAGTCACCAAGTGCCAGTCGTTGCATGCTGACATCTTCGGGTTCGGGGATATGATCCACAAGGCCGACCCTGTCTTTTGGAAACAGATCGGGGACCGGTGGCGGGACTATTTCCCCGGTGTGAAGGTCCAGGTGACAGCCAGCTTCACCATCGAGAATACCGGGGTGACCGGCGAGGCCATCAAGACCAGGTAGGCTCTCGACGGATAGAAGGGGGATTGGGCCGGTGCTTGATAAGGGCAGGATCAGCAGCGTACAGCTTCTCCTTATAATATGTATGTTAGATGGGGCTACTGGTATTTTCTTTCTTGCGTCAGAGGTTGCTAAAATAGCCGGGCCAGATAGCTGGATCTCGGTTTCCATATTGCCGTCGCTTTATGGTTTGCTGGTCGCAGGAGTGGTAATAGCCCTGGCCAAAAGGTTTCCGTACAAGGTTTTCACCGAGTACCTGCCGGATGTGGTGGGCAAAATACCTGGCAAGCTGTTGGCCGCCGTTTATACCCTGTCTTTCATCTTCGTTGCCTCTGTGATTCTGAACGAGGGAACCACCTTCATTAACGCAGCCTTCATGCCCAGGACTCCGTTGTCAGTGTTTGATGTTATGCTGGCCGTTGTGGCTATCTATGGAGCCTACCTGGGTATCGAGTGCATCGCCCGGGAAAACGAACTGATCTTTTCGTTATTTATGATCTCAATTCTTCTGACATTGGCTCTCGTAACAACGGACATCAACTTGAATAACTTAAAGCCTGTTTTCGAGAATGGGATTTTACCCGCAATCAAGGCTGCGCCGATGATCTGTCCGTTGCGTGGTTACGTGTTTTTCATACTGATGCTCTATCCCTATCTGAACCAGAAGCAGGAGGCGGCGAAAGTCGCTCTCTTATTCCTATTGATATATACAGTCTATCCTGTATGGGCCATGCTCACCATCGTGGGATTACTCGGCGGCCAGGTGACGGGACACCTGGTCTTTCCTTACTTAGTATTGGCACGATATATTTCTGTTGGAAACTTTCTAGACCGCATGGAAATACTAATCGCGGTCATCTGGATCGCCGGGGTGTTCATGAAATTGGCGGTCTTCTACCACTCCGCCGCCATTGCCGCGGCCAACACCCTCGGGCTGAGGAGTTACCGGGCGACGCTCCTCCCCATCGCCATCATCACGGTCATCATCAGCAGAACGCTGTTTCCGACCATCCTCAAGCTTACTACCTTCCTATCCCAGACTTATCCCATCTACGCCCTTATCGGAGAGTTGGCGATACCCGCTCTCATCCTTTTAATAGCCTTGATCAGGAAAAGGATGTAACTGCTCAGGCTGCCCCGCCTGATGTTTAAAAAAATAGAGTACTCGCGCGCTCAAGGTGTCGGGAACCTAACGCATGTAGACTTCATTGCAGTTTGGGACAATTACCACTATAATCCGAATAGCATTTTTTGCCTTGCATGCCTTTCCGAGCAAAGGCACTTCTTGGAGAATCCGTCCTCGAGGACGGATTGCTCCGTCTAGCTCATGGTTGTTATCACTAACAGAACACAATGCGCTTGTGTCAGATCAAAGAGGGAACCAGTTCCATTCCACACTCTCTTGTCAAGCTAACAAAATTTCAGTGTGTCAGATACTTTTGATCAGGCTGTCTTTGGGCAAAAAAATCCCCCCGTCGCTCCCGGGAGAAGAGTACCTGTCCCTACCCAACTACAATCTTATGTGAACATGATAATGGCCACGGTATCGTAAAAGTAATTGTGGTCAGTGTCGCGTAGGCTGGATGACAGGTTTCTTGGCCAAGTCCATGCAGTAACAGTGGTCGCCTGCCTAATGGTGAGAAGGAAGACCCTAATGGGGATGCCTGCATTCCTATACTATGAGCAGATCTAATCCTGGTGTTGACGAACACCATCTCAATTTGGACGGCTCGGTAGATGACTACCGAGCCGTTTTTTTTATGGCCTTATTCAAAAAGGAGGTGTAAGAAGGTGTATACAAAACCACCATAATGGTAATAAATGTTAGTATTTAAACCAAGGGGTTACTATGCACACTGGATTTTATTAGGTAGAGCTTTTCAACAAACGCGACAGTAGGAAGCTAACATTTCTGAGCTCATTACATTTTGGGAGAGCAAGCGAAGCTGGGCGGGCAGCCTAGCCCTTGCATAAGGAGGATAAAAAGCAATGAACGATGAAGGTAATAGGTTTTCAAAGTCCCAGGTAGCCGGTTATATCAGGGTTGGCAGTGCTAAACAATTGGGAAATGATCGTTCAAGTTGTTCACCTGTGTACATTAAGTGCAACCATGAGGGGTCATCCTTTGATGTACAGTGGAATGACGCCTTGATGAAAGCAAAGGATTTAAACGTCGAGATATATCCTGAGCCTTTTGTGGACAGCGGTATTTCCGGGATCGCCCCGATTAGCGAACGGACTGGCTTGATAAACTTTTTGGATTATATTCGTAATCACAAGCCAGAGTATGCCTTTGTGTGGAGGCGGGATCGGCTTACTCGAAGCATTCAGGATTGCTGCCGGATCTTAAGAGTGTTAGACCAGGCAGGGACGAAGCTGATTTTTACAGATAGTGGCGAGCCTCCTTTAGGCGTTGGTTTTTTCTTAAATATCGCGGAACCAATAATTACTGCCATTATGTTAGAAGAGATAAAGCATCTTCGGCAGAGATCATTGGCTACCCGTAGAAGCCAAGTTAAGGACGGCAAATTGCTTATCACCGCAGTTCCGTACGGTTACAGGTATTCTGCCGATAAAAGAACGTATGGGGCTGTCCCAGAGGAAGTAGAGATAGTTCAGATGATCTATGAAATGTGCATCAGCAAAAAGTACGGACCATATAAAATCTCACGATATCTTAATCAGAATCACAATTGTGGTGGAACCTATAAATGGACTGCAGGGCATATTAAAAGCATACTCACCAATCCGTTTTATACGGGAGTCCAACGGGTTCAGCTACATAGACGTAGACGATGAAGATCAGTCAGAACGGCGTGTCCATGAAACGAGGCAGATAGATCAGATTGTGCCCTGCATTTCCAGGGAAGATTTTGATGCTGCTCAAGTTATTATAGATCAGAGGCGTAAGACATCTTCGACATCGAGTTCTAGAATATAATTGGAGATTACCATGCTAGTCGAGGCGGTCCGATTTATACTGTTTCCTCCCGGATTGTTTAACCGGTCTTAGCTCACAATCACTGGCCGATTAGAAGGTTTGAATCTTTCCCTGGAGAAAAGAGAGAGCAACGCCAGGGAAAGGACAGATAAGAGAAAGCCTTCCAAACAATCATCTGAAAATAGCGGGGGTAACCGCGCCTCTCTTTACCGAGGACGCCCTGGATGTGATCTTCGAATTCGCCGGAGGGATCTCCCGCAAGGTGAACAACATCTGCTTGGCCTGCCTGCTTGATACCGCCATCAAGCAGAAGAGACTGATCGACGATCGCATGGTCAAGGTGGTGATCGCCAACGAGTTCTGGGCGAAACCGGATTAACAATAAAACAAGTTTGGAGATAAATCTTCATCGTCAAGACTTGATTGCCTACAGCAATCTTCTCCTACGACAATGCAAAGGGGAGCATATGACGCATCTCATCATCTGCGTGGCGATCGTGCTAGCTGTCTTAGCCTGCATAATGATCCGTCCGGGTGGTCTCTCGGAAGCATGGGTGGCATTGGGCGGCGCAGTACTCCTGTTGGCGGGAGGATATCTGTCCATTGGAGAGATCCCTGGCATTCTTGCTCGCCAGGCCAATGTCTTCGGCTTCTTCCTGGGTCTGATGACCATCGCGGCACTTGCTGACCAGGCAGGGGTCTTTGATCTTCTGGCAACGCTTATTGCCCGCTGGGCCAGTGGCAGCACATTCTGGCTCTATGCCGGCATCTTTGCGCTGGGAACGCTCATCACGATGTTCCTTTCCAACGACGCCACCGCATTGATCCTGACGCCCATTGTCTACGCCCTGGTGACCCGCCTCCGGTTGCCCGTACTGCCGTTCATGTTTGCCTGCACCTTCATCGCTGACACGGCGTCTTTCTTGCTGCCGGTGAGCAACCCCACCAACATTCTGGTCCTTGACGCTCTTGGGCATGGGTTGCTGCCTTTTCTGCATTATCTATTGTTGCCAGCTCTCACCTGTGTCGGGATCAATGTGGCCATCTTTCTGCTGGTGTTCCGGCGCTCGTTGCGCCTGCGCTACGCCGAGGCAGATCTGGAGGCTATCCAGCCAGACAGCCCCCTTCGCCGCTATACGCTGTTCAGTCTGGGAATAATCGCGGTTGGATACGTCATCGCTTCAGCGCTGCAGGTTTCGCTGGCGCTGGTGGCTCTGGGCGGCGGCGCCCTGATGTTCTTTGGTGCCATGCTCTATAAGCAACTAGACTGGAAACGCCTTGGGCGTGAGATCTCCTGGTCACTCTTTGTTTTCATCGCCGGACTGTTCCTGATCGTGCAGGCCGTGGAGCAACTCGGAATCTTGACACCGCTGAGCCGGGGAATCGTACATGTGGCAGCATCCGGATCATTTTTGGGTGTGCTCAGTGTTGCTGCCGGGGGCGCTGTGGGATCGAACCTCATCAACAACATCCCGATGACCCTGGTGCTCATCAGCGCCTTTCACGGCGCCCCGCAGGTGGTCAGCCAACATCCAGCGCTGATCTACGCCACTATCTTGGGGGTTGATCTGGGGCCGAATCTTACAACCGTCGGCTCGCTGGCAACAATGCTCTGGCTGGTGCTATTGCGCCGCAAGGGCCTGGACATTACGACCTTGGACTATGTAAAGCTCGGTTTGCTGATCATTCCCGCCATGTTGATAGTGTCTTCGTTGGAGATCTGGCTGCGTTGGTAAGATTAAGAAGGAGGTGTGTGACGATGATCATGTGTGCGATCGGACTGCGACGAGGGCCGCAGTTGCTCCAACGCCTGGCGCTTTTGCGAGAGAGCGGAGAGGAACTGCTGCTGGTGCATGTCATCGATATTGACCCGCGCCAGGGATGGGAGCAGTCACCACATCCGCTCCGTCCGGGTCCGCACCCCCACCCTGAACGGAATCATCGTATGGATGAAGCGGAAATGCGCTCGGGAGAGGCTATCCTTTCCGAAGCCCAGGCTGAAGCACAGCGTCTGGGATGGACAGCATCCGTCCGTCTGGAACGCGGTAATCCAGAGAGGGTACTGGTGCAGGTAGCCCAGGAAATCGGAGCAATGCTTCTCGTAGAGTTTGCAAGAGAATTGCCCGAAGGACACCCCGTCGTGGGGCCGCCCTCGGTCGGACACACTGCACGTTTCGTGTTAGATCATGCGCCCTGTTCAGTCCTGTTGCTCCGATGAATGATAAGATTTGATTGAACCCGGCCAAGTAATGTGGGATAAATTATCGGCAAGAAATTGTGGTTAGAGTGCGGCCAGGGATAGTGAGCAGCAACATTATACTAATCGGACCGCCTCTTATCTTTGTGAGCCCCGCTATGGGCGCTGTATTTAGGGCGAGATTCCTGAACGGTGGAGCTAGCAGTGGTTGTAGCTTAAAGCAAGGGTGTCCACGGTAACGCGGAATCCGAGGATGTCAGCAAAGACCCCCTGGTCTGAGGTTCATGAACCACCGGCTAAATTTGTGAGCAAAAATCCACATTCCCTCAGCCCGGCCTCGTTTAGAGGTTCGGGCTGGTTTGTTAGGGCCACAAACCCTAATAAACTTTCAGGGAGAGACGTAAAAATGTTTGATAAATCACTGCAGCCGAAAAAGCAAAACTGGAGAAAGAGCTTATCCTTCACAATCATCCCCGTATTGCCAGGGTCGTGCACGTATACGATGGCAATCCGGACAGCCACGAACTATTGACCAAATTTATCATGGACTACCTTCGGCGGACAAAGCAACTGGATTGACTTCAAACCCTTATTTACCAGGCGGAGGATGCAATAATGGTTGAACTAAAAATGCGTTTGCTTATGTCAGGGCAGTGGTTCGCACTTCTCGGCCACCGTCCGGAACCAGCGCTCAATTTTTCCACGACATTCTGGGACCCCGGAAAGGCTGTGTTTGAGAGTAAAGCCCAATTCGGCGGCAATGCGTAAAAGGTGCTTCGAGCGGTGTTGTGGCGCCAATTCTCAATTCCATTTATGCCATAATATCCAATCTGTCATGCTTCTTAAAATTTGACTCGAAGAGTAGGTGCCTCCCAGGCCCGGTCCCCCAGGGGATCGGGCTTTTTGCATTTATGCAGGAGGCGATATCATGACCGAGATCACATTTCGCTTGAGTGACAAAGAAGCTAGTTACAAAGAGAACACGCCCCGCGTGCCAGTTGAAAAGAAAGAACTTGCGAAGATACTGCTTCCTTGGGTTTTGCGTCACGCAAACAAAACCCGTGGGGTGGTAATAATAGAAGATGGCAACAAGTGAAGGGGTGGATTATATGGTACGTATTGGAGCCACGGAATCTGCTGCTAGAACAGGAGTAGGCTACTGCCGGTTTTCATCTGACATGCAAAGGGAAGAGTCTATCGAGGCGCAGCAGGACGCGATTTCCCGGTATGCTTCACGGGAAAACATAGTGATCACTAACTGGTACATCGATCGGGCAAGATCAGGCAAGACGGACGACCGCCCGGAATTTTTACGGATGGTGTCTGACCTGAAGAGAAATGTTGTTAAGCCTGACATTGTTCTCCATCATAAAGTAGACCGTCTTTTCAGGAACAAAGCGGATGCTGCAGTTTATCGTCGCGATATCCGGCGCATGGGCGTAAAGGTTTTTGCCGTTGCGCAGCCATTGGACCCGGATGCCCGTCCCGAGGACATCATTATGGAATCTGTTTTAGACGGCATGGCCGAATACTACAGTGTGAACCTCCGTTATGAAGTGCTGAAAGGGCTTAATGTCAATGCCCACAAGTGCAAGTTTAACGGGGGCCAGGTTCTCTTCGGATTCAGGGTTAACGATGAGGGCTATTACGAGATCGAGGAATCAGAGGCCGCTCCAGTCCGCCGCATGTTCGAGATGGTCTTGGAGCGGCGAACATACGGCGAGATAGAACAAATGATGATGCCTTACCGTACCAGGCAGGGCAACATGTTCTCTCAGACAACCATCCATGAAATGCTTCAGAATCTTAAATATCGCGGTACATATATTTATGGACGAGCGCCCCGGAGGATCGAGGGAAAGCGAAACTGGCGACAGGGTCGGGAGGGCAACCCAGATGCTATAACTGTGGAGGACGGCCTGCCGGCCATCGTCTCCAGGGAGGTGTTCGATCAGGTGCAGGAGTTAATGAAAGGGCGCAGGAAGGGACCTCAGTATCGTGGTACTAACTACCTTCTCACCGGGAAAGTATGCTGCGGCGATTGCAAATCTCCGATGGTTGGCACTTCGCAGCGTAGAGATGCGAATTCTGCAAAGTATTATTATTACCAGTGCGTGGG